>JBOFYV010000048.1:0-40428 GCA_051654865.1 Peptostreptococcaceae bacterium
TGGTGTTCGCATTTCGTGAGATGCATCTTGTACAAAAAATACCTGTTTATTGTAAGCTTCTTTTACTGGCTGTATAACCTTGTTGGCAAGTATTTTAGATAATATTATTGCTACTATTAATAATGCTACTAAACTTATATATATGGCATTTTTAACACCTTTTACAGAATCTATTTGAGTATCTACGTTCATTAATATTTCAATCTCAAGTTGGTTTTCACCAAATCTTATTCCTCTGAAATTATATCCATTAGCCTTTATATCTACTATCTCATCTAATTTATCTATATTAAAACTATCTATTTCATTAACAACAAAGTATGCATTAGGTGTAATTGCTACAGGATTTCCATTTTTGTATAATATAACAATTACATTTGGCTTTAATCTCTGCACAATATCTGGTTTACGTTGTGTAAAACCTTCTGTATCAGGTATGTCTATAGGAGTTTTTTTTAATATATCTTTTTCTAATATCATTTTTTGTCTCATTATATCTTTATCTATTTCATTAAAAGTTTTAGATATATAGAGGGTTTGGAAAATAACTACAAATACAAATAAACATAAAAATACTATCGATGTACTTATTAGTATAATATTTCTACGAGTTTTATAAAAAATATCTTTTCTCTTCATTTTAGTCCCCTAAACTTTCATCTAACATATATCCCATTCCCCTTTTAGTTACAATATATTTATCATATCCCAAAGGTCTAAGCTGTTTTCTAAGTCTACTCATATATACTTCTACTATGTCTGTAGATGCATCACTATTATATCCACATATATTATCAAAGATTTGTTCTTTAAACAAAAGCACATTTTTGTTTATCACTAGGTATTCTAATAAATTATATAATTTTTCATTGCATTCTAGCTTTTCATTACCTATACATATATTTTTAGTCTTCATATCTATAGTTAAATCTTTAAATTCTAATATATTAGGCTTTTTTATTTTACCCATAGCTTTTAGGATTACATTAATTCTAGCTCTTAGTTCTTCCATAAAAAATGGCTTTGTTAAATAATCATAGGCTCCAATTTCAAAAGCCTTCAACTTATCATCTAGGTCTTCTTTAGCTGTTAATATTATTGCACCTGTGTTTAAATTTTTCTTTGATATATATTTTAAAACTCCCATTCCATCAATTTCTGGAAGCATTAAATCTAATATTGCTATATCATATGTATATAAATTTAATAAATCTATAGCATCTTCTCCGTTATAAGCACAATCTATTTCCACTTCATCTTTAAAATATCTTACTATATTTCCACTGATTTCTTTGTTATCTTCTACTAATAATATTTTTATCAAATTGAACCCCCCTTAATTATAATCTACATACTTATTTTATAATATCCTATTAAACTTAACAAAAGCTTAACTCTATTCATTGCATAAGCCTTAGTTTTTAGAAATTCAGCCCCACCCTATGGGTTATTATAAATCGACATTCTATAATCTAATAATTATTTTAAGTATGTATAATATTTTTTTGTAGAGTATAAATACTATGTATATATTTACATTACAATTATTTTTTAAAAAAATAGAAAGGTTGTGATTTAATGGATATAAAATCTACAATTATTGTCAATAAAAAAAAATATAATTCTTACTTCGATAACACTGTAAAAAATACAATACTTCATCACATAAAAGGTATACTTTTAGGCGTTATCACCTTGGGATTTGCATATCCTTGGATACTTTGTATAAATCAAGAGGCTAGGTGTAAACATACGGTTGTCTGTGGAAAAAGATTAAAGTTTATTGGTGATCCAAAAGAACTTATTAGGCATTGGATCTTATGGTGGCTATTGATAATTCTCACTCTTGGCTTATATGGTCTCGCTGTTAAGGTTAGATTTAGTCAGTGGGTTGCAGCTAATACTATTTTTGATGATACTGAAATAATATAAACTAATCATTATAATTAAAAAACTGCTACTCCATTAATATTAATCGAGTAGCAGCTATATATCATTACTTATTTTCTAATTTTTCGTATAAATCTATAAACTCTTCTGCTAACATTTGGTAGTTCATAGTAGTCATTAAGTGGTCTTGTGCATGTATTAATACAACACTTACTTCGTTCTTATTTCCAGAAGCTTCATTTTGTATTAATTCTGTCTGATGTCTGTGAGCCTGAACTATTACTTCTTTAGACTCTTTTAACTTTTGTCTAGCTCCTTCTATATTTCCTTTTTTAGCTTCTGCTATACCTTCAAAAGCTAATCCTTTAGCTTCTCCAGCGTATCCTATTATACCAAATGATAATTCAAATATTTTTTCATCCATTTTATTGTCCTCCTAAACTTCCCCATAATTACTTAAAGTAAAGTTATTTTCTGTAAATTCTTTTATTTCATTAGAAGTTAGTATACTATACTCCTTAGTTCTTGGCAATGCATATGATGTAGTTTCTAATATAAATTCATCTACATACGCAGGATGTGCCATTATATCTACTACTTCATATTTTTGTAGTTCTTCTTTGTTTTCTTCAAAATACTCATATGATACTTTATCCCCGTAGAATGTATCTACCATAGGTACTATCTTTGAATACTCTAAGTCATATTCAAATCCACCTCTTATAGGTAAATCATATTTTTTTAGTATTTTTTCTATTACAGGACGTAGCCCTTCTAATGTATGAACATGGTGATGACTATCTAAATGAGTTATTTCTGTTTTAGCTTTTACCATTTCTATTTGAGCACAGAACTCTTCATATACTTCATCTAAATCCAATTTTTCTAACACTTCATTAGTTATTCTTCTATGGAACTTTCCATTTTCATCAACTATTGTTTTATGACTATCAAGCACTGGCTTGTAACAGCTCAGTGTCATATGAACACCACATCCAAGACCTTCATTTTCCTTTAAAAGTTCCATAGCATGTTCAAATCCAGGCATATTAGCCATAGTTGTTGCTGATCTTACTATTCCATTTTTGTAAGCAGATACTATTCCATAGTTTACCGCTTCACAGAATCCAAAGTCATCTGCATTTACTATTAACTTAGTCATTTTTTCTTCCCCCTAAATTACTTATTACTTGTTGAATTGAGGTAAAAATTCTTTATGTGCTTCTAACATTTCGTCTAATATTACCTTAGCTAAATCATCACTTGGTATTAATGGGTTTATACATAATGCAAGTAATGCACTTTCATAGTCTCCATATACTGCTGCTTTAGCAGCTAATAATTCAAATGATTTTATGTTGCTTACTAATCCATCTGTAGCTTCTGGTAAGTATCCTACTGATAATGGCTTAGGACCTTCTTTAGTTATTACACTACTTACTTCTACAGCTTGGTCATCTCTGAAGTTTCTTATAGCTCCATTGTTTAATGTATTAACAACTTGTATGTCTCTCTTGTCATTGTATATAGAAGATATTAAGTTGCATGCTGCATCAGAGTAGTAAGCTCCTCCTCTTTTTTCTAATTGAGGTGGCTTTATATCTAAGTTTTCATCTTTATATAATTCAAATAATTGATCTTCTAATTCTTTAACTACTTCTGCTCTTGTTTTACCTTTTTTGAATTCTTCTAATTCATCAGCTAACATTTCTTGAGTCTTGTAGTAGTATCTGTGGTATGGACAAGGTATAGCTCCTAATGCTTTAATAAACTCCGCATTAAAGTCTATTGCTTTTATGTTCTCCATACTTATTTTAGAATCTACAAATTTATCTATAGCTTCTTTCGTTACATCTTTTCCATCTAGTGATACATTAAGCCCATATACCATATGGTTAAGTCCAGCAAAATCCATATATATTCTATCATGATCTACATCAAATAATTTTGCTACACCGTTTCTTACTCCTATAGGTACATTACATAAACCTATATATCTTTTAAAGTTAGTATATTTAAATACAGCTTCTGTTATAACTCCTGTTGGGTTTGTGAAGTTTATTAACCATGCGTTAGGGCATAATTCTTCTATATCCTTTATTATATCAAGCACTACTGGTACCGTACGAAGAGCTTTGAATAATCCTCCTGGTCCGTTAGTTTCTTGTCCTATTACTCCATGAGATAATGGTATTCTTTCATCCTTTATTCTAGCATCTAATAATCCAACTCTGAACTGTGTAGTAACAAAATCTGCATCAGTTAATGCTTCTCTTCTATCTAATGTAAGGTTAACTTCCATATCTAGACCAGCTTTTTTAACCATTCTCTTTGCTAAGTTACCTACTATTTCTAACTTTTCTTTACCTGCTTCAACGTCAACTAACCATAATTCTTTTACAGGTAATTCTGCTATTCTTTTTATAAATCCTTCTACTAATTCAGGAGTATAACTAGATCCTCCCCCAATTGTAACTATCTTTAATCCGTTTTTCATACTCTCCACCATCCTATCTAATCTATATATTTACTTACCTTTATTTATATCTAAAGTATATACTTGCTTTATTCAAATGTATATACATTTGACTCTATATTTGTATTATATATCAAATGTATATACATTTCAAGAAAACATTTTCTATTTTCTATATTTTTTTATTAAATTCTAATTTTACTCTGATTTATTAAGAATAATAGCCATTGGCATATATACCAATGGCTATTTTTTACTAAACTAAATTTATATTAAGCATTAGTTTTTTCTAATTGTTTTTTAGCCATTCTTTCATCAGCCATAACAAATGGTAAGTATATAAGAATTGATAAAACTATATTAACTGCTGCTAATATACCACCTTTTATACTTCCTGTTGCTATTACTGCACCAAATATTGGAGGAGTTATCCAAGGTATAGTAGGCATTATTACTGGAGGTACTAATCCTGAAGATATAGATAAGTAAGCTGTTATAACACATACAACCGGAGCTAATATAAATGGTATCATATATACTGGGTTTAATACTATTGGCATACCGAATATTATAGGCTCATTTATATTAAATAGTGCTGGTGGTCCACCTAAAGCTATCATATCTTTACGTCTTCTACCTGCTATTATTAATGCTACTACAAGACCTATACAAACCCCTGATCCACCCATATATACAAATGCATCAAGGAATGCTCCTGCAAATATATGATATCCTTCTGTAGCTCCTGCTGCTAATAACTCAACATTCTTTCCACCTAATTCCATTAATATCGGAGATATAACTGGTAATGCTATGTTAGCACCGTGTAAACCAAATATCCATAATACATGAACAAATAATGCAACTAGTATTGCTCCACCTAATGAATCTGCTACACCTGTTAATGGTTTAGCTAAGTATTCTTGTAATAAATCGTTTATAAATTTGCCATCAGATAAAGTTGATACAGCTACACCTATTATTGCCATTACTGTTATTGCTATTAATCCTGGTAATAATTTTGCAAATGATTTTGAAACTGCTGGCGGTACACTATCTGGCATTTTTATAGTTAATGCTGATACATTTGATAACTTAACAAATATTTCTGTAGATATTAACGCAACTACCATTGCAGTAAATAGTCCATTTGTAGAAACATAAGTCCAAGGTATAGCACCCCAACCTACTATTGCTTCCCCACCTTCTGGTGTTACAGTCATAACTTGTGGACTTAATATTAAGAATGAACATAATGCTATAAGACCTGCTTGTAATGCATTTGCATTATAAGAGTTAGCTAGTGCATATGCTACTGATACTGCTAAGAATAATGACATTAATGCTAATGATCCCCACCATAAGTTTCCACCTACTGATGCTATGTGTCCTCCTATAGTAGTATTAGCTAAAAAGTTTTGATACGGTGCAAATGGTAAGTTCTTTAATAAAGAACCAAATGCTCCTATCATTGCTATTGGTATCATACCAACAAAACCATCTCTTATTGCTACTAAGTGTCTTTGAGAACCAAACTTAGCAGCTACTGGAACTAAATAACGTTCCATGAATCCCATAAATTTTTCCATGATTGCATCCCCCTATTAAATTATTTATTTAGAATTATATAACTCTATTGCTCTGTTCAGTACGGCTTCCCCATTACATGTTCCATAATGCATCATCAAACTAGCATTATTTTCATTGTAATCTCCCCCCTTACAAATATTTCAATAACTCTATAATTCCATATATATATATACATTTGTACAACTATTATCCCCAATATTACAAAACGTTTTCCAAATGTATATACATTCACTATTTACTTAAATTATATATTGAATGTATATACATTCGCAACAACTTTTTTGAAAATTTTTAATGTTTTTTTGTTGTATATAAGTTTAATATCATTTGAAATATATATACACTGAATATTTATTAATATATATTCGGTTGTATATACATTTCATTCCTATTTTTAATTAGATACAGCATTTAATGTTAGTGTGTATCCATGATGATACGTATGAGAGTATTCAAATATTTGTCCATTCTCTAGCCTACACACCTGTTTTATACATAGTAATGCTTGATTTTCTTCTATGTCTAGTAGTTTTTGTAATTCTTTATTAGATATGATTGCTTCTACTTGTCTTTCTGAAATTGATATTTTCATTCTACTTGTATTTTCTACGAATTCATATAATGACCCTGCACAATCTTCTTTAGTTAAATTAGGAAACATAGCTAACGGCATATACGTTATCATATAAGACATTCTTATATCATTAGCTAATCTTATTCTTTTTATCACCCAAATATTATCATTTACACTAACATTTAACTTACTCGCCAATTCTTTATTTGCCTGTTCAACTTCTAAACTAACTACAATGTTTGATACATCTAATCCCTTTGCTTTCATTTCTCTAGTAAATCCACTTATAGCTGATATATTGTCATATATTTTATTAGCTATAACTATACTACCAACACCTCTTCTTCTTGTTATATAACCTTCTTTAACCAAATTATTTAGTGCTGATCTTACAGTCATTCTAGTTACATCAAAAGTTTGGCATAACTCATTTTCTGAAGGTATTAAGTCTCCTTCTTTTAACTCACCTGAGTTTATTTGTTCTTTTATATTATTTTCAATTGTTTTGTATATTGGTTCATCCATTTTCACCCCTCCTTTATATCTTTAAAATTTATATTAGTATAAATAATAGCCATTGGCGTTTATACCAATGGCTATATTATAAATTCTAAATAGAATTATTTAATACATTATATTAAGCATTTTTTTCTAATTGTTTTTTAGCCATTCTTTCATCAGCCATAACAAATGGTATATATACAAGAACAGATAATACTATATTAACTGCTGCTAATACTCCACCCATTATACTTCCTGTTGCTATAACACCACTGAATATTGGTGGAGTTATCCAAGGTATAGTTGGCATTATTACCGGAGGTACAAGACCTGTTGATATTGCAAAGTAAGATGTTATAACACATACTACTGGAGCTAATATAAATGGTACCATATACATTGGGTTTAATACTATTGGCATACCGAACATTATAGGCTCATTTATGTTGAATAACGCTGGAGGTCCACCTAAAGCTATCATATCTTTACGTCTTCTACCTGCTATTATTAACGCTATTATTAAACCTATACAAACTCCAGCTCCACCCATATATACGAATGCATCAAGGAATGCTCCTGCAAATACACTGTATCCTTCTGTAGCTCCTGCTGCTGCTAATTCAACGTTCTTTCCACCTAATTCCATTAATATTGGAGATATAACTGGTAACGCTATGTTAGCACCGTGTAAACCAAATATCCATAATATATGAACAAATAGTACAACTACTATTGCTCCACCTAATGAATCTGCTACACCTGTTAATGGCTTAGCTAAGTACTCTTGTAATAAATCGTTTACAAATCTTCCATCAGATAAAGTTGATACTGCCACACCTATTATTGCCATTACTGTTATTGCTATTAATCCTGGTAATAATTTTGCAAATGATCTTGAAACTGCTGGTGGTACACTATCTGGCATTTTTATAGTTAATGCTGATACATTTGATAACTTAACAAATATTTCTGTAGATATTAATGCAACTACCATTGCAGTGAATAGTCCATTTGTAGAAACATATCCCCAAGGTATTGCACCCCAACCAACTACTGCTTCAGCTCCTTCTTGAGCGATTTCCATAGTTTGAGGAGTTAATATTAATAATGAACATAATGCTATAAGACCTGCTTGTAATGCATTTGCATTGTAAGAATTAGCTAGTGCATATGCTACTGATACTGCTAAGAATAATGACATTAATGCTAATGATCCCCACCATAAGTTTCCACCAACTGAAGCTATGTGTCCTCCTATAGTAGTATTAGCTAAAAAGTCTTGATATGGTGCAAATGGTAAGTTCTTTAATAAAGAACCAAACGCCCCTATCATTGCTATTGGTATCATACCAACGAAACCATCTCTTACTGCTACTAAGTGTCTTTGAGAACCAAACTTAGCAGCTACTGGAACTAAATAACGCTCCATAAAGCCCATGAATTTTTCCATCTCAATCTTCCTCCTGTGTTTAAGTAATTATTATTTAGAGTTATGTAACTCCATTGCCCTATTTAATACTGCTTCCCCATTACATGTTCCGTAATGCATCATATTTATTACTTCTACTGGTACATTATGTGGCTTAGCTATCTCTGTAGCTTTAGATAGCATAAATCTTACTTGTGGTCCAAGAAGTAAAACATCACATTTGTCTATTTCTGCACCCATATTAGATTCAGGTATCGCCCATATCTTAGCCTCTATACCGTTTTCCCTGGCTGCAGTCTCCATTTTTGTTACTAATAAACTTGTAGACATACCAGCTGAACAAGCTAACATTATATTCATCCCATTTCCCCCCTTATTTAGGTCGTTTAATTATAGTTTTAAAATGTCTATACATTATTTTTTAATTTATCTTATTATGTTTACATTCATTGTAAATGTATATACATTTCCTTTACAATTTGATTATATATTAAATGTATATACATTTGCAATACCTTTTTTTATTTTTATGAAAATATTTTCCTAACACTTATTCCATAACAACATTTCCCAATTTTAATTTGAAACTGCATTTAATGTCAACGTATATCCATAATGATATGTATGAGAATATTCAAATACTTCTCCTGTATCTATTCTACACGTTTGTTTTATGTATAATATTGGTTCTTTTTTATTTAAATCTAGTATTTCTTCTAGTTCTACATCTGATATTACCGCTTCTACTGCTCTTTCTGATACAGATATTTTGTATCCACAACTTTGTTCTATATATTCATATAGTGAACCTTCACAGTGTTTTTTATTTAAATTAGGAAATAACTTAACAGGCATATATGTCACCATATATGATACTTTTATATCATCTGCTAATCTTATTCTTTTTATCTCCCACACATTTTCTCCCGGCAATAGATTTAAGTTATTAACTAATTCTTCATCTGCTTCAACTATTTTTAATCCTTCTACAGCATTTGATACTTTGTAACCTTTATTACTCATTTCTTTTGTAAATCCACTTATTGCTGATATATTATCATATATTTTACATCCTAGTACTATACTACCGATCCCCCTTCTTCTTGTTATATATCCTTCTTTTACTAAGTTGTTAAGAGCTGATCTTACTGTCATTCTTGTTACATCAAATTCTTCACTAAGTTGTTTTTCTGATGGTATTAAGTCACCTTGCTTTAATGTTTTTGAGTTTATTAACTCTTTAATATAATTTTCAATCGTTTTATATATTGGTTCCGCCATTTTTTCACCTCAATATTATTTATTCTCTTAATTTTATTATCTACACAATATATATATCTGTCTATACATTATAAGAAAGTTTTTCAAATAATTTATGTTTGTATATATGATTATTTCATCTTAGGCTCAAAAAAATAGGGCGAGTTCATACTCCCCCTATATCTTTTATTAAGATGCTCTATTTTCATTTATACTTATATTATCTTGTTTTAATAGTACTTTTCCTATTATACCTCCTAGTATAGCTGGAACTATCCAGTTAAAGCCTATATTTGCTAATGGTAACTTATGCACAAAGCTTATACTTACACCTAAACTATCTACTACTGTTAATAAACTCACTCCTAATGTAGCGTATGCTGCACACTTTACTACGTTGTTACTTATGAATACTTTTTTAAATGTACTCATTACTACTAATAATATCGATACAGGATATATTACTGTTAGGATAGGTGCTGCTATTGCTATTATTTTCTCCACTCCTAAATTCGATGCTACTGCACTAAATACACATATTATTGTTACCAAGTGAGTGTATTTTAGTTTTTGGTTAGTTACATCTTCAAAATATTTAGCTGTTACTGATGTCAATCCTATTGCCGTTGTTAAACATGCAAATGCTACTATTATACCTAGTAATATCATACCTGACTTTCCTAATAGATGATTTGTTATGTTTACTAATAGAGTTGTTTGAGATACAGTTGCATCGTACATAGTTGAAACTGTCGCTCCTAAGTATGCCAGTCCTCCGTATACTAATACTAGTCCTATTCCCGCGACTATCGCTGCTTTTAATGCTAAGTTAGCATTTTCTTTTTTGTCTTTGTGCCCTTTACTTATTAATGAAGTCATTATAAGTGCAGTTATTCCACCTAATCCTAATGCATCCATTGTCTGGTATCCTTGCGTTAATCCAGTTACAAATAAATTATCATTACTTATATCAGTGTTTAGTTCACCAATTGGAGATAGTATACCCTTACCTATTAACATAGCTAATGCTATTAATAATACCGGCGTTAAGAACTTACCTATTATATCCATAACCTTTGTAGGTCTAATTGTTAATATAAATGTTAATCCAAAGAATATTACTGAGAACAACACTGGATTTACTGAATTAAATAATGGCATTATACTCATTTCAAATGTTGTTGCTGCAGTTCTTGGTATTACTAATATTGGCCCAAGACATAACATCATAATTACTTCAAGAGTAATTCCAAATTTTTTACCAGCTCTACCTACTACATTTTGGAAAGAACCTGCTCTAGCTATTGCATTTATTGATAATAGTATAATACCTACATCTGCAATTACAAAACCTAAGAAACTTACTAACCAACTACTCCCAGAAGTCATTCCTATAAATGGGGGAAATATTAAGTTTCCAGCTCCAAAAAACATAGAGAATAACGCAAATCCAATTATTAAAATATCTTTATTTTTACTCATAATCACACCTCATTGTTTTATTTTATCTATTTTAATATAAAAAATACCACATAGTATTTCACTATGTGGCTAGTAGTGTGCCTAGGATTACAAAAATGCCACATAGTGATTATCTATGTGGCATTTAGCATAACAAAATTAACTTTAGCCATCATAGATACAAACATTTCGGTTTGTATCTATGATGCTCATTTATCTCATAAATACAAACCTATCTCCAATAGCTAAAGTAATACTTATTTAATTGTGCATTGTTAATTAGATTTATATTAGTATTCATTATAAAAACTCCTTGTTATTAATTGTTTAAAAATTATTTATTTTATGTATTTTTAATTTATTATATATATTATTCTATTTTTTGTCAACATTTATATACATATTTTTCTTTTAATTCTTTTAATACTATATTTCAAACAGGGTTGACATTTTTGAATAAACCTCATACTATTGTATTAAGCAACTAATACAATAGTACGGAGGTGTTTATGTGACTTTTGAATTTAACAACAATAAACCTATTTATCTTCAGATAGTTGACATACTAAAGTTAAATATCATATCAGGAGAACTTCCTGTTGGTTCTAAATTAAAGTCTGTTAGAGATTTAGCTCTTGATTTTGAAGTTAATCCAAATACAATGCAAAGGGCTTTATCTGAACTTGAAAGAGATAATTTTGTCTATTCTCAAAGGACTAGCGGAAGATTTGTAACTGATAATCAAGAAATTATCATTCATTTAAGAGAAGAAATGGCAAAGATAGAGATTACTGAGTTATTTAATATGCTTATTAAACTTGGCTATAAAAAAGAAGATTTAGCAGATATAATACTTAAAAATTTAAAGGAGATGGAGTAATGGAAAATATTGTTGAAATTAAATCACTAAATAAAAACTACGGCAATAAAGAAGTTATAAAAAATATGAACCTTGATATTCCTAAAGGTAGAATAATTGGATTACTTGGTACTAATGGTAGTGGTAAGAGTACTTTAATTAAATTAATAAATGGACTTTTACATCCTAATAGCGGTGAAATACTAATCAATGGTATTAATCCTTCTATACAAACTAAAAAAATTGTATCTTATTTACCTGAGAGAACTTATTTAAATGATTGGATGAAGGTAAAGGACTTACTAGCATTTTTTAATGATTTTTATGATGATTTTGATATTAATAAGGCTCATAGTATGTTAGATAGTCTAAAAATTAATGCTAATGAAAAATTAAAGACTATGTCTAAGGGTACTAAAGAGAAGGTTCAACTTATTTTGGTTATGTCTAGAAAAGCTGATTTATATATACTAGATGAACCTATTGGAGGTGTTGACCCTGCTGCTAGAAGCTTTATATTAAAGACTATTCTATCTAACTATTGCGAGAATAGTACTTTACTTATAGCTACTCATCTTATAAGCGAAATTGAGAATGTTTGTGATGATGTGATATTTATTTATAATGGTAACATTGTACTTCAGGGTAATGTTGAAGATATTAGAGAAGAAAAAGGAAAATCTATAGATGCTTTATTTAGGGAGGAGTTTAAATGTTAGGTAAATTATTAAAATATGAATTTAAATCTACTGCGAGGGTATTTTTACCTCTTTATATTACTATATTAGTAGTTGCTCTTATAAATGGTTTTTCTATAAATTCAGATTTATTTAAAATACAAGGACTTCTTACTATGATATTTGGAGCACTAATAATAGCTTTATTTGTAATAACTATTATTGTTATAGTTCAAAGATTTAGTAAAAATCTGTTAGGTGATGAAGGGTATTTAATGTTTACTCTACCTATAGGTAATACTTCTGTTTTGTTTTCTAAATACTTAGTTGCTCTTTTATGGACTATCTTAAGTGGAATTATTGCTTTTGTTGCTTTTTTCTTAATTGCACTTGTTCCTTTATTTTTAGAGGGTGGATTTGATTTTATATCTTGGCTTGGATCTATTATGGAACTATTTAATTTATTACTATATGGAGCAGAATTCCGTTTTATAATGAGTATGTTTTTACTTGCTTTTTTAAGTTATTCTATATTTATATTTAGTGTTTATTTAGCATTATCTATGGGGCAATTACCAACTTTCAATAAGCATAGAAACTTAGCATCTTTTATAAGTTTTATTGGAATTAATGTTGTATTTTCATTTATTCAAAACTTAGTTGCTGGTTTATATATGGGAGTTAATGGAGAAAATCTTCTCTTACAGATTAACAATGATGTGGTCTCTGGTATTACTAGTTTAGTTAATAATGGTATTTTGATCGCTATCTTATTTAATGCTATTATTCTAGCTATACTATTCTTTGCTACTAAATTTATCCTAGATAAAAAATTAAATTTAGAATAGACTATATAAACCCTGTCAATATTTTGACAGGGTTATTTATTTAATCATTATTTATAATTGGCTCTAAATCAGTTTTAATCTCTGTTAAGATATTTACTACAACTTGATTATCTTTATTTTCTTCTATTTTATTATTAACAAAGGTTAAAATCGCCTCTGCATCCTTTATTGCAGTTTGTAACCTTTCACTTATTATCTTGTTATTTGATTGTTCTGTATTCAATAATTTTTTCAAATCTGTTATTTCAATATCTTTTTTAGCTACTGTATTTTTTAATGTTTCTATCTCTTTTTTCAAGTTTTCTATAGTTGTTTTGTTGTCTTTAATAGTAGTATTTAAATCAGCGTATATTTTATCATTTTCTTTTATTGTGGATTCTAATAAGTTTTGGTATTTTTGTAGTTTATCTTTTTGCTCTTTAAGTGACTCATCAGTTAATTCATTTTGATCTTTTAGCTTTTCATTTTCTAATTTTAAAGATCTGTTGATATTTGTACCTCTATCAACCTCTAACTCTAATTTCTTAATTTCCTGACTAAACCTAAAACTTATTATTCCAACTATTATTAGTGCTACTAATAAAACTACACTTGCTATTGCTACTACTTTTGATTTATGCATATTTCTCCCCCCTATAGCATACTAATATATACTATGGCATAAATCTAATTTTGTTAGTTACAATATTGTTAGAAATAACGGGTATATCTGAACTTCCATATACTAAATTTTTATAATCAAAGTCTATGTCTACTGTCCAAGTTTTATCTATCTTGCTTAAATTAATTTTACCATATCTAGTCTCTGGTTCTTCTAGCATTGCTTTTTCTAAAAATCCTTTGCTTAATCTTTCTTTTGATATTTCACCTTTTCCAAATGAGCTACCTAATGATTCTTTTTGTATTTCCATATACATATTAGCCATATTTAAACCTGTAAGTTTTATTCCAACTGTTGCCTTATTTTCTTTAATATTTTCAGATAGTATTTTTATGTTTATTTCATTTAAATATAATAGTTTTGCTTCATCCATC
This sequence comes from Peptostreptococcaceae bacterium, assembly GCA_051654865.1. Classification (GTDB taxonomy): domain Bacteria; phylum Bacillota; class Clostridia; order Peptostreptococcales; family Peptostreptococcaceae; genus JBOFOR01. The sequence continues at coordinate 14,601 of JBOFYV010000048.1, forward strand.
ATATCATTTACTTTTGTTTCTTCAGTAATATACTGTACTTCTTGCTCAGATCGTTCTTTTTTTATTTCTTCAAAATGTTCTTTTACCACATTACTAGGACTTTTTAAACTGCATCCCATAACTATTGTCATTGATAATACCGCTAATAACATTCGTTTTAGTTTTTTCATTATGTCTTTATCCTTTCATGCTTTTTCTTGACTAATAATATTTACTTTTATGTTTCATAGTATTTGTATTTTTTTATTAATAATCCATAAGATAAATTGATGATAAAATTTGTCATTATTCTTAAATTCAAATTAGTTAAATTCAATAACATAAGTATTTATTGCTATTTATTTTGATTAAAATTATACTTATATTGTATCTATTATTATAAAAGGGGTGTTTTGATGTTAAGTAAAGAATTAGAGAAAGCGTTAAACGACCAATTTAATTTTGAAATTTATTCATCTTATTCATATTTAGCAATGGCATCATTTGTAGAGTCACTAGACTTAAGTGGATTTGCTAATTTCTTTAGAGTTCAAGCTCAGGAAGAATTATTTCACGCTATGAAATTTTACGATTATATACTTCAAAAGGATGGTAATGTAGAGCACTATGCTATTGACAAACCTAACCAAAGCTTCGATAATGTTGCTGATGTTTTCCAAAAAGGACTAGAGCACGAACAAGAAGTCACTCGTAGAATATATGATTTAGCTGATTTAGCTAACGAACAAAAGGAACATGCTACAATAAGCTTACTTAGATGGTTTATAGATGAGCAAGTTGAAGAAGAAAATAATTTCACTACTATTCTAAAGAAAGTTAAAAGATGTATTGATAACCCTGCAGCATTATATATGTTAGATGACGAATTAGCAACTAGAGTTTATACACCTCCAACTACAAACTAAATATATATAAATTAAGAAGAAGGTGTTTATTTACACCTTCTTCTTAATTTATATATATTTATCAGTGAATACACTATTTATGCTTTATTATTAGTCATTCCCTGTCACTTATTTTATTATGTAGATTCTGTTGTTTATATATTTTAATTCTTATACTGATGTTTTGATTATGTTGTATTTGTAAATGATAGTTTTGTTGATCTTAATATAAACTAATCATTGTTGACATAAAAAATGCTAATAGTATCGGTAATCCGCAAAGTAGTGCAAGTTTTCCTTTTTCCTTGTTCATTAAGTTTACATCATTAATTATTTCTTCCCATTCTTTTTCATGATTCATTGTAGCTCCCCCTCAAACTCTTCTATATAAAAATATAATTTATAAATTTATTAACGCCCCACTAATCATTATAGTATAGCTACTATGTTTTTGTTAATCATTTTTTATTAACAAATTGTATCTTGTATATTTGCATATATTTTATACTATTTACATATATTTTATTTTGACTTAAAATAATTATACATTTGTATATATTATTTTCTTATATTTTTATAAAATGTATCTAATAATAATTAAGTATTAATAATAATTATATAACTAAATTTGGAGGGGATATATTTGATTAAAATTTTTAATATTATTTTAAGAGTTATTTATGCTTTATCAGGATTATATTTTTTAACTATAGATTTAAATCTACTAAATGTTCTATTGTGTGCTTTCTGTTTTATAGGTAGCCTTGTACTTGGCTATTTAAGAAGAAAATCTATTATAAGAACTGATGGACTTAGCATTGTATCTGATTTATTTTTATTTTTCTCAACTATACTGGGAACATGCTATGGATTTTATGGTTTGATTAATGGCTATGATGACTTTTTACATATATGGTCAGGATTTATTGCTGTAGCTATCGCTTTTAATATTTTACTTATTACTAATAAAGATGATTTAAACGTTAGTAAGTTATTTGTTATAATCTACTTATTTATGTTTAGTATGGGTGTTGCTAGCCTATGGGAAATATGTGAATTTTCTATAGATAATTTATTAGGTATGAATACTCAAGCTGGCGGACTTAATGATACTATGGTAGATATGATTGATGGCCTTATTGGAACGGTTATAATGATTTTATTTTATATAAAAAGAATTAATAAATATGGTAAAGAATAGTAAAATACTTAAGAGTGGTTATTTAACCACTCTTTCTATTAATTTTTCTAAACTTTTCTCAAATCTAATATCATCTTCTTTCTCTCTTTTCCTAGGTCCTTTTACTCTTTGACCTGAATTTCTTACTTTTTTAGATAGATGTCTTGTAAATAATAGCATATCTATATTTTCATTATTGTATACTTGCCCATTTTGATTTATAGGGTATCCACCCTTAGATAGCACCATAGCAGCTAACCCGTAGTCTTGCGTTACTACTATGTCACCTTTTTGGACTTTATTTACTAGTGCAAAATCTACAGAATCTGCCCCCTTTGATATTACTATTGTCTCTACATTATATTTAGAAAAATTATGTGATGTATCACATAGCACAATTACATCTATATTATATTTTTTACTTATTTTAATAGTATTAGCTATTACTGGACATCCATCTCCATCTATTAGTATTTTCATATTTACACCTTCTTTAGATTTTTATTGATTATTAACCTTAACATATTTTGTCTGTTTTGTAACTATTTATAAATGATATTTAATACCTTTATTTGTTAATAACTATTTATTATATTTACTTGATAATGATTTTCATTTATGTTATCATATTGTTAACGATAATGATTTTCAATAACAGGAGGTAATTATGAATTATACATGTAATAATAATTGTTGTAAAAATAAATCAAATTCATCATATATAACTTGGGTTTTAGAGGTACTAGGACCTGTGATTTTAGGTTCAAAACCATCCGAAATATTAAATATATCTACAAAAGATGGTCTAAAAGACTATAAGTTAAATAAAATAGAAAATTTCTTTTCAAGTTGTATGAAGATTTCTTATAAAGTGATTAATACATATGATGGTGGTGTAAGAGTATTATTTTTTAATGAAGAGTCTTTGATTGATGTGTTATCTAACAGGAAATGTGTTAACTTTTTAAAATTTATAGGCTATCCTGCTACTAATGATGTTAATGATTATATTAGTATCTTAGTTGATAAGCTTCATTCTGAAGATTTCCCTCATGAAATCGGTATATTCTTAGGATATCCATTAAAGGATGTTGTTGGATTTATGGGCTATGGTAATTATAAGTTTTATAAGACTAAAAATTGGAGAGTATACGGTGATCCTTCGATATCTGAAAAAGTCTATAATAGATTTGTTGAGGATAGAAAAAAAATGAAAGACTTATTAAGATGTAACTCTTTGGATAGTCTTCTTCAGGTTATATAATATGCTTAGATATACAATAATACGGCCACTTCATTTTTATTATTAAATGAAGTGGCTTTATTATTATGATATATATTTTGTTATGGTAATATATTCCCTGCTGATAGATACAACGTATACCACTCTTCTCTAGTAAGATTAATCTCACATGCATCTATTATTTCCATTACACGCTTTTCCTTCGTTGTTCCAGCTATCAACTGCATATTAGCCGGATGTCGTAATATCCACGCTGCAGCTATTGTAGTTTTACTTACAGAATATTTATTAGCTAATTCTTCTAATGTCTTATTTAGCTTATGGTATGATTTATCGTCCATAAATGTACCTTTCCACGCTGGCATTTGAAACGGTGACCAGGTTTGTATTGTTACATCATTTAGACGGCAATAATCAAGTACACTTCCATCTCTATCAATTCCACCATCTGTGTCCATATTTACCTCTATACCATTTGACACCATATTCGCTGTTGCTAGTCCAAATTGTAGTTGGTTTATTATAAGATCTTGTTTTATATACTTTTTTAATAATTCTATTTGCATAGGCTTATGATTTGATACTCCAAAATATCGTACTTTTCCACTATTTTGTAGTTCATCAAAAGCTTCAGCTACCTCTTCTGGCTCTACTAATGCATCTGGTCTATGAATTAATAGTATATCTATATATTCAGTTTTTAACCTTTTAAGTATACCTTCAACAGACGATATTATGTAATCTTTTGATTGATCATAAAAACCATCTCTAATTCCACACTTAGATTGAATAATCATATTTTCACGTTTTATATTTGGATCATTTTTTAATACGTTACCAAATAATTCTTCACATTTCCCTTTTGCATATATATCTGCATGGTCAAAGTAGTTCATACCATATTCCATAGCAAGGTTAATATAACTATTTAATTCTTTTTCGTTTAATGAATCTAGTCTCATACATCCTGATATAATTGCTGGTACTTCTAAGTTTGTGTTTCCTAATTTTATTTTTTTCATTTTTACATTCCCCTTAAATATTTTCCTTATATTTACATATATTACAACTTAAAGTATACTTGAAGTCAATAATATAGATGAAATTTATTACAATATTTATTTTTTAGGGGGGCTAATATAATGAAACTCAAACCTTTTTTGTACTTTTCTAAATATGGACTACAAACTATATTTTTCAAAAACACGCATCCTATTCTAGCCACAATTATTCTTACAGATTATTGCAACCTGACTTGCAAGCACTGCGCTGTTAATAATATTAATAAAATCATACATCCTTATAGTGATATAAAACAAGAAATGGAAACTTTATATGCTGAAGGTGTAAGGATATTATTTTTCTGTGGTGGTGAAACATTATTATGGAAGGATAATGACAAAACAGTTAGGGATTTAATAAAAGAAGCTAAAGATATTGGATTTGAACTTGTTAATGTTGTTACTAATGGCACGATAGATTTAGATATCAGTGAGGCTGATGTTATATTTTTAAGTATAGATGGAGACAAAAATCACCACAACTACATAAGAGGTGATACATTTGATACTATTTTTAATAATATAGACAGAGCCAATGATAGCAACATATGTGTTTATATGGCTATCAATAATAAAAACTATAAAGACATAGAAAAACTAAGTAATATTGTTAAAGAAACTAAAAATCTAAAAAGTATTTCCTTCAATTTTCATACACCTTACAAAGGTACTGAGGATTTATCTTTGACAAGAGAACAAAAATCAGAGGTTGTAGACACTATTAAGAGATTAATAAAAGAGGGTTATCCAATATTTAATCTACCTACAGGCTTAGATTATTATTTAGATGGTAATTGGTCAAGACCTTGCAAACAATGTTTAGTAGTAGAAAATAAAAAAAGATTTGTATGTGGAAGATGTGTTGAAATAGATGGTCTTTGTAATGAGTGTGGATATTTATTCGCTGTAGAATTTTCTTTACTATTTAGTGGAAATATAAAAATAATCTACGAAACATTAAAAACATACTTAAAATACGTTTAGGAGATTTATATGATAACTAATATATTAAGACCTGTACTAAACAGGAGCTTTAAACCTTTTGAATTTATAAAATGCGAGGACAATGATGATTTAAGCCTAGTTCATCTAGATAATAAGAATAACCTTGGATTGTACATACATATACCATTTTGTAAAAGCATATGCCCCTTTTGCCCTTACAACAAAGTTATATATAATGAAACTTTAGCCTATCAATACAAAGAAGCCTTATTGAAAGAAATTAAACTGACTAATCAAAGGTATAGCAAACAAGATATTACATCTTTATATTTTGGTGGAGGAACTCCTGGGCTACTTATTGATTACTTAGAAGAAATAATTAACGAAGTAAAAAAATATTTTAACATAAAAGGCAGTCTTGCTATAGAATTGCATCCAAGCGACATAAAGAAAGATCTTTTGGTAAAATTAAAATATATAGGATTTACAATGGTAAGTGTAGGTATACAATCTTTTAACTCTAAGTGTTTGCAAAACTTGGGAAGAAGTACAGATAATGAATTAGAAAAAATTAAACTTTTGAAACAGTTCAATTTCGATACTATTGACATAGATTTAATCTTTGGTATACCTAATCAAAATATAGATGATTTAGTAGAAGATGTAGAACTAGCTTTTAAACTCGGCGCTACTCAGATATCTACCTACCCTTTCATAGACTTTTCCTATGCCGAAAATGAAAGAAAGCCTTTATCAAGAAAAGAAAAAAAAGAAATGTTATTCAATTTAGTAAATACATCTAAGAAAATAGGCTTAGAAAGAACTTCTGTATGGACTTTTGCAAAGGCTAATACTATGAAGTATTCTTCTATTACTAGAGAAAACTTTATAGGACTTGGGCCTGGTGCTGCTTCTTTATTCGGTGATAAGTTCAGACTAAACACTTTTTCAGTCGAAGAATACATACGAAGTATTGATAACAATGAGTTCGCCTGTGCTCTAGTATTAAATTTCACTAAATTTTCTAGGAAATCTTATTGGTTATTTTGGAATGTATACAATATGAAATTGAGTAAGAAAGATTATAAAAATATGTTTAGAAGTGACCTTAAGAAAGATTATTTTTTAGAATTATTTATAGCTAAACTACTTGGGCTACTAGTGGAAGATTCTAATGGCTATTATGTAACCCTAAAAGGTTCTTATTATTTTCATATAGTAGAACAAATCTATACTACTCAATATATAGATAAAACATGGAGTATATCACGTAATGAACCTTGGCCTAATAAGATAAATTTGTATTAATTTATAAGCAATATATAAATATTGTTAGTAAATAGGGGTACCTATATAGGTCCCACCTACATTTAATCTTGTAGACATACCTCTATAAGTACCCTATTCACGGTCATTATATACTAATTATACTATATTTTAATAAATAACATTTCGTGGTATCCATTTTTCTAATTGTTCATTAGTTGCTAAAACCGTATGTGTACCCTCTATTAAGTGTTCCTTTCCTTTTGAATAGTCTACCCCTTCTTCTTTTGCATCATAGTTGAATGATACTCTATTTTTCTCTACTAGTGGATTAGGAGAAGGTATTGCACTAAGCAGTGACTTAGTATATGGATGTATAGGATTAGAGAATATCTCTTCTGTAGTTCCAGTCTCCACTAGATACCCTAAATGAAGCACCCCTATCCTGTCAGATATATACTTAACCATACTCAAATCATGTGCTATAAATAAAAATGCTGTATTTGTTTCCTTTTGTATTTCTCTCATAAGGTTTACTACCTGTGCTTGTATAGACACATCTAGTGCAGATATAGCTTCATCTGCTATTATTAAATCTGGGTCCATTATAAGTGCTCTAGCTATTCCTATACGTTGTCTTTGTCCTCCTGAAAATTGATGAGGATATCTAAGCGAATGTTCTTTACTTAATCCTACTTTTTCAAGTATTTTATACACTTTCTCATCACGCTCTGCTTTTGATGAGCACATATTATGAATATCTAATCCCTCACCTATTATATCTAATACCTTTTTTCTAGGATTTAGACATGCCATAGGGTCTTGGAATATCATTTGCATCTTTGTTCTAAGAACCTTTAATTCTTCTTTGCTCATTTTTCCTGATATGTTTTTACCATTAAATATTATGTTTCCTGAGGTTGGTTTGTATAATCTGATTATGCTTCTTCCAGTTGTAGACTTACCAGAGCCAGATTCTCCAACTAGACCATAAGTTTCACCAGGATATATTTTAAAAGATACACCATCTACTGCTTTTACTGTAAATTTTCTATTTACTCTAAAGTGCTGCTTTAAATTTTCTACTACTAATAGAGGTTCTACATTACTCACTTAGCCCAGCCTCCTTTCTCATTTTAAGTAGGCGTTTTTCTAAAGACTTTGGCATTTCTATTTTAGGTGCTTTTTCATGACATAGCCAGCTTGCTACACGATGTGATCCTCCTACATTAAACATAGGTGCTTCTTTTCTATAGTCAATATTTAATGCATATAAATTTCTAGGTGCAAATGCTTCTCCTTCTATCTTTTGTACTAGGTTTGGAGGTGTGCCTGGTATTGTATAAAGTTCATCATCCTCTGTTTCTAAGTCTGGCATTGCACTAAGTAGACCCCAAGTATATGGATGCATTGGGTCATAGAATACTTCTTCTATATTTCCTTTTTCTATAATCTTACCTGCATACATAACCGCCACGTAGTCTGCAACCTTAGCCACTACCCCTAAATCATGGGTGATATATATTACAGATAAATTTCTTTCAACTTGTATTTTCTTTATTAGTTCAAGAATTTTCGCTTGTATAGTTACATCTAATGCTGTTGTTGGCTCATCACAAATTAATACTTCTGGCTCACAACTAAGAGCTATAGCTATTACTATTCTTTGGCGCATTCCTCCACTTAATTGATGAGGATAGTTTTTCATACGCTTTTTAGCATCTGTAATTCCTACTTCTTCTAGAAGTTTCACTGATTTATCAAAGGCTTCTTGTTTTGATAAATGATGATGGTATATCATAGCCTCCATTACTTGCTTACCTACTGTCATTGTAGGATTTAAACTTGTCATAGGGTCCTGAAATACCATGGCAATACGACGACCACATATGTTTTTACACATTTCTTTTTTACTTAGTTTAACTATATCTTCAGTAACTAAGTTACTGTCATTTTCTTTATCATAAGTAAACTCAATAGAGCCACTTTTTATTACTCCATTAGAACTTATATTTCCCATTATAGCCTTTGTGGTTACTGACTTACCAGAACCAGATTCTCCAACTATTGCTAAAGTTTCTCCTTTAAACAAGTCAAGTCTAATACCACGAATGGCATCTACCACTCCTCTTCCTGTTTTGAAAGATATTGAAAGATCTCTAATTTTTAATACTCTTTGTTTTTTCATATTCACCACCTACATTTCTTTCATTTTAGGGTCAAAGGCATCTCTAAGTCCATCAGCCATAAGGTTAAAACTTAACATTAAAATAGCAAGTATAATAACTGGAATAACAACCATATATGGAGATACTAATATAGATTTATATCCTTCATTTATAAGTGTTCCAAGTGAAGCTGTAGGTGCTGGTATACCTAGCCCTATAAAGGCAAGGAAGGCTTCATAGAATATAGCATTTGGTATAGAGAACATTGACATTATTATTAATTGACCAAATATATTTGGCAAAACTTCTTTAAATATTATAAAAAAGTGACCCGCTCCAAGAGTTCTAGATGCTAATATAAATTCTTGCTCCTTTATTTTCAAAACTTGAGCTCTAGTAATACGAGCCATTCCTATCCATCCTGTCAGCATAAGTGCTAAGATTATTGTATATAAAGAAGGTTTAAATACAAGCATTAAAAGTACTAATATTACTAAGCTAGGAATGCTATTTACAATTTCTTGGAAACGCTGCATTATATTATCTACAAATCCTCCAAAGTAACCACTAATAAGCCCATATATCATTCCTATAAATATATCTATAAATACGGCAGCTATAGCAACATATAATGAAATTCTGCAACCAGACCATACACGAGTCCATAAATCACGACCTAATGTATCAGTTCCAAAATAATGATAGGTATCTTTAAACTCTGGTTTATCATATTTATTGTTATTGTTAGCTTCACCATCAAGTATTCCTATTTTTTCTACAATAGGAACTCTAGGTGGCATTGATTGTTCCTTAGTTGATACTTTGTCAAACTCATACTTACTAGTCATAGGGCAAACAATAGCAAGAAGTACAATAATTAAAATACATATACCTCCAACCATTGCCCCTTTGTTGTCTATAAATCTATTCATTACATCTTTGAAAAATGGTGTATCAGGTAATACTTCATCTTTATATATATCGTGCTTATCTCCCACTAGCTCAAAATCGTCACTTAAAAACTCATAATTATCGTTATTCATTGCTACTCTCCTTTCCTAGTCTTATTCTTGGATCTATTACTCCATATAAAATATCAACTATTAGCATTATTACAACGTACATAACACTATATATAAAAGCCACTGCCATTGTAACATTGTAGTCATTTACTGTTATTGATTGCACTAATAAACTTCCAAGTCCTGGTATGCCACATATTTGCTCTATTACCATACTTCCTGTCATAAGGGCAACCAAAATAGGAGCTAATACTGTTATTACAGGTACTAAAGTATTTCTAAGTGCATGTCTTTTTATTAATACATTTTTATCTAAGCCTTTAGACTCTGCCAAATTTATATACTCACTACCTAAAACTTCAATCATTTCACTTCTAGTAAATCTAGCCACATTAGCAATTACTGAAAATGAAAGAGCTATTACTGGTATAATAGATGACCTTATTGGATGAGAAGAGTTATATAGTATAGGTAGAGCAGGTATTTTTACTCCAAATACTATAAGTAAAATCAAACATACAACAAAGGATGGAATACTAACTCCGAAAACTGCAACTATAGTAGATATAGAATCCCAAACTGTTTTACGCTTAATAGCTGCAAATATCCCCAATATAATACCTACTATTGTACCTACTATTACTGCTGCTAGACCTATACCAAAACTAATTGCTATACGAGGTCCAACTAAATTTGCTACAGGTAGATTTCTGGCTATACCATAAGAAATACCAAAGTCCCCTGTAATCATCTGTTTAAAGTACGTTATAAATTGTTCCCATATAGGCTTATCGAATCCATATTTTGCATATATTAATGTTTTTTGTACTTCTGTTAACTTTTCATCATTAAACGGTGTACCTGGCATAAGTTTTAGCATTACAAATAGTACAAATACTATTATCACAAGTGTAACACCTGACATTGCTAGTCTCTTAGCAATATATTTAAATGTTGATTTGTCCATATATCCCTCCTACTTTCTAAATACTATAAACAAACACATTATGGTATAAAACCATAATGTGTTTAGATGAAATACTATCTCTCTTTATTTAACGATTTCAACATTTTTGTATATATAAGGAACTCCAACAGCATGTGTCTCTATTCCCTTTACATTTTCACTTATTAAACTAGCTCCACCTATTTGGAATATCGGTGCTACTGGGTAATCTTCTAAACATATCCCTTCTGCATCTTTTAATAATTGCCATCTAGCAGCTGAATCCTGTGCATCTGCTGCCTCATTCATCTTTGTATCATATGCTGAATTTGAATAGTCTCCATAGTTATAAGAATTTCCAGTAGTCATTAGGTATAAATATGTTGTAGGGTCAGCGTAGTCTGGTCCCCAACGAGTTAGAGATATGTCAAAGTCTCGTGATTTTTGCATTTCTATACGGTTATTTTTTTCTTGAGCTACCATTTCTATAGTAAGCCCTTCAAGCGTTGACTGAAGATTAGATTGAAGATATTCTGCTGCAGATTTTGCAGGGTCTGCATTGTCAAATAACATTTTTAAATTAATAGAATCTACTCCTAATTCTTTAAGTCCAGCTTCCCATGCTTTTTTAGCTTCTTCTACATTAGTTTTCATATAAACTGGTGCTGTTTCTCTATAGTCTTTTCCATCCGGCCCTGTTGCAAGAGCTGTTGGAACAAATCCATTAGCTACTATAGAACCATCTTTTAAAACATTATTTACTAAATCTTCTTTGTCTATTGCTAATGATAATGCTTTTCTAATATTCTTATTTGCCAAATATTCATTTGCATAATTATATTGGAAATACCATAAATATCCTTCTAGCACTTCTGTGTATGTACTAGCACTCTTATATTTATCAACTAAATCTTTATTTAATTTAGTAAAATTAACATCTCCACTTTCAAATGCTAATGCAGAACTTGATAAATCTTTTACTACATTGAATACTAATTTATCTACTTTTACTGTATCTTTGTCATAGTATGATTCATTTTTTTCTAAAACGTACTTGCTCCCTGTTTCCCAACTAGTCATTTTATATGCTCCACATGCTAACATATTTTCTGGAGTTAATGCATACTGATCTCCTTTTTCAGTAGCAAAAGCTTCATTGATTGGATAAAATACTGGGAATGACATTAAATTTTCAAAATATGCACAAGGCTTAGAAAGTTTTATTTCTAAAGTAGTATCATTCACTGCTTTTACACCTAGTTCATCAGGCTTTTTCTCCCCTGATATTATTTCATCTGCATTAGCTATACAGGCTCCATCTGCTCCATATAAATAGTTATATTCAGCATCCGCACTTGAAGCTGTTCTTCTCCAAGCATATACAAAATCATTTGCAGTTACTGGCGTTCCATTATCCCACTTAGCATCTTTTAATTCGTAAGTATATGTTAATCCATCTTCACTTACTTTAGCTTTATCCTTAGCTAATGCTGGTATTAGATTTCCCTTTGCATCAATCGTAAGAAGCCCATCAACAGTTGCATGAATAGCTTCAAATGATGAACCATCTGTAGCATAACTAGAGTCCATTGATATTACATCTAGCTCTTTTGCGAATGTAACTGTATTTTCCCTACTTGATGTTTCATTAGTTGTACTGCATGCTACTAATGAAAATGTCGTTGTTATTGAACATAAAAGTACTAATAATTTCTTCCACTTCCCTCTCATTGTATTATCCCCCTTGATCCTTTTTATATATTTATATTAGATTGTATAGATATGTTATTTGAAAATCAATTATATTTTTTGACTTTTCAGAATTTTTAAAACTTTGAATATTTAAGAAATCGTTATTTGCAAACTTTTCACTTTAATTTCATATTTGCTATAATTTTATATTTTTATATTAAAAAAATATATTACAATTAATAAATAAAATAAAGTAGATGCCTATTGGCATTCTACTTTATTTTTCTACTAAATCTAAAAATTTATTTAGATGAATAATATATCCATTTTTATCTTTATCTAATGCATCGGTATGATTTGCATCTTTTACTTCAAACTTGTCCTTCATTCCGTATTGTTTTGCTTCAAATATAGCTTCACACATTTCACAAGGTACTACTTTGTCACATCCTCCATGTATAAATAACATTGGTGTTTTTACCTTTTTTATTGAATGTATAGGCTCTACATCTTTAAAACTCCATCCGCATCTTAGTTTTGTAATTATATTAGCAAAAAACACTATGAAATTTTGTACTATGTTTAGTTTTATATTACAGTATTTTTTTAATACAAACTTTCCTTCTTCTATAAAACTTGTAAATCCACAGTTATCTACTGCAAACTCTACATCATCATACATACCTAAGTATTCAACTACTATAGCAGAACCCATAGACTCTCCATGAAGCCCTATTTTTACATCTTTACCGTACTTATTTCTTACCCAATCTACGCAGGATTTCAGGTCATCTTTTTCATAATATCCCACTGAGGTGTTTTTGCCACCGCTTAATCCATGATATCTATGATCATAAGCTAATATACTAAAACCCCTTGGTATATATAAAAATCCATACTTTAACATATCCCATAAATTTGATGTAATACCATGTGAGAGTATTACCACTTTATCGACTATCTTATTTGGAAAAAATATTCCATGTAATTTATAGCCATATATAGAGTCAATACTTACCTCTTCCTTTTCTAATTCTTCATATTTTTTTATTACGTCTGGATGAACTTTTTTTTCATTTTGATAGTTTTCTTCATACCCTGTAGTCATTGGATTTGTTACACGCTTAGAGAAATAATATCCTACTCCAATTCCTACTATTGTTAAAATTATAGCTACAATAATAATTATGATGAATGCTGTCGTTAATATTTGCATCTGATCTTCACCTCTGTCTATATTATTTCTCTTATTATATTTGTTATGTAGCCGCTATAAAATTCATAAAAACAATATAGAAAATAAACTATATTCACAAAATATACTAAAAAAAGATAGTTAATATAGATTTATATCTATATTAACTATCTTTTAATATTAAGCTACTTTTTTATTTTTACTTTTTTTATTTTTGTATTCATATACTGTATATAGAACAAATCCTATTATCGAGAATACTAATGGTCCACCTATCATAGCTAATGTTTTTATTATTCCATCTTTAGACGCTAATGCTGGTTCTATTATTGTGAACAAGTTTGCAAACCCAACCACAAAAGTTACAGCTATAGAAGCAAATAAAGCTATTCCATAAGTCTTGTAAGCTACATATGACTTTTCTACTTGTCCATTTAATTGCTTTTTCTTGAATATAGGGAAAGCAATTGATAAGAACATATATGGTATTGTCATTGCAACGTTAGTCATAAGAACAAGTATGGAGAAGAACTCAGAAGCATTGTCTCCACCAAATGATACTAATAATATCATAAATATAACAATACCTGCTTGTACCTTCATAGCATTTATAGGCATACCATTTTTTATTTCACCTAGTTTCCCAGGCCACACTTCTTTTGGTGCACCTTGGATTAATGTCTTAAGTGGTGAATATGATAATGTAAAGAACGCTCCACTTAGTGCTAAGAACATTGATAAACCAACGAATCTAGCAGCCCATATACCCATAGATAACGATACTGCTTCACTTAACCCTAGAGCCTGCCCTATTTGAAGACCCAAGTTACTCATTAGTATATAAGCAACATTTGCCATATTTACATTACTTCCACCTAAAACTTCACTCCAGTTAGTAAACATACCACAAGCGAATATTCCAAGTGCATATCCTAAAGATATTACTAAAGCTGATATTACTAATCCTTTAGGGAAAGTTTTTTCAGCATTTTCTGTTTGGTCTACTAAACCACCTAAAACTTCAAGCCCTCCAAATGCAAATATAGCAAATGTTAAGAATGATAAAACTGATAACATACTTTGGTATGAAGGATTTGGCGAATTAGTAAATGATGTAGCTATACTTACTATAGGCTCAGATAACTCACCATTTAAAGCTACTACTAAAATTCCTCCAAGTAATAACACAACATTTAATAAAGTAACAGCAGTACCACCTACTGAAGTTATTTTAGTTATTTTTTCAAGACCTTTAGTTGATATAAAAGTAACTAAAGCTATCCAGATTACACCTAATACACCTAATGTTTGAACTGAATTAAGTCCAAATATTGACCACGTACTAGTAACATCAGACCCAAATATTGCATTTGATAAAGGTACCCATATTGTAGAAGATACATTTACCATCCATATTAAATAAGATGCATACCACATAAAAGTACCTATGAAAGCATACTTAGGACCTACAGATTTTTCCATCCAAGAATACATACCACCACTTTCTTTTTTAAATGATGAACCATACTCAGCCATCATTAAAGCAAATGGTATGAAGAAGAATATAGCACCAAATACATACCAAGGTATAGCAGAATATCCCATTAAGTAAAACGCTCTTGGCATATTAGCAAATCCAAATACCGAAGTAAATATCATAAGTATTAATGGTACTAGTGTTAATTTTTTAGAATCATTGCTTTGTTTTGACATTTCCCTACTCCTAATTATATTTTTTATATTACAAATTTTTCTTCTAATCTTACCATTAATTTACAATTAATTCAACGATATATATTTATTTTCTTTTTAATAAAAAAATCTTTTTCTGCTATCCTTAATAATCTTCATATTTTTCAAGAGTAAAGTAAAATTTAACACTATCATCTATCGATTCTACTCCATAATTACTTTTATGCATTTCCAAAATTCGTTTGACTATAGATAGTCCTAATCCTGAACCACCAAACTTTTTATTTCTTGATTTTTCAGTTCTATAAAATGCATCCCATATATTATCCATTTCATCACTACTTAATGATACTCCAAAGTTCTCTATACAAAATACGTACTCATCCTCTTTAATAAACTCTTCTATAGATACATTAATACGCTCTCCTTTTGGGGTATATTTTATAGCATTAGTAAGTAAATTACTCACTACTTGATTTATTCTTTTTTCATCTCCCAAAACTACAACTTCATCTTCTATTTCATAAGATAAAGTTAATTGTTTTTCATTTATAATCGACTTCATCTTATCGTACTCTTTTAGAAATACACTACATAAATCAAAAGGTGCATTGTTTAGTTTAAATGTAGGAGATTCAAGTTTTGATATCTCAAGCATTTCTTTTACTAAGTCATTCATTTTTTCTGTTTCTTCCAGAATATCTTCGTATATATTTACAGTATCCATTCCTTGTTTAATACAATTAATACTACCTTGAATTATTGTAATAGGAGTTTTTAGTTCATGAGATATATTCGCAATTAATTCTTTTCGCTTTTCTTCTTGAATCTTATGATTTTCCATTTCTGATTTAAGCTTTATATTAGTATCTTCTAAATCAGTTAAGCTTTTTTCTAGGTTTTCAGAGATTAAATTTAATGAGCTTCCAAGTACACCTATTTCATCTTCACTATTTACTTTGTACTTATACTTAAAATCACGCTGTGATATTTTAGTTGCTATGTTACTCATCTCTACTAATGGTTTGCTCATTATTTTAGAATATATAAATGATATTATTATTACTAAAATAGAAACTATAAAAAATACAATAAAGTAGTAATCATTCATAGTTCCAATAACTTCATTTACCTCAGATAGTGGAGTTATTGCTATTATATATCCATCTTTAAGTTTTTGAGTATTTATTAAAATTTCTCCTACTCCATTTATACTACTTGCTTTTGATGAGTATTTATTATTGTTCAAAATATTAGTTCTATCATTTTGACCTATATATAAGTCTTCATTAGCATAGATTTTATATGTATTATCTTCATTAACTATTTCATTAACGTATCCTTTTAAGCCTACTGTTTTTTGCTCTGTAGTTTTACCTATAGATGGCTGTATTATAGCTGGTTCTACTATACTTTCTACTGTTTTGTTAGGAATAATTTCATAATATGGTTGTATCTCTACATTGTTAATAAGTATTTTATCTGCAAGAACGTATCCATAGCCATCAGCATCTCCGTACACTTCAATACTATCACCTTTTTTAATATTTAATGTAGGAAATTGATCACCTACGATTACTTTAATTTTATTGTTGTTAATATCATTTACTTCTATATATTTACTTCCCATATAAGACTGCAGTGATATGCCATCACTTAAATTTAAATTTCTAAAAGACAATATTACATTATCTTTCTTTTTTACTTTATTAATAAATTCCATTAACTGTTCTTTGACGGGGTTCTCTTCTAAAAGTTGTTGAAATTCTTTAATATAACCTTCTGAGATGTTGTTCTTTTTTCCTATATAATACTTTTCAAAATATACTGATTGGAAAAAAAGTTGAGATAAAACTATACATACTAATATTATTATGTTCATTAAAAATAACTTTGAGAAAATACTCTTTTTAAAAAATTTATTCCACTTCAAATTTATACCCTACTCCAAATACTGTCTTTATGCAATAAGACTTATATTTTAAATTTTTTCTTAGTTTTTTAATTTGAGCATCAACAACTCTTATATTCCCAAAATAGTCATATCCCCATATGCTTTCTAGTATTTTTTCTCTAGACATAACAATATTTTTATTTTCCATTAGATATTTTAGTATCTCAAACTGTTTTAATTCTATTTCTATAGGTTCATCATCTATATACACATCCATAGTCAACTCATTAAGTTTTATTCCGTTGTACTCTAACGTGTTGCTGTTTATATTTTGTGACTGTTTAGACATAGAATCTATTCTATTTAAAAGTACTTTGCTTTTGGCAAGTAGTACATCTATACTAAAAGGCTTTGTAATATAATCATCCACCTTAAACTCATATCCCATTAATATATCTTCTTCTTCAGACCTTGCTGTTACCATAATTACTGGCACATCTGATTTATTTCTTATTTTTCTAAGAACTGTAAAACCATCTAACTTTGGCAACATTACGTCTAATATAATCAAATCTATACTATCATCAAATTTTTCTACTGCTTCTAACCCATCTTTTGCACTGATTACATTGTATTTGTTATAAATAAAATACTTACTAATCATTTTATTTATTTTTTCTTCATCTTCTACTACTAAAACTGTTTTATTTTCCATAACTTCCTCCTTCATTATAAATACTATTATATCCAATTAGATAAAGGCTGTGCAATTATTTGCAACAGCCTTTATTTATTATTTACTTAAAGCCACTGCTGGCTCTGTTTTTATTAATTTATTACTAAAAACATATGACAATCCAATTGTTAGTAATAAATTAAGACCTATTAATATTATAAAATGTGAAATTTCTAGATTTAATCCATAACCAAATTGGTGCTTATACATTAAATCAAGTAGCATTATTAATATACAAGATATTGAAGTTGATAAAGTAGCAAAGTAGATATTTTCTTTGAACAAAATTTGTTTTATATTTGATGTCGTATATCCTAATGCACCTAATAGTCCAACTTCATTGTATCTTTCTATTGATACTTTATACAACATCATTGAGCTTATTGCTATCCCTACTACAAGTATTATATAAGACAAAGCTGTGTATAGTTTTAATAAACTAGTAAAAGATTTTTCGAAAGATTCTACTTCTTGTGCTTTAGTGTATACACCTATGTTTTTGTCTTTTAAAGCTTTGTCCATAGATGGTATATCTTCAAAGTTTTCTATTGTAAATGATATTGCAGTCGGCTTCTTATCTTTTACACTATCTTTATAAATCTTTTGTTCTACATCTTGGCTTAATATAAAATCTTGATATTGTGAATTACTTAATCCACTTACTGTTAATGTAATCTTCTTATTGTTTAAATCTTTGTCTTTGTATTCTAGTACTATTTCCTTTCCTATAATAGACTTTATATCTTTTGTTAATCTATTAGCTATACTAGAAGACAATACTACCTCATTTTTATTATTTCTTGGCATATTACCATAAGATAATGTTTCTTTGGCTGTAGCTGTAGGTACTTTTACTGGTATATCTACAACTAAATCTTCTTGCTTTATTTGTAGATTTTCTAAATCGTATTGGTAGTATACATCTTTGATACCATCAGTGTTTTCTAAAGTCTTAAATGTATCTTCTGTACTATTATCAGCTTTTTTTCCTTCATAGTTAATAGGTGACTGACCTATATTATAGAAGAAGTTTTTATTTTTAAAATCTTCTACAACTTGATTAGTAATGTTTTTTGTTGATAAAGATCCTATAAAAGCAGCAGAGCCTAGTGCTATTATACTACCTGCAATAATGTATTTAAATAAATGTATCTTAAAATTTTTCATACTAAGAGATTTTGATACTTTATTATACAATTTAGGTTTTAGATTTTTACTGTGGTTTGTTTCTTTAGTTACTGCCACTTCATCAGTGTAGTCATTCACTTCTTTTGATATTATTTTATTGTCTTCTACTTCTATTATTTCATCTGCATATTTTGCAATTTCTTCATCGTGAGTTATTATTATTACAGTTCTATCTTTAGATATTTGCTTTAGGATGTCCATAATATTATCACTAGATTCGCTATCTAACGCTCCCGTTGGCTCATCTGCTAATATTATATTTGGATCATTTATCAAAGCTCTAGCAATAGAAACTCTTTGTTTTTGACCACCACTTAAACTTTCTATTTTTTGATGAACTTGATTTTCAAGTCCTAATAAAGTTAATAATTCAATACCTTTTTTAATTTTCATATCCTCAGATATTTTATTATTAAGGTGAATACCCATGAGCACATTTTCTAAAGATGTATAACCTTTTAGTAGATTATAATTTTGAAACACAAACCCAATATTATTAAATCTATATCTACAAAGTTCATCCATAGTCAAATCTTTTAGATTTTTATCTTCTATTTTTATTTCACCACTATAGCTTTTATCAAATCCAGCTATTAAATTAAGTAGTGTAGTTTTTCCAGAACCACTAGGTCCATAGAAACAAGTTAATCCTTTTTCTCTAAACTTATAATTAACGTCATTGTATATTTCAGTTTCTCCGAATTTTTTAAATATTTTTTTTAAACTAATCATTATCTATCACCTGTCATTAAACTTTTCTCAATTTTTGTTTTTGATGCTATAAAAGATGAAATACTTGCCATAACCATACTTTGGATTATTATAATTCCACTTCCCATTAGTATTGATTTAGCTCCTGATACTGAAATATTAAACATTGCACTTGATATAGTATTTGTAATTGGCATAGTGCATGCAAATACTATAATAGACACTGTTGCTATCAGTAAATGCTCCATAATGTTTAAGTTGAATATACTTGTGTTTGAATATCCGTTTATCTTTAATATAGCAAACTCATTTTTTCTTAAGTATGCATTTATTACAGTAACTGCTAGTGTAACCACTATTGCTACTAGTGCTATTATTTTAGTAATAGAACTTGATTGCTCTTTTGTAGTATTATTTATACTTAATATGTCTTTAACTGATTCAAATTGACCCATCGGTGTTATACCTTCACTTTGTAATTCTTCAACTATAGGCATTATATCATCTATATTTTTTACTCTAATGGTAAATGATAAGTTATCTGTATTTGATTTAGCTTGTGCTTTAAGGTCTTTTACTACATCTAAACTGTATATAAATGAATCTTCTAGTTCATATTCTATATTTTCTCCAGTAGGTGCTTTGTACTTTACAGTTGTATCAATTACTCCTACTATAGTTAAATCATCTGCTTTATTTTCAACTAGCACTGGTTCTCCACTTGACCAATCATAACTTCCTCCACTAATAGATACTTTCTTTCCTATTACATCTTTTGCTGATAAACCTGATTTTTCTAAAAATAAATTAGTAACAGCTACTTCTTTTCCACTTTGTTTTGGAACTCTACCTTCTACTACTTTATTTATCATCGGAGAAGTATTTGAATTTTCTACTTTATAATCTTTAAGAACTCCATCTATATTTACAGTCATATCATTAATTACGTGTAAAGGTGCAAGGAATTCTATTCTTTCATCATCTTTATATTTATCAAGAACTCTTGATAAGTCTTGATCTATATCCATATTAGGCTTATTGCTATTATCTCCTCCACTCCCTGCTGCACCAATAACACTGCTATACATATTAATATCTCGTAAGCTATCTCCATTTTCTTGAATTAGCTGATTTAGTATATCTTGCTGCTCACTTACTACTGTTTTGCTTACATTTAATAATAAGAAGTAAGATGATAATGATAGTACTAAGGATGTAATA
This sequence comes from Peptostreptococcaceae bacterium, assembly GCA_051654865.1. Taxonomy (GTDB): domain Bacteria; phylum Bacillota; class Clostridia; order Peptostreptococcales; family Peptostreptococcaceae; genus JBOFOR01. The sequence continues at coordinate 35,645 of JBOFYV010000048.1, forward strand.
ATAAATTTGATAAATGATCCTTTAAAGTTTGTAATCCCACTTTTTGTTGCTCTTTGAAGTGTTAAAAATGGATTTATCTTTTTTCTTTTAGATATGTTTTTATTTTTAGCTTCAGACTTATTAATTTGAGCTATTTCTCCATCTTTTAATAAGTAACAGTTACTATCTTCATCTACTAATGATTTGTCATGAGTGACTATTATAACTGTTCTTTCCTTAGAAATTTGTCTTAGTGTATTCATTATTATTGTTGAAGATTTTTTATCTAAAGCTCCCGTTGGTTCGTCAGCTATTATTATTTCAGGATTTTTTATTAGCGCTCTTGCTATTGCAACTCTTTGCTTTTGTCCTCCTGATAAACTTCCCACTTTTTTATCTGCTAGGTTTTCTATTTGTAATTTTGATAACATCTGTTTTACTTTTTTGTCTTTTTCTTCTTCTGTTAAGTCTAACAATTGCAGTACTACTTTTATATTTTCTTCTACTGAAAGATGATTTAGTAGTTGGAAGTTTTGCCATATAAATCCTACTGTGTTGAAGTAGTATGAGTTTAATTCTTTAGAATCAAATTCTTTTATACTTTTTCCTTGATAAAAAACTTCTCCTTGGTAGTTTTTATCTATTCCACTTAAGATTTTTAGTAGTGTCGATTTACCACTACCTGATGGACCTACTATAAAGTTTAGTCCGCTTTCTAGTTCTAGATTTAAATTTTTTAAAACTTTTATATTATTAAAGCTTTTGTTTATATTTTTTAATTTCAGCATATATATTGTCCCTTTCGCTTTATTTGTTAGTTTAATTATTGCATTTAGATGTGAATTAAAAATTGTAATTTTGTGACTTTTTTATGACTTTATTTGATTAAAACTTAAGTCCCTAACTATGTAACTAGTACGTAAAAAAAGCCTTAAATTCAAATGAATTAAGGCTTCTAAACTTATTATTTTTCTATTTTAAGCTGTTCTCATCGTAGCTATCTAATTCTACTATTAAATACTTCTTTTGCTTCTCTCATATTCTCTCTAATCTCAACCCCAAATGGACAATTAGGTTCACACTTTCCACATTGAATACAGTCATTTGCATTTGTTTTTAAACTATTGTAATGCTCTTTTACTGTCTCTGGTACCTCATCTTGCATTTTTGCTAAATGAAGATACTTAGTTACAGCTGCTATGTCTATCTTTGCTGGACAAGGTTGACAATGGTTACAATACATACATCTTCCATCCATCTTAAATTTGGGACTATTAGATATTATTGATGTATAGTCTTTTTCACTATCAGTAGCATTAATATATTTTAGTGCATGTTCTACCTCTTTAACGGAGTGACAACCTACAATTACGCTACAAACTCCCGGTCTATTAAGACAATAATGACAACATTGTGTAACACTCATAGATTTTCCAAAAGGAGATGTCTCGGCTTTAAGCAAGCTCCCTGCACCTAATGGCTTCATCACTGTTATTGCTACTCCAAGGCTTTCACAAGTAGAGTATAACTTTACTCTAGACGGGTCAACCATCCATTCAGTATTACTTAATCCTTTAAAATCCATAAGTTCATATATATCCGTATCTGACTGTTCTAAATCATAGGCTGCATTTATGCTAAACATAAGTACATCTATTAACCCTGTGTTAATTGCTCTTAATGCAATCTCAGGGTTGTGAGAACTCATACCTAAGTATTTTACTTTTCCTTGTTTTTTTAGTTCTTTTGCATATTCAATTATTTCTGTATTAAAAACTGATTCAAAATCCTCATGGCTATCTACATAATGAATCATACCTACATCTATATAATCTGTTTGTAATCTTGTAAGTAAGTCCTCAAATGATTTTTTAGTTTTATCAATATCTCTAGTTCTATTGTACTGTTCATCTTCGTATACAGTACAAAGATGTCCTTGAATTATCATTTGTTCACGCCTTCCCTTTAGTGCATGACCGATATTGGTTCTGACTTGTGCTTGTGGCATGAATACATCTATTAAGTTAATTCCATTTTTCATAGCTATATCAATAACATCATTTACCTCTTCTTTATTCAATCCATTGAGCCATTCTCCACCTAAACTAATAACACTTACATCTAAATTAGTTCTTCCTAATTTACGATAAATCATTCTAGTTCCCTCCAAACCCTTCTACATAAAATGTAGATACTTCTTTTCTCATATTTTCAGTTATTGCATGTACTGTAAATTTCGTCCAATAGTATACTACATTGTTATCAAATGCTTTTCTTCCTGCTATTAAGCTTATATTTATTATATTCATTGTTTAATACTAATAAAAGTACGCACATTGTTGTTATATAGTTAAGTAGAGGTAACTATAGTATGATTTTAGTATTTAACTTTAGCATTTCTACCACTAAGCCTATCTGAGCATATAGCAACTTATTTCTATCATCTATATGTACCTAACCTCTTATCTAAATAGGAATATATATATTAAAAGTTGTTCCCTCTCCTACCCGACTTTCTACAGTTATTTTACATTTACACAAATCTAGAATTCTCTTAACCAAAGTTAGCCCCAGACCATTTCCTTGAAAATTACGTGAAGTATCTCCTTGATAAAACTTATCAAAAATTCTATCCTGTACATCCTCTGCCATTCCAATACCATTATCACTAATTGAAACATGAATTACACTATCTGTGGCTTTTAATTTAGTCACTATTAACCCACCCTCAGGTGTAAATTTAATAGCATTGCTAAAGATATTTAGCCAAACCTGCATTAATAAATCTTCACTACCATAGTAATTAATGGTTTCTAAATCCATATCTATGTCTATATTTTTAATAGACCATTGAGTCTCTAGCAACAATAAAGCTTGTCTAAGCTGTTCATCTAAAGAAAAATACTTTTTATCCGGTAAAATTTCTTGTGTTTCTAATTTAGATAATTTAAGAATATTTCCAGAAAGAGAAGATAGTTGCCTAGAGCTATCTAAAATAATCTTGGTGTATTCAACTCTTTCCTTTTCTGTTAATGTATCATCCTGTAATAATGTTGCATATCCTTCAATAGCTGCAATAGGTGTTTTAAATTCATGGGAAACATTTACAATAAAATCATTCCTTAAGGTTTCTATACTATTTAATTCATTGACCATTGTATTAAAAGAAGTATTTAAATTTTTTATTTCAGGAGGAAGATGATTCTCTTCTAGCCTAATGGAAAAATCACCTTTTGCAACTTCATCAATAGCCTCGATTAGCTTTTTTAGAGGTTTCCAAGTATTATTAGCTAATAGCGTTATGATTATTGTAAATGTAGAAGCTATAGCAATGTTTATTAATAAGAACACAAGAATTCCCATAAATCCATTCAACTTTTCATTACTAAATACTTCTAACCTTGAACCAATAATAAAACATATGCTTACTATTGAAATTGTAATAGATGAGGTTATAAAAATATTTATTATAAAAGGAATCCAAAAGCGAAATACTTGCTTATTTTTCATTCTTTACCACCTTATATCCTAGACCTCTTACCGTAACAATATTAAAGTCAGGATTGTTTTCAAAGTGCCTTCTAAGTCTATTTATATGAACATCTATAGTTTGAGTATCAGATGGACTATCTAATCCCCAAATTTCATCCATAAGCTGATTCCTTGTAAATACTTTGTTTGGATAAGATAACAGTTTATACAATAGATAGAATTCTTTTTGAGTTAGAATTGTAGATTCATTATTTCTAGTTACAGTTAAAGAATCGTAATCTAAAACTGTACTTCCTACAATCTGTTTTTTATCGTGGACAATTTTACTTCTTCTCAATAATGCGTTTACTCTTAATATCATCTCATTAACATCAATAGGTTTTACCATATAGTCATCAATACCAATTAAAAAACTCTTTTGTTTTGAAATAAAATCGTCTTTTGCAGTAATCATTAAAATCGGTATTTCTTCATTTATTTTTCTAACATTTTCTGTAAATTCATAACCATCCATTTTAGGCATCATTATATCTGAAATTATTAAATCAATATGATTATTTTCTAATATATTAAAAGCCTCAACTCCATTAGTAGCAATATATATATTAAATCCTTGTTTGGATAGTACCGTATAAAATAATTTATTTAATTTATCATCATCTTCAACTAGTAAAACATTTATCATCATCGTTCTCCTTTTTTATTTTAATTATATTAGATTATGACTATGAGTCAATATTTATAAACTTAAAAGAAAAAAGTTCATCTTTAGTTCATCTTTAATTAATCTTTAGTTAATTTTTCTTTAATAAAATAGCTTTATAAGATTAACAAAGAAATATAGAAAGGAAGAATTAAAATGCTAAAAATCTTAAAATATTTAACTAAAAAAGACTGGTTCTTTGTACTTTGTAGTTTTGTATTTATAGTAGCTCAAGTATACCTTGATCTAAAATTACCAGATTACATGTCTGAAATAACAAAACTTGTACAAACACCAAATAGTGAAATGAGTGAAATCCTACGTGCTGGAGGCTATATGTTATTGTGTGCACTAGGTAGTTTGGTAGCTGCCTTTATAGTAGGATACTTTGCAGCAATAATAGCTTCAAATTTATCTTGGAGACTTCGTTCTAATTTATATGATAAAGTAGAATGTTTCTCAATGGCAGAAATAAATAAATTTTCTACAGCTAGTTTAATAACACGCTCAACAAATGATATAACTCAAGTTCAAAATATTGTAGCTATGGGACTTCAATTAATAATAAAAGCTCCAATTACTGCAGTATGGGCTGTATGCAAAATACTCG
>JBOFYV010000049.1:0-2021 GCA_051654865.1 Peptostreptococcaceae bacterium
GCATATAAAAATAGTAAAGCCTAAGTCAGACTTAGTTGTAGATGGTAGTTTAAGTACAGATGAAATTGTATCGCAAATTTTGAAACAAATATCAAGAATTAGTGTTCAATAAATATGCTGCCATATACTGTAATCTAAAATTAGTATATCAAAAAATTTGTATAAAGGTTATCCTATTTTACTTATAGAAATTATTATTATATTAAATATTGGAGGTTTCTATGGAAAAATTTTATAATTCTATAATGGGTCTAATTGGCGGTATTGCCTTAATGTCATTAAATAATAGTTCACTAATTAATGCTTTACAAAGATTTGGTAAAAGAATGTTTCCTGCAGAAGGTGTAGATAGTAAAAGCTTAATAGGATTAATTATGGAAGTATATGTTAGATTTTATGATTTAATAATGTTCTTATCTTTGCTTGGAGCAGTTATAACTATTGTATATGCTGTAAATATATTTAGATTAATGGTTAAAGATAGAAAACAAAAGCCCTCTATATCTTAGAAATAAAAAGTGTTTAGTTTTTACTAGACACTTTTTTTAATTATAAATTTTATGTAATCGAGTATAAAATTTATTGTATAATAATAGACAAATATAGATTTTACACGTGATTAATCAGAGGGGGAAACATGGTAGAGATAATAGCATATGAAATGCAGTTCTTAAGCAATACAACTGAAAAAATCGATATGAAATTAGAAAAATTTAGAGATGAATTTTACCCACAATATGAAAAAATATATAATGAATGTTTTTTTGAAATGAGAGAAACATTAGAAGTTAAACCTTATAATTTTTATTCATCACTAGGTCAATTAGAGAATAAAAAACAACATATCTATGTTTTATATAGTGACAATACAATACTGGGTTCAATTTATTGCTTTGAAAATGAAATAGATGATTTAATAATTAATAAAAGATATCAAAATAAAGGTTTTGGGAAACAGTTATTATTATGGGCAATTAATCATATTAGAGAAAATAATAATAATCCTATTATTCTTAATGTTGCAAAATGGAATGATAAAGCTTTAAGACTTTATTTAAATATTGGTTTTGAAATAACTAAAACTGAGAAGATTAGATAAAAAGTATAGATGTTCAATAAATCAATAAAAGTACACGAAAATAATTATTTTCGTGTACTTTTATTAGGTTATAATTTTTTATATACTCTCATTGCAAATAAATACGCAACAACAGTTATTAATATACACCAAGCAAGTGCAATCCAAATATCTCTTCTAATGTCGGTTGCTTTTCAACATATTCAACTTTTGCCGGTGGGAATAATTTTTTTAACCCTTCCAGTGTATATAAAGCTATTATTTTACCGTTATGAAGAATCGCTATCTTATCTGCAAGTTGCTCTACTCCCTCTAAATATTGAGTTGTTAAGAATACTGTAGTTCATTCATCTGCTAGCTACTTTACTATGTTCCAAACTTATATCTTTACACAGTTTTATAAAGTTTTGGCGTATTCACATAGAGTCGTTAATTCTATGCAGTTCTCTAATGAACTTCTCATACTTTCATATGAGCATAGACTATATCATCACCTAATCGGTGTCCCCCACTTCCACTCACTTGAGTGTACGAGATTGCTCTCTAGCTTATAAAAGTCAATATGAATTCGTAAACTTTTATAAGTTATTTGTAACTGTTAGTTACCTCTGGGTCTAAACCTGTTGTTGGCTCATCTAAAAAAATAATACTTGGATTTCCAACTAGGCTCATAGCAATATCAATTCTTCTTTTCATACCGCCTGAGTAAGTACCTACTCTTCTATCAGCCTTTAACTTCTATTATATTTTTCTTCATATTATTTCCCTCCATTATTAACTATTCATTTCTCATTATTAACTTTGTATAAAAAAAGAGCCAATAACAGTGATTTAACTCACAAGTTATTGGCTCTGCGTCTTAGCGTCTGGCTCTTTAATAACAAAAATATTTAGTTCTTTTACATTTACAAGAGTTTCACATTTACATTTAGGACAAAATAGT
>JBOFYV010000050.1:0-2130 GCA_051654865.1 Peptostreptococcaceae bacterium
GTTAAGCATGAAGGGTTAGAAAAGACTACTTTAACTAACACATCAAGAAAGCCATTAAAATGGGAAGCTAGATTCTATGGAGACCATGATTATATAAATGTAAATGGTAAGAGAACAAAGGCTAAGCAAAAAGAAATAAATGGTGTACTAGTAAGTTATGCTAAAGTGAACGTTAAGAAGGGTGAAACTGTAGTAGCAAATGTTATGAAATAAATATTTATTGAATTTTATAAAAGTGCTAAAGTTTAAACAAATAAGCTTTAGCACTTTTTGTATATATACGTGTATTGAAATAAAAATTAAAGGGTCTGTAAAATAAAGTGTGTATTCTTCTAAAGAGTGCGATAATTAAGTTATTAATAAAATTAATTATCCAAAGGAAGGTGCACACTTTTTATGTTGAACAAAAGCGAAATTCTAAAAAGACTAATTCAAGAATATGACGTAAAAACAACTAAAGATGTACAAGAAATGTTGAAAGACTTATTTGCAGGAACTATTCAAGAAATGCTTGAAGCGGAGCTTGATGATCATCTTGGATACGACAGATACGATAATAAAAACAAATCAACAACTAATTCTAGAAATGGGTACAGAGAAAAGAAGGTTAAATCAGATTTTGGAGAGGTTCAAATAAGTATTCCAAGAGATAGAAATGGTGATTTTGAACCTCGGGTTGTTAGAAACTATGAAAGTGATATATCTGGAATAGAGGACCAAATTATTGGTATGTACTCTAAAGGTATGTCTACTCGAGATATATCATCACACTTGAAAAGTATATACGGAATTGATGTATCTCATACCTTAGTATCTAAGATTACGGATAGAGTCCTTCCTCTTGCACAAGAGTGGCAAAATAGAGCTCTTGATATGATATATCCAATAGTGTTTATGGATGCTATTCATTATAAGGTTAGAAGTGAAGGTAGAATAATTAATAAGGCAGCATATATAGCAATAGGAGTAAATTTAGAAGGTGTTAAGGATGTTTTAGGTATATGGGTTGGAGAAAACGAAAGTTCTAAATACTGGCTTAAAGTACTTACAGATATTAAAAATAGAGGTGTAAAAGATATTTTAATTGCATCCGTGGATGGTCTAGTCGGATTTAAAGATGCTATACATGCAGTCTTTCCATCTACTGAAGTTCAAAGATGTATTGTTCATCAGATTAGAAACACATTAAACTATGTGTCTTATAAGCATAGAAAAGAATTTGCTAGAGACTTAAAGCTAGTATATACAGCATCTACGGAAGATGTTGCACTTAATGAGCTATCGCTCGTAGAGCAAAAATGGGACAAACAGTATGCGATAGCATTAAGAAGTTGGAGAAATAATTGGGATGAGCTAGCTACATACTTTAAGTATCCTCAAGAGATAAGAACTTTGATATATACAACCAATTCTATGGAAAGTTACAATAGACTATTAAGAAAAGTAACCAAATCAAAGAGTGTATTTCCATCTGATGATGCGTTACATAAGTCATTATACTTAGCAACTATGGATATTTCAGAAAAATGGACTCAAAAAATACGAAGTTGGACTCAGATATTAGCCCACTTAAGTATTTATTTTGAGGATAGGATTACCAGTACAAATATTTAATTTTCAAAAAAAACAATGTTTTTTTATTATCAGGGTATTTTCTTTTGCTTAAATGGAAATAAATCCTAAAAAGGACTATGATTTTATAGTCATAGTCCTCAAAATTAATTATCACATCTCTAAATTAAATCTAGAAAATACACATTAATATTTACATACTCTAAAAAAAGACACGAAATGTGTCTTTTTTAAACATATATATATTATAATATAGTTATGTTTTCTGCTTGAGGTCCTCTAGCACCCTTAACTATATTAAAGCTTACTTTTTGTCCTTCTTCTAATGATTTATATCCATCAGTTTGTATAGCTGAGAAATGTGCAAATACATCTTCTCCACCATCTGTTGTTATGAATCCAAATCCTTTTTCATTGTTAAACCATTTTACTATTCCGTTATTCATTTTAAATTACTCCTATTAACCTGTATCAAGACTTTTTCTTGATTTAATTTGTGTATTTCTACAACTATGATTATATCACTCTTTTCAAATAATATACATGATTATATTATTT
>JBOFYV010000051.1:0-23386 GCA_051654865.1 Peptostreptococcaceae bacterium
TATATCTGCTATTTCGTATTTACATAATTTCTTATCCATAAACTAACCTCCAATTATAGACTTATATATATTTTGTGGATATTGTATCTAAATATAATAAGAAACTATTGTCAAATATAATAATATAAAATGAATATACAATTATTATATATGTTACAATATAGACATAAGACAAGAATATTAGGAGGCTTCATCATGGGAAAATTAAAAGGAAATACATTATCAAGTAGTTTAAATGCATTAAAATTATTTCACAAATATCATGACTTTGAGAGTAGTGAATTTGATGTATGTATAAAGGCAATATCTAAATCAGATAAAAAGGTTATATTTGAAAAACACGTTCCAGTACGTGTCGTATTTAATAAAGATAGACAATATATAACTATGATATGGCAAGAAGCAGGGATAAAAAATTATAGAAGTAAGCAACTTTTTGAAAGATATAATCCAAACTTTAATCAGATGATTCTAGATGAAGATAACTATTCATTAGAAATTAACTCTGATGAATCAGATAAAATACTAGTTATCAACTACTAAAAATGAAAATGATAAGATTATTCAAAGCAAATGGAAATAAAGAAAATGCTATTTCTATGGAAAAATATATGAAAGAAAACTTTAAATTTCTTGGGATAAGAAATCCACTTAGAAAAGAACTTCAAAAAGAGTATATAAAAGAAATAAGTAAAGAAAACTGCATAGACTATGACTTAGTAAACAACCTTTGGCAACAAGAAGAAAGAGAATTCCAATATCTAGCATTAGATTACCTAGTCAAAAACAAGAAAAAACTTAACAAAGAAGATATCATACTACTAGAACAAATGATAGTTACAAAATCATGGTGGGATAGCATAGACACTATATCTCCTAATTTAGTGGGAGAATTATGTAAAAGATATCCAGAACTGATAGATGAGTACATAATGAGATGGAGTATCGATGATAATATATGGCTAAAAAGAGCAGCGATACTTTTTCAACTGAAATATAAAAAAGACTTGGACACTAATCTCCTTGAAAAAATAATATTAAACAATAATGAATCCAAAGAATTTTTTATAAACAAGGCTATTGGATGGATTTTAAGAGAATATTCAAAAACAAATCCACAATGGGTAAAAGAGTTTATACAAAATAATAAGTTAACTAACCTTAGTGTAAGAGAAGGAAGTAAATATATTTAATATAAGCCAAGATATTACAATATCTTGGCTTATTAACTATATTTTATATCTTTGCAAGTCTCTTCTTTGAATAGAAGTTCAACTTTTTTAACCTATTATTCCAAAATATAGTAAGAATGAATTAGCTGCTTATACAATAGTAGTAGAGTATAATAATATTGATAGAGAGGGGGGCAATTAATATGAACAATACACAAAATATAAAAAAATGTAGAATAAGTAAATCAAATATTTATTTGATTTTATCATTATGTATTATACCTATTATCGTATGTGTAGCACTTAACATAACCTTAGTATATGCATTTACTATAGGTGTATTTTTTTCAACAATAATTTCTTTAAAAAGCGGCTATTCAAAACAAGAAGTCAAAGCAATGATACTTAAATCAGTGCTTGATTGCAAAGAATTATACTTTGTAATATTACTAATAGGAGCAACTGTATCTGCTTTATTAGTATCAGGTGTAGTACCATCCTTAATATATTATGGACTTGAAAAATTAGGGAATATGAACTTTTTATTTGCAGCATTTATACTTATAGCAGCGACATCTGTATTTATGGGAACTGCAGTTGGAACTATTAGTACGATAGGCATTGCAGTACTAGGATTAGGCAAGGGCTTTGGAATACCTACACCTGTTTTAGTAGGAGTTATAGTATCAGGTTCGTTTTTAGCAGACAAAGTGTCTCCTATATCAGGCCTTTTGAACTTAAATTTAGCGACTACAGAAACTAACTATAAAAAAGCTCTAAAATCATATAAGCATACCTTAATACCAACTATCATAATTTGTTCAGTTATATATTTTTATATGGGAAGTAAGATTCCTATGTCTAATCAAAGTGTGGAGTCGATAGAGATAATATATACTATAAATAATAATTTTGTAGTTTCACCTTATTTATTATTATTACCTATTTTAACTGTGGTTTTATCTTTTATGGGTGTAAAATCTATTTATTGTATGTTAACTGGAGTTGTAGCAGGTAGTTTTATAGGGGTGTTTTTGCAGAAAGTAAGTGCAGTGGATTTATTTAAATATTTATTATTTGGGCATAGTGGTAGTACAGATTCTCAGATGGTAAATGAAATTCTAACTGGTGGAGGGGTTTTACCTATGTTGTCTGTAGTACTAATAGTTATAGGGGCATTAGCAATTAGTTCAATATTACAAGAAACGGGTATTATAAATTATTTAACAAAGGGGATTGTAGGTAGTATAAAAACTAAAAAAGATCTTATATGGAAGACATCATTTATAAGTAGTTTATTAACAATTTTGACTTGTGATCAAGCAGCAGGTATAGTTATACCTTCACAGTTATTTAAGGAGAAGTATAAGGAGTTAGGTGTTGAGAATAGTATTTTATCTAGGACTATTTCAGATACAGGGGTTATTATAGCGCCTATTATTCCTTGGAATGTAAATGCATTAATAGTAAGTTTAGTAACAGGTGTTTCTTGTGTTTCATATGCACCATTTGCTATACTGTGCTTTGTAACACCTATTGTTACTATAGTTATATCTTGGTTTAAGGGTGATAGATAAGAGTGTTAATATAAAAAGAGAGGAAGTTATAATCATGATGAATGTAAATGAGGAAAAATGTATTGGATGTGGACTATGTATTGAAGATTGTTTAGTAAAGTGTATAAAACTTGTAGATGGTAAGGCTGAGGTGGACAATAATAAATGTATGAAATGTGGTCACTGTATAGCAATCTGTCCAGTTAAAGCAATAGCTACAGATGAGTACAATATGAATGATGTAAAAGAATATGATAAAGAAACCTTTGAAGTAAATCCTGATAATCTACTGAATTTCATAAAATTTAGAAGATCAGTAAGAAGTTTTAAAAATATAGATGTTGAAAATGACAAAATAGAAAAAATAATAGAAGCTGGAAGATTTACTCAAACTTCAACTAATAGTCAGGATGTATCCTATATTGTAGTAAAAGAGAAAAAAGAAGCATTGAGAGAAATAGTACTAGAAAGTTTAAATACTATGGGACATAATATTTTAAATAATTTAAATAATAAGACAAAGCCATTTGAAAGATATGCTAGAATGTGGGTTGCAATGTATGATGAACATAAAAACAACAAAGGTGCAAAAGACAGGATATTCTTTAATGCTCCAGCGATAATATTAGTAGTATCAAAGACACCTATAAATGGAGGGCTAGCATCTACTAATATGGAGCTTATGACTAATGCACTTGGTTTAGGTACTTTTTATAGCGGTTTTTTAGTGAGAGCATCTCAAGGTAATAATAAGATGAGAGAGCTATTAGAGTTAAAGGATGGAGAAGAAATAATCACGTGTATGGTGATTGGCTATCCAAATGTTAAGTACAAAAGAACGGTACCTAGAAAATCACCACAAATTACTTGGAAATAATTAGAATGTGAAAAATAAAAGTTATATAAAAATAAAAAATACAATGAAATATACTTGAAGTAAAGTAATAAATATATTAACATTAAGGATATATTTTATTGGAGGACTTTTGCGTGGGAAAATTATATTACTATTACGGAACAATGAATTCATCAAAGAGTGCTAATTTATTAATGAAAGCACATCAGTTTGAAGAAAGTGGAGCAAAATGTTTATTGCTTAAGCCACGCTTTGACATTAGAGATAAGGGTGTAGTAGCATCTAGAATAGGACTTAGTAAAGATGCTTTACTAATTGGAGAAGATGATAATGTATATGAAATGGTTATAAAAAAATGTAGTGAAACTAAATATAATTATATTTTCATAGATGAAGTACAATTTTTAAGTAAAGAACAAATAAGACAAATATGGGAAATATCAACTTGCAAAGAATATAGCTTAGGTGTATTTTGTTTTGGACTAAGAACAGATTATTTAAATAAACTATTTGAAGCAAGTGCAGAGCTTATAGTATATGCAGATGAGATCCATGAGCTTAAAGCAATGTGTAGATTCTGTAAAAAGAAAGCTACAACACATATAAGAGTAGTTAATGGCAAGGTTGTAAAAGAAGGCGTATCTACAATTGTAGGAGATGTAGTCGGAGAAGAAAGATATGAAAGTGTCTGCCAAAGTTGTTATAGAAATGCAGATGAAATAATATAACAAATTGACTAGAGAATATATTTATAAAAGGCATCTACAATTTATCTTGTAGGTGCTTTTTAATATTATTTAATAGTTATTTAAGTCTAATGACTAAAATTTATAAAAAATAAATAAAATTTTAGTCATTAGACTTAAATAACTATCGTAATATAAATAGTAAACTAATATACAAGGAGGTATAATATGAGAGCTTTTGTAGATAGAGATATATGCATAGGGTGTGAGGCATGTGAAGGGATATGCCCAGAAGTATTTAGTATGGACGAGGATGGTATATCAGTACCAATGATAGGAGAGATTCCAGAGGATTTATTAGAATCAGCTCAAGAAGCTAATGAAGGATGTCCAGTTACAGCAATAAGTATAGAGTAAATAGGGTGGAGCTGTTACATAAACAATTAAAAATTGTTATGTGACAGCTCTTTTTCTTATCTAAATTTAGATATTATGTAATACTAAAATTGCTAGAAAGAGTTGTTTTTACAGATGAAAAGTGTAGTGGCTATTTTTGTAGAAAAATGATACAATAATAAATACTACGATAAGCTGGAGGGGATAAGTATGAGTATATTTAACAAAATAGCAGGATATGGATCTATGAGTGTTGATAAAAAATTACTAGATAGAATAGAGCCATATATGATATCAGATGAAAGTGTATTACAAGCATTTACATTTATAAGAGATAGCATCGTATTAACAAACAAAGGCCTATATTTTATAGATGTACAAGGATTAACAGGAAAAAAAGTAGAAGTCAAATTCTTCCCAGGAAAAAATATAAAGTCTATATCATTTGAAACAGCAGGAAACTTTGACTTAGACGTTGATATAAAAATATCTGTAGATGGAAATACAAAAGTATTACCAAACAATGTTGTGTATAATGAGCCAATAAGCTTTAAAGTTCCAAAATCACAAAGTACGGATGCACAAGAAATTATAAAGTTAATAAAAGAACACTTTATGAATAATTAAATAACATATTAAAAAAGGCACCTACAATTAATTTTGTAGGTGCCTTTGTAAACTATTTAAAATAATATGCTCTTACTTTGTAATAATAATACTAAAGACAATACGAGACGATATTTACATATAATGTAAATGTTGTAGGAGGATAGAACGTGACTTTAAAAAATAATAAATTGTTAAAAAGTACTATATTGATAATATTAATACTATTATCATCGGTTATTTTACTTATATCAATAAATAAATATAACAAAATAGATAAATCTTACTCAGCCAATATAATAGATATCATAGATAAAGATGAAGAATTACTAGTAAGTAAAAATGAACTACAAAACTATGAAAAAGAAATAAACAAAGAACTAAAATCAAGATTAAAAGAAAATAAAAGTAAATTTAAAATAAAAGAAAGTTATTATGCAATAGGAGCAATTAAATACTTACAAAATAATAGTACTGAATCTATATATTATTTAAATAAAGCATTAGAATATGGTGAAATTGATAGCTCTAATAAAGATATTATTGAATTAGATATGAAAATATATAGTGCTTTGTCAAGTAATTATATAATGCAAAAAAATATAGAGCAATCCCAATATTTTTTTGAACAAGCAAAAACTATTGCTTTAAAAAATAATAAAAAAGAGCGATTATGTGATATATATTATGCAAAAGCTAAATCTATAGCGTCGTCAGGATATAATATAAATGAATCGATAGATTTAATGAGAAAATCTTTAGAATATGCTGACTTAGAACATCATAATATAAGAAACTACTTATATTTATCAACATTATATAAACTAACTGAAGAGTTTGACTTAGCTCTAGAATATGTAATAAATGCACTAGATATATCTTTAAAGTTAAATAATAATATATATATTAATAGATGTGTAATAAGTTTAGGTGAAATATATTATACACAAAAAAATTATTCAAAAACTATCTACATATATGAAAGTTACTTTACTGAACATAAATTATTAGACAATGAAAATAAGCTAACAGTATATGGATATTTAGCTGAATGTTATGCAAAAGAGGGTAATTATCAAAATTATAAAATGTATAGAGATAAATATATAGATTTAGCAAATGAGGTAAATGATACTAAGGGACTAGTATGGATATATACAGTATGCGCAGAATTAGAAATAGAATTTTCGAATCTAAATAATGCTAAAACCTATCTAGGAAAAGCTCAGTACTTATACAATAAAAATAAAAATGATGTATATTCAAATACTGATGTTATGATTGGGTTTGCTAAGTCTAAAATAGATTACTTTGAAAATAAAAATTATACTAAAGTTTTAAAGCGTTATGAAACTATTTTAGATGAATTAGATAGTAGAGGGATTAAGTCTGATATAAACAGTGTAATAAGAGAAGAGGTCTTAGATATATCTCTAGAAAATGATGATTTTAAAACATTTAAAAAATATATAAATAAGGTAGAGGATTATAACAAAAAAGAATCTTCACAGGCATACACAGATAGTATATATGCAGGAATAAATAATACTTTAGAAGGAAAGAAATTATTTAGAGAAAAGATAAAAACATTTGTATTACTTATATTATCAATTGTTAGTATATATGAGCTTATAAATAGTAAAATAAAAAATAAAAAAATAAATAGATTAAATTTGCAGCTTAAAGAGATAAATACTTTGGATCCTTTAACTAATCTGTATAATAGAGGTTATTTAATAGAGCAGCTTAGAGAGTTGAAGAACAAGGGAAAGGTAACCTTCATAATGATAGATATTGACTATTTTAAATTATACAATGATAATTATGGACATATAAAAGGAGACGAGGTATTAATTCAAGTTGCTAATATTATAAAATCTGTATTCAAAGATGGTATGGTGTTTAGATATGGAGGAGAGGAATTTTCAGTAATATCAAATGATAGTAAAGAAGATATAATTAAAAATATTGAGGAATTAAGATTAAAGTTATACAAAGAAAATATTGTACACGAACACTCTAAAGTAAGTGATAGAATAACTTTAAGTATTGGAATAGCATCAAAGAAAGTATCTACAGAAGAGGATATACCAGAACTTACAAAATTAGCTGATGAAAATTTATATAAATCAAAAGAAAGAGGCAGAAATACATATACGTAAAAACATATAAGGAAAAAAACAGACTAGTCAGAAACTTTTATGCAAAATGGTTTAGGGCATATTTATAGGCTATGTTGAATGAATTGTCAACATAGCCTATAAATATTCATTGGAATAGTATTAATATGCTAGATAAGTCTTTTAACATTTTGAATTAGCATTTTTTACATCATAACGGTCAGCATTCATTACTTTATTCCAAGCAAAGACAAAGTCCTTTAGGAATTTAATTTCAGATCCTTCGCTTGCATAAACCTCACAGATAGCACGAAGTTGAGCATTAGATCCAAAAACAAGATCAACTCTTGTTCCCATCCATTTTAACTTATCTGTTTCTCTATCACGTCCTTCGAATATTTCATCATCACTAGATGTAGGTTTCCACACAGTATCCATATCCAAAAGATTTACAAAGAAGTCATTAGTAAGGGTTTCTGGTTTGTTTGTGAAGACACCATATTTAGTATTATTAAAGTTAGCATTTAATACACGCATACCGCCTAATAATACTGTCATCTCAGGTGCAGTCAAAGTTAAAAGTTGTGCCTTATCAATTAATAATGCTTCTGATGGAACAGAATACTTTGATTTTAGATAGTTTCTAAATCCATCTGCTTTTGGTTCAAGTACAGCAAATGATTTTACATCAGTTTCTTCTTGAGTTGCATCAGTACGTCCTGGAGTGAAAGGAACTCTGATTTTATAACCAGCATTTTTTGCAGCCTTTTCAATAGCTGCGGAACCTGCTAGAACAATTAAATCAGCTAAAGATATTTTCTTATTGGTAGTTTGAGAAGCATCAAAATCTGCTTTTATGTTTTCTAGGACTTCTAGTACTTTATTTAATCTATTAGGCTCATTAACTTCCCAAGATTTCTGAGGTTCTAGACGAATTCTAGCTCCATTTGCACCTCCACGCTTATCAGAGCCTCTAAATGTAGAAGCAGATGACCAAGACGTATAAACAAGATCAGAGATACTTAGTCCCGAACTTAATATTTTACCTTTAAGGGTTTTAACATCATCTTCATTAACTAATTCATAATCAACCTTAGGAACAGGATCTTGCCAAATTAGTTTTTCACTAGGAACCTCAGGTCCTAGATACCTAGAAAGAGGACCCATATCACGATGAGTTAGTTTAAACCATGCACGAGCGAAGTCATCAGCAAACTTATCTGGGTTATTTAAATAGTTTTTAGCAATTTTATTATATATAGGATCATATAGAATACCTAAATCTGCAGTAGTCATCATAGGACGATGCTTAATAGATGGGTCGTGTGCATCTACTATCATATCTTCTTCAGCTACATCTTTAGCTAACCACTGGTATGCACCAGCAGGACTTTTAACTAATTCCCATTGATACTTAAATAATGTTTTAAAATATCCCATAGTCCATTTAGTAGGCTCAGGTTTCCAAGCACCTTCAATTCCACTACTTATAGTATCAATACCTTTACCTGTTTTATAGCTATTTTTCCAGCCAAGCCCTTGTTGTTCTATATTAGCAGCATCAGGTGGAGGACCAACATATGTAGGAGAAGCTGCTCCATGGCATTTACCAAATGTATGACCTCCAGCTATAAGTGCTACAGTTTCCTCATCATTCATAGCCATACGTGCAAAAGTCTCTCTAACATCTTTTGCAGAACCTACAGGATCAGGTTTTCCATCAGGTCCTTCAGGATTTACATAAATTAATCCCATTTGAACAGCAGCAAGAGGATTTTCTATTTTACCATCAGGGTCTTTATTAGTCACAAGCCATTTTGTAGTCATACCCCAGTAGATATCCTGAGGTTCCCAAACATCTACACGTCCACCGGCAAATCCAAAGGTCTTAAGTCCCATAGACTCAAGTGCACAGTTACCTGTTAGAATCATGAGGTCAGCCCAGGATATTTTATCTCCATATTTTTGTTTTATAGGCCAAAGTAATCTGCGAGCTTTATCCAAGTTGATATTATCTGGCCAACTGTTAAGGGGAGGGAATCTTTGCGAGCCATCACCAGCTCCACCTCTTCCATCACCTATTCTATAAGTACCTGCACTATGCCATGCCATACGAATAAAAAATGGTCCATAGTGACCATAGTCAGCTGGCCACCAATCCTTAGAGTCTGTCATTAGTGCATATAAATCCTTTTTTAATGCATAAAAATCAAGTTTACAAAATTCCTTAGCATAATCAAATTTACTTCCCATTGGATTACTCAAACTAGAATTTTGACTAAGTATGTCTAGATTTAATTGATCAGGTAACAAATTATTGTTTGTACATCCCATATCTATTGTAGAACCACTTGATCTTCCTGTGAATGGACATCTCATTTCTCCCACACTGATACGCCTCCTTTACTTTGCAATATACTCCATTACATAATATGAAAATAAAATATTCATTATGCTAGATAATATAAAGCGTATCTCATTTTAATATTAGAATTATTTAAATTTGAATGGAGGATTAACATTGAATTAACAGTGGATTTATTATAATTTGATTATAGTAAGAAGTATAGAAAATGAGATTTATCTTTAAGTATAGAGGATATATTAGATGTAGTGTTTGCAAGTATAGATATTATATATGGTATGGGGAGTTGGTTATAAAGTTGAGAAATTATAGTGGGAAAATTATAAAAGAGAAGAGTTTGATGTTTAATTTAATGTTAATATTATCACTATTTATGTTGGCACAGGTGACAGGTATAGTAATATGTTTTAGATTTTTTAGTCATAGCTTAATATTAACATTATCAAGTTTATTTTTAATAAACTTTGCAATGTATAAGATTATGAGATATTTGTTCATATTATAGTTCTAAGGTGCATAATACATAAATTGTAAGTTGACAAAGTACATCAAAAAAGTGTATATTAATAATGCGATACCGCACAGACAAGGTCTAAAACTTCTATTATTAAGAAGTACCTTTTATGGCGAGTTTAAAACAGAGGAGGACGTTTATGTACGCAATAGTAAAAACTGGTGGAAAACAATACAAAGTTTCAGAAGGTGATGTTTTATTTGTCGAAAGAATAGAAGCTAATGAAGGTGACGTTGTTACTTTAAATGATGTATTAGCTATAACAAAAGATGGAGAGTTAGTAGTGGGTACTCCAGTAGTAGAAGGAGCATCAGTACAAGCGAAAGTTGTAGAACAAGGTAAAGCTAAGAAAATAATAGTTTACAAGTACAAAGCTAAAAAAGATTATAGAAGAAAGCAAGGTCATCGTCAACAATATACTAAGATAGTTGTTGAAAAGATAAACGCTTAATTAATATATAAATTAGAGATTACCAGGGAATTCCCGAAAAAATATAAATATCCTAAAGTAGGAGGAGCAAATATGTTAAATATGAATTTACAATTACTAGCATCTAAAAAAGGGGTAGGATCTTCTAAAAACGGTAGAGATTCTATAGCTAAAAGATTAGGTGTAAAAAGATATGATGGACAAGTTGTTACTGCAGGAAGTATAATAGTTAGACAAAGAGGAACTAAAATACATCCAGGAACTAATGTAGGAAAAGGTGGAGATGATACTTTATTCGCATTAGTAGATGGTTCTGTTAAGTTTGAAAGAAAAGATAAGAAAAGAAAGAAAGTTAGTGTATACCCAGTTTCAATAGCTGAGTAATATATTATCAATAGAGTAAAAGATACTCTTTCGTAAAATACGAGAGAGTATCTTTTTTAGTACAATAAAAAATCAAAGAAGGAAAAAATATAAGAAATAAGTAATATATTATAGTAAAGTTTAAAATATAGGGGGATGACATGGAGTACAATGAAAAATATCCATTACTAGAAATAAATCTAAATAAGATTTATGAGAATGTAAAATACATAGTAAGCTTATGTGACAACCTAGATATAAACGTAGCAGGGGTAATAAAAGGTCTAAATGCACAAGATGAAGTAGTAAAAAAGCTTGTGGAGGGTGGATGTAAGTATATAGCTAGTTCTAGAATAGAGCAACTAATAAATCTAAAACAAAATGATATAAATAATGAGACTATGTTAATTCGTATGCCTATGCAAAGAGAACTAAGGGAAGTAGTAAAATATATAGATATTAGCTTGAATTCAGAGCTAGATACAATAATAAAACTAAATAATGAAGGAAACAGACAAAATAAAATCCATAAAGTAGTCCTTATGATGGATTTAGGAGATTTGAGAGAAGGAATTATTGATGAAAAAGAATTAATAGAAACTGCAATATACATAGAAAATAATCTAAAAAATATAAAATTATATGGAATAGGAACAAATTTAAGTTGTTATGGTTCTATAAAACCATCTTTTGATAATTTAAATAAGTTGTGTAAAGTAGCTGAAATAATAGAAGAAAAAATAGAGAGAGAGCTAGATGTAGTATCAGGTGGCGCAACTACCACGATTCCTTTAATATTTGAAAATAAGATTCCTAAAAAGATAAACAATTTAAGAGTTGGAGAGGCAATGTTAATTGGAAGAGACTTAGTTGATTATTGGGGCTATAATGAAGCAAAATTACACACAGATACATTAAGACTAAAAGCAGAGATTATAGAATTAAAACAAAAACCAACATATCCAATTGGAGAAATGTTTATAGATGCATTTGGAAATAAGCGTACTTATCAAGATAGAGGGATAAAAACTAGAGCAATACTTGGTATAGGCAAACTGGATTTTGTATGTGAAGATACTCTGATTCCCTTAATAAAAGGAATAGAGATAATAGGAAGTAGCAGTGATCATTTAATTGTAGAAATAGATAGTGAAACAACAAATTTTAAGGTAGGGGATATAATTGATTTTGGAATGTATTATCCAAATGCTTTGTATCTAAGTGCCTCAAACTATGTAAGTAAGGTTTATATATAGTATTTTTACATATAATAAGTTAGTATAAAACATATAAATTTAAACATAGTGAATAAAAATATGATAGAAAATATAAGCAATAAGAAATGGAGATTAATATGAAGGACTTGATATTATTACAAGAACACATACCGAAATTAATATTAGCTGCGGTTATTGGCGGTGTAATAGGGCTAGAGCGAAGTAATCGTGGTGTAGGTATAGTTGGATATGGAACACTTGCTATCATAACCTTAGGGTGTACCTTACTAACTATTTTGTCAGTCAATGCTATGGGTGGTGCTGATCCATCAAGGCTAATAGCCAATATAATTAGTTCAATAGGTTTTCTTGCTGGAGGTGTAATATTCACAAGAAGAACAGAAAATGATAAAGAGTTAGTTGGACTAACTACAGGAGCAGTAATTTTTACACTTTCAGCTATCGGCATAACTATAGGACTTGGGTATTATGGATTAGCTATAGTAGCGGCTGTATTAGTAGAACTTAATATATTAATTTCAAAATTAATAAAAAAAAGTCGAAAAAACTCCAACGATGAAATAGAGTAGTATAAATATAATATCCCCTAGCAATTTGCTAGGGGATATTATATTTATACTACTTCTATATCAGCTATTTCTATTCTAGTAGTTTTAACTTTTCCAATAGGGAGAGTTAACCCTGGGTTATCATCCTTAAATCCATATATATTATTTTTTTTATAATTTGATTTATTAAAAGCGTATGAAGTTCTTTTATTTTCGTATAAATGTATATCTTTTTCGATAGTATCTAAAATACTAGAATCAAGATCTACCGTATCAAGTTCAGATGTTTCAAGGCTTACTTCCTTAGTTTTGTCCTTCTCAAAGTAGAATCTATTTCCTTCGCTATCAGTGCCTTCAGCATAAACCAAATAGCTAACTTTAATCATATTCATTTCTTTATATCTCCTATCCCCTGTGCTATATCTATTAATATCAATTAATTTTATTAAATTATTTTCATGATAAATATATCATATGTTGTTGAAATTTACAACATAAGTAGATAATAAAAAAAGAATCAAAAGTTTCACAAAATTTATTCTTTATTAGCCATAGATAATTTCATAAAAATGTTGCACATAAAATAGGTTTGTTATATATTATATATAACAGATAGAAAAACTATAAAAATAAGGGAGTAAATATTATGTTAAAGATTACAAATTTATCAAAATCATATAAAAATAAAAAAGCAATAGATAACATATCAATGGAAATAAATAAAGGTGAAATATTTGGTTTTATTGGGCATAATGGAGCTGGTAAGACAACTACTATAAAATCAGTAGTTGGAATACATGATTTTGAAGAAGGAGAAATTTTAATAAATTCTAAATCTATCAAAACATATCCTATAGAATGTAAAAGAGAGATAGCATATATACCAGATAATCCAGATTTATATGAAGCGCTTACAGGAATCGGATATCTAAATTTTATAGCAGACATTTTTAAAATAGATAAAAAAGAAAGAGAAGAAAAAATTATATATTATTCAAAGAAATTTGAAATAGACAAAGCTTTAGGAGATTTGATATCATCTTATTCACATGGTATGAAACAAAAGCTAGCAATAATATCAGCTTTAGTTCATAGCCCTAAAATACTTATACTAGATGAACCTTTTGTAGGGCTAGATCCAAAGGCTGCATTTACACTAAAGGAAATAATGAGAGAATTTTGTGATAACGGAGGTTGTATATTTTTCTCAACGCATGTCCTAGAAGTAGCTGAAAAAATATGTGATAGAATAGCTATAATAAAAGGAGGAAAGCTAGTAGCTTATGGGAAAACACAAGAAGTAAAAGGTGATAAATCCCTTGAGAATATATTTATGGAGATGATTGACAATGAGTAATTTAGGTTTATTAATGAAAAATATTTTAGTGAATGAAACTGGGATAAATAAATTGAAACACGCAGATAAAAAAGAGAAAACTAAAGCTATAGGAATGGCTATAGTTATAATACTATCTATGGTAATACTAGCAGGATATGGATTTATGTTATGTTATTATTTATCTGAATTTTTATTAAAAACAAATCAGATGGAGTTACTTCTTATTATGGGAGTTATAGGATGTACTTTTGCTACTTTATTTACATCTTTATACAAAGCATCTTCATATTTATTTCAAAGTAAAGATTACGATATGTTGGCAAGTTTACCTATTAAACAATCTACGATTTTAACTAGTAAGATACTAATGTTAATTTTAAACAATTATTTATTTACGGGTGCTTTTATATTGATACCAGGAATAATTTATTTTATAAAAGTAGATACGAGCTTTACTTATATACCATTTTTAATAGTGCTTTCTTTGGTAGTGCCATTAATACCTATATTAATATCATCATTAGTTGCATTTATAATAGCTAACATATCTTCAAGAAGCAAAAAGAATAACTTAGTTTCAATATTACTAAATATAGGAATGGTAATATTAGTAATGATAATATCTTTTAACATACAAAATGTAGTAATAAGCTTAGCTCAAAATAGTTCTTCAATAATAGATTTAACTAAAAAACTGTATCTACCTGCATATTATTTTGTAGATGCCCTTAAGAATGGAAATTTAGTATCGTTTTTAACATTTTTAATAATATCACTGCTACCAACAGCTTTATTTATATATTTATTTGCAAATAATTTTAATAAAATTAACAGTAAACTTAGTGAAACTTATAAGTCTAATAATTATAAATTTGAAGAACTAAAATCATCAAAACCGATAAGAGCGCTGTTAGATAAAGAGTTTAAAAGATATTTATCTTCAACCGTATATGTAATTAACTCATCTATAGGAATGGTGTTATTACCAATATTTACAGTATCAATAATATTAGTTGGATATGACAAAATAGCACAACTTTTAGAAATGGCTGTGGTAGTAGATATGATAAAAATTCAAATTTTAGGTATAACAGCATTTTGTGTAATTATGACAAATACTTCAGCAGTATCAATATCACTAGAAGGTAAAAATTTATGGATATTAAAATCTTCACCAATAGATGAAATAGATATATTCAAAAGTAAGATATACTTAAACTTAATGCTTACAGTACCAATGTCAGTATTATGCCTTATATTAATAGCCTTTAAATTAGACTTTGGGATAGTATCAGGTATATTAGGTATAGTTTCTATAGTGTTGTTAGCTATACTTAGTAGTACTTTAGGATTATATATCAATTTGCTTTATCCTAAATTAGAGTTTACTAGTGATGTAGCTGTTGTAAAGCAAAGTGCAAGTGTTATATTATCACTTCTTACTAATCTTATATATATAGTACTACTAGTTGGTATTGGGTATATTTTAAAATTAAGTAATATAAATATATTTTTATTAGTTGCAAGTACTATAACACTTATAGCAATAATAGGTTTATATCGATTATTAAAAACTAAAGGTGTAAAAATATTTAGAATGCTATAAAACAAAAGGTCTAATTAGATTATATCTATTAGACCTTTTGTTAGCTATAAAGGCTATAATGATTATTGTTGCTTTTGTAGCTGATCTCTTATTTTTCTATACTCTATAATAGGTAAGTCTCCCGGAATTAGTTTTTCACCTATAGTAAGAGAACTTTTTTGAGGTAATTGAGTGTTTACAATTTTTTTATCTTGACTTTCTATTATGTAATTTGCTATAGAACCAGTAAGATTGAATATATGCCTAAAAATAGGCAGTCTAGTAATATTTTGATAAAATCTCAAATATAGCTTAGTATTATTATCATCAATAGGTACGAAGGCTATTACAACTCTTATGTTATCGCTAATATAATTTTGCCAAATGTTTGGGAACTTAAATACAAGTTTTTGTTTTCTTTGTAGATGTTTTAATTCTTCAATTGTTTTAGGAGGATTACCTAAATCTAAATCATTAAAAGCATTAATAGTAATTGTATTATTTTCAACAATTGTTAAAGGTCCATTAACTAAAGTTTTATTCCCTTTTCCAATAGTTGTTTTATGTACAAAAGGAACATGGACTACATCTAATTGATTTTCAATAACTCTAGAATAATCAACATGCCAACGATCAATTATTGTACTATATGTAAAACTATGATCAATATCATCAAAGAAAGGTAGTTCTGCTAATGCTTTATCACTATCCCCATAAAAGGCCCATATAAATCCATATTCTTCTTTAATCTTATAGTGATTTGCAATAAAGTGGGGAGGTACAGGTGAAGATTTACCATTAGCAGGAATGAGCGTGCACTTACCATTACCATCATACTGAAATGCATGGAATGGACATTCAATATTTCCATTGACAATATGCCCTTTACATAGAGAGGCTCCTCTATGAATGCATTTATCAGCAATACAGTTTAAAACTCCTTTGTCATCTCTCCATAGCACTATTTTTTCACCAAATCTTGTTACACCTATAGGGTGTTTTTTTACTTCTTTAGATTCTAATATTACATACCATTGATTTTTTATCATTATTACCTCCAAAATTATATATCATATTAAAAATATATCATTCACTCTACTTAACATTAAAACATATTGTATAAGTAAATATATAGTATTAATGTAAGTTAAAAATGATAAAATTAATATGAATATATAGGGGAGACATTATGAGCGAAGATAAAGACCTAAAACCGTTAGAGATAAAACTAAAAAAAGAAGAGGTAGAAGCTATAAGGCTAGTAGATATACAAAAAATCAAAATAAAAAATGCTGCTAAGAAAATGAAATTATCAATAGTAGAATTCAATGTAATATTACAAAGTGGAAGAGGTAAGGTAGCTAAATATATTGATGAAGGCAATACTATTAAGATTCTGATAGAAGAAGAGGAATATGTAGATGATACTTTATACTTTACATTTAGATGTGCAACTTGTGGGACTATATACAGGGTCACAGGATATGAAGAACGAGTTCAGTGTCCTTTATGTTTTAGTAATAAAGTAATGAGTGCAGAAGAAGCAGGGTTCTATAAAAAAAGTTACTGGAATTAATACCAGTAACTTTTTTATGTTGTTCATATTAATTTCATTAATAAATTAGATTTATAGAACAGTATAATAATTACTTTCATAACGCAGTTTTTGAAATATCAAAATCATAAAAAAGTCATAGAATCACAATTTTTAATTCACATCTAAGTGTAATAATGAAGTTAATAAAATATAAGGGGGTAATTATATGAAAAAATGTGTGGTAAGTTTATTGTCAGTACTTGTAGTATCTTCTCTTGTAGGATGTAGCAAATCACCATCAGATAAGGAAATAATGAGTGCATTAGACGAGGGTACAATTACTATTGAAGATGCAAAAGAAAAGGGGTGGATTGATGATGCATGGATAGAAGAACATTTTAAGCCTATTGATCCTGGAAAAAAAATTGCATCAATAGCACCTTTTAAAACTACCTATATAGATGGTGAATCTGTTTCATCTGAAATAATATCAGGAGAAATGTGCCTTGTGTTTTTTGATACATCAAAAGAAACTACTATGGATAAGCTGAAGGTTTACAATGAACTAAGTAGTGAACTGAAGGATATGGGAATATCTATGCTTGGAATCGTCACTGATAAGGATTTAGATGGGGCTAAAGAGAAAATAAAGGATATGAATTTCCCTATAATTGTTTTTAATAAAGAAGCAGAACGTTCCCTTGAAATGTACAAAGACATTATATCTACTGATGCAGTTTCTGTTTTCACTAGAGATGGAGGAATTTATAGTTCATGGAACGGTAGTGCAAATAAAGAAGCTTTATTAAAATATGCAAGGAGTCTTGCTGATGAGAAGTAATAGAATATCAATACTTTTGCTTGTAGTTTCAATACTTTTCATTGGAGGCGGTGCCTTTCGTGGCGAGGCACTAGAGGTGTTGAATAAGGGAATAAATCTGTGCCTGGAGTGTGTTGGAATTGGCTAAAAATAAAAATAGATGGAAAGTACAGGCAGCTGCCACGCTCCTGTCAAATTTAAACTTAGCAGGATTTTTCACAGGTAAAATCTATAAAGGAAAACTTAAGTCAATTTGTGTTCCAGGGCTGAATTGCTATTCTTGTCCTGGAGCAATAGGTTCTTGTCCTATAGGATCTTTGCAGGCTGTAATAGGTTCTTCTAAGTTTAAGATTTCCTATTATATAATGGGAATTATGATTTTATTTGGAGTTTTACTAGGACGTATTGTATGTGGATTTTTATGTCCATTTGGATGGTTTCAAGAAATCCTTCATAAGATACCTTCAAGGAAATTTAGCACTCAAAAGCTAAAGCTACTTACATATCTAAAATATTTAATTTTATTAGTGTTTGTTATTGTACTTCCAATGACAGTTGTCAATGAAGTTGGTATGGGTAGTCCTTGGTTTTGTAAATGGATATGCCCTGCAGGAATACTAGAAGGAGCTATTCCTATCTCTATTGTAGATAGTGGGACGAGAGCGGCCTTAGGGACTTTATTCACATGGAAAAGTTGTGTTCTTATAGGTATAATTACACTCTCTGTATTCTTTTACAGGCCATTTTGTAAATGGATATGTCCGCTAGGTGCATTTTATGCTTTATTCAATAAGGTAAGCTTTTATAAATTCCATATCGATAAAAATAAGTGTACTAGCTGCAAGGCGTGTACAAAGGTATGCAAAATGGATGTTGAAGTTTATAAAACTCCCAACCATATGGAATGTATTCGTTGTGGAGATTGTGTTCAGACTTGTCCACACAAGGCGATTTGTAAAAGTATCAATTTAAGAAAAGAGGATAAAAAATATGAAAAAATTAATTAGTATTTTAAGTATAATTATTTGTATGTTTTCACTATCTGCTTGCGGAAACGGTGAAATTGAGACAACAATAAAACAATTCCCAAAGTTTGAGGGTACAGATTTTAAGGGCAACACTGTAAATAATGAAATGTTTAAGGAATATGATGCTACGGTAATAAATTTTTGGACTAATAGTTGCGGAAGTTGTATTGCCGAAATGCCTGAACTAGAGGAATACTATAAGGAGTTTAAGGATAAAAATATTAACTTAGTTGGTGTTGCAGCTAGTGCAGGTGATTCAGCGGAATTAAAATCAGAAGCAGAAAAGATTTTAAAAGAGAAAGGGGTTACTTATACTAATATTATCCCTGACAAAGATAGTAGCTTTTATAAGGATTTTATTGGTGACATAAGTGGATACCCTATAACTTATATCGTAGATAGTGAAGGAAATATGGTAGGTGCACCTATTATAGGTGTTGTAAAAAATCAAGAAGAGAAGTTAATGAAAAGACTTGATGAGATGACTAAGTAAGAAAATAGATATAGCACAAAAATACCCAAACCCTAATATTATCAATTTATGAAATATAGGGTTTGGGTATTTTTATGCGATATTTAAATCATTTCTATTTTAAAAATTATCAATCATAAGAGATATTCTATCTACCGACCTAATTAGAATATTTAAGGTTTATTTAAGGTTAATTTTAATATCATTTAAACCTACCCATATATAATAGTCTCGTAATCAACTAAAAAGGAGATATTATATGCTAAACTGGGAAATTAAAAAAATATCAAAAGACAAAACAAGCATAATAGCATTAATACTAATAGCAATCTTATTCTTACAAATAAGCATTGCAAAACCAATGCTAGAAACACAAAATGAATACTGGGATGAAGCTAAGGACGAGTATATTATAGATAATCGCAGTAAAGATGTAATAGGAAATGAAAAACTAAAAGCAAAAGTAGATGAAATCAAACTCATAGCAAACTCATCAGAAGATGATAAATCACTAATCGACTTATGTAGTGAAAAGTTAAAAATAGATGATGGAAATAAATATGAAGATATAGACTTTTATAAAGTATTCACATATAGACTAAATTTTACATTATCAATTATTATCATGCTGATAATTATACTACTGATAGTTCCTAATTTATACACAGATGAAGTAGTGTCTAATACAGCACCAATAATTTTATCATCTAAAAATAAAAATAAAGTACTATTTTCAAAATTAGGACTATCAATATTATTACCTATACTACTATACGGGCTATATATAGGTTATGTATTTTTAATAACATATATGCAATATGGACAACCCATAAATGGAAACCTTCAAGCATATAGAATATCTGATATAGCTATTCTTACTAAAGCAATAACTATAAATCAATACATGATATCTAAAATAATAACTACTGGACTTATGCTATTAGGTATATCAATAATGTCTATGTTAGTTTCATTTTTAAGCAACAACTCAGTAAAATCAATAGTTTTATCAGTTGGATTTATAGTATTAGGTAAAATACTTACATTGTTTACATTTTTACCTAAGTCATTAATTGTAGTTTTAGGAACATCTAACTATATAGATGTAGCTATGGGAATGTCACAAATAAGTGGTATTTACAATGGCAATATAGATATTTTATCAAAGTCATTTGATATATCTAACTTATGTGTAAGTATTTATGGATTGATAATAGTATTTGGAATATTAGGATGTATTTATAGTATAAAAAAGGTATTAGTTAAATAGGAGGAAATCACAATGAATAGATTAGAAATGGTAAATGTAACAAAAACATATAAGCATAAAAATGCTAATGAAAATATAAACTTAGTACTAGAAAGTGGTGTATATGGGCTATTAGGACCTAATGGAGCTGGAAAGTCTACTTTAATGAAGCAAATAGTAACAGTAACTAGCCCTACAAGTGGAAAAATATTATACAACGGTAAAGATATAAAAAGCTTAGATGAAGAATATAGAGATATGGTCGGGTACTTACCTCAAGATTTTGATGCATATAATAATTTTAAGGCAAAAGAGTTTTTAATGTATATGGCAGCTCTTAAAGGAATGGACAAAAAAACTAGTAAAAAAAGAGTTGATGAATTATTAAAATTAGTTGGTTTATCGGAAGTATCAAACAAGTTAGTATCAAAGTTTTCTGGAGGTATGAAAAGAAGAGTGGGTATTGCACAGGCTCTATTAAATAATCCTAAGGTTCTTATATTAGATGAGCCAACAGCAGGGCTTGATCCACAAGAAAGAAATAGATTTAGAAATTTATTATCTCAAATTGGTAGAGATACTATAGTAATATTATCAACTCATATAATCTCTGATATAGAATCAGTTGCAAAAGAAACTATAATGATAAAAGATGGAAAGTTACTACTTAAAGGAACACACAAAGAAATATTAAAGGATATGGAAGGTAAGGTATATACAATAAATACTAACGACGAAGATTTAGTATATGATATACAAAGTAAATTTAAAGTGGTAAGTATAAATCGTGGTATGGACAGTATAAGCGTAAGGTTTATAAGTGAAGATAAACCAAATTATGAAAATATAGAATTAAATCAACCAAGGTTTGAAGATGTATATATGTTTTACTTTGACTTAGAAGATGCTAGGGAGGTGTAGGTATGAGCTCTGTAATAAAGTGGGAAATGAAAAAGAATTTAAGACTAGGTACAATAGCATTATGGATATTTGGATTAGTGTTATCATATGTTTGTATTCGTACAAATCAGAATGTAAGTGATACTTATGCTGATATATTTAGTAAATACTATGGACTAGCTCCAATTATGGGTATTATTATGTTTACAATGTTTTCAGGAAGTTTTATTCTTGAGTATAATAGCAATATGGATGGATTAATAAAGGCTAGTAAAAGTGGTACAAAACAATTAATTTTAGCAAAATTTATAGCTAATGGAATATGTGCAAGTATTGTTAATCTGTCAGTACTTATACTTATAGTGTCAAAACCAGTATTTAAATTTGGAGTTAATGGATTAGATTTACCACTAAAAAGCTTATGGTATTTTGGAAATAGTGGATCTAATATAACTGTATTACAAATGTTATTAATAGTTAGTATAACTACAATTTTAGGTTCATTTTTATTTGCGGCTATAGGATTATATTTATCATCTATAAATGAAAAAGCTACTACTCCATTTATAGTTGGTGGTATTATATTAGGGCTACCTTATTTAGGGATGCTTCCACAAGTTATAACATTAAACTCACCGCTATATGGAATGTATTCTCAACTGCTTATAAGATATGGAGCACCTGTTAGTTCGTGGATAGTATTCGTAGGAATAGTGTTAGTAGGAACTACTATTCTTTACAATTTAACCAAAAAAAGTTTTGTAAAAGAAAGATAATATATAAGAGAAAAGTTTTTGCTTTTCTCTTTTTTGGTATACTAAGTATAGACAAAAAATGGAGGAAACTATGAACATAAATACAAAAAATAGCAAAATACTTATCGTTGATGATGAGATTGAAATATTAAAACTACTAAAAATGGTACTAACAAAAGAAGGATTTGAAAATATTTACACAGCCCAAAATGGAAAAGAAGCTATAAAATTATTTGAAGAAATAAGCCCAGATTTAGCAATACTAGATGTGATGCTACCAGATATGGAAGGCTATGATATATGCAAAATAATAAGAAAAACATCCAATATACCTATACTATTCTTATCAGCAAAAGGAGATGAACTAGATAGAATAATGGGACTTGCAATAGGTGCTGATGATTATATAACAAAGCCTTTTAGTCCAAAGGAGGTAGCTCTTAGAGTGAAAATTCAACTTACAAAAAGTATGATGATAAATAACAATGTAAAATCTAAAGATAATAGCAAAATAATTGCTACTCCATTTGAAATAGATGAAGAAAAGATGGAAGTAAGAAAAAATGGAGAAGTTGTAGAACTAAAGGCTAAAGAGTACAAAATGTTTGTATATATGCTAAAACATAAAAATCAAATAATAAGTAAAGATAGATTTTGTGATGAAGTCTGGGGAGAGGACTATATAGGATTTGATAATACAATAATGGTTCATATTAGAAAGCTTAGAGAAAAATTAGAAGATAACCCATCAAAACCAGAATATATCCTAACAGTAAAAGGACTAGGCTATAAGCTTCAAATAAAGGATGAATAAAAATGAAGATAAAATTAACTCTTAGATATGTATTAAG
>JBOFYV010000052.1:0-3141 GCA_051654865.1 Peptostreptococcaceae bacterium
ATATTGATAGAGTAGAATATATAATAATAAGGTTAATAAAACTAAATGTAAAAGATAACGAGACTATAAAGCTTGAAGAACTAGCTGATTCTATGTATGTCAGTTTATCTACTGTAAAGAATGATATGAAAACAGTTAAGAAAATTTTAGCTGATTATAATATAAAAGTATCAATAAAACATAAACAAGGTTTATACTTAAACAGTAGTGAAGAAGACTTAATAAAATGTATTATAGGTATAGCGAATAGAACAAATAATAGCATAAATATAAATGACTTTTTAAGTGAAGATGTAAGAAATAACATATTTACTATAAAAAAGTTAATACTGAATAGTTTAACTAAAGAATGTTTAGTATTTACAGATTTAGAATTTAAAAATGTATTAAATACGATAAGTATATATTTAAGTAGAGATAATAATATAAAAGAAAATTTTATATTAACATACATAAAAGAATATAAGAAACAAAGGAATAATATATTGAATAGCAATGATAAGAAACAAAATATTAAAAAATCAATAAAGGCATTTACAGAGAATTTAAAAGTAGCTACATCTATAGATATTAGTAAAGATACTGTTTTTGAAGAGTATCTTTACAACCATATAGATAGTATGTACAAGAAAATGAAATTAGGTATTTATCAGCCAGTTATAAATTATAGTGAAACAAAAATAAAGTATCCTTTTGCATTTGAGTTAGCTAAAATAGCTAAAAAAACTATTGAAAATGAATTAAACATCGAAATAAGCGAAGAGGAAATAGCAAATATAGCTATTCATATCGGAGGTGCATTAGAAAGAGCTTCATACGATAATGAAAAAAAAGTGTTCAAAACTATTATAGTATGTAC
The DNA here is from genome assembly GCA_051654865.1 of Peptostreptococcaceae bacterium. Classification (GTDB taxonomy): domain Bacteria; phylum Bacillota; class Clostridia; order Peptostreptococcales; family Peptostreptococcaceae; genus JBOFOR01. The sequence goes on from JBOFYV010000052.1 coordinate 860, forward strand.
CTCAGGTGTAGGAACATCAATGCTTCTAAAGGCAAAGCTAGAAAACATATTTAAAGATAAATTAGAAATAGTAAAGATAATTCCAGAATACTTAGTTGACTATATAAATGTAATTGATGTAGATTTTGTTATATCTACAGTTCCTCTGAAAATGGAAGATATTCCTGTAATAAATATTTCACCTATTTTAGAAGATAAAGAAATAAAAATAATTGAAAAGTATATAGAAACAGAAAACATATATGAAGATTTAAATATAAAAAGTTTATTTGATAGTAGTATATTTTTTGTAGATTTAGATCTTAATAATAAAGAAGAGATAATAAAATTTATGAGTAATGAGTTAGTAGAAAAAAACTATATAGATTTACAAATGAAAAACTCTTATTTAAAAAGAGAAAAAATAGCAACGACAGAAATTGGTAACCTAGTAGCAATACCTCATGGAGCTAGTGGAACTATTTATAAAAACTCTATAGCAATAGCTATACTTAAAAATCCTATACATTGGGAAGTAGGCAAGGTAAGATTAGTGATAATGTTAGCAATAGATAAAGATAAAGTATTAGACTATGAAGAATTATTTTTAAATATATACAAAAGAGTAGACTCGCTACCAAAGGTAATAAGTATATGTGAAAATAAAAGCTATCAAAAGTTTATAAGTATGTTTAGATAAATTTCTCTTTTAACTAAGAGAAATTTTTTGACTTTTACGGAAAATGATTTCAGGGTATTATTAACTTATGAATAAGAAGATTAATAATAATATAAGTAGTATTTAATAAATAATCAATAGAGGTGAAACTATGATATATACAGTGACATTAAACCCAGCCATAGATTATGTAATAAAGTTAGATAATCTACAAAATGGAAGTGTAAATAGAGTAAGTGAAGAATACATATATCCAGGTGGAAAAGGAATAAATGTATCGGTAATATTAAAAGAACTTGGATATGATAGTTGTGCACTAGGATTTACTAGTGGATTTACTGGAGCATTTATAAAAGACTCGTTAGAAGAAAAAGGATTAGAAACTGATTTTATAAACTTAAAAAAGGGATTTTCACGAATAAATGTAAAGATAAAGTCTAAAGAAGAAACAGAAATAAATGGACAAGGCCCAAGTATCAGTGAAGAAGAATTAGAAGCGTTATATAAAAAAATAGATGAGTTAAATTCTGATGATGTCTTAATACTTGCAGGTAGTATACCATCAACATTAGATGAAAAGCTATACGAAAATATAATGGCAAGAATAGAAGAAAAAAATATAAAAGTAGTGGTAGATGCAACTAAAAACTTACTTTTAAATGTGTTGAAGTTTAAGCCGTTTTTAATAAAGCCAAACAATCATGAGTTAGAAGAAATGTTTAATGTAAAACTAAATAATGTAGATGATATAGTGTTATATGCAAATAAGCTAAAAGAAAAGGGTGCTAGAAATGTATTAGTGTCTATGGGTGGAGATGGAGCACTAATCCTTACTGAAAATAATGAAGTATATATTAGTAATGTACCAAAAGGAACTGTAAGAAACTCTGTTGGAGCTGGTGATTCAATGGTGGCTGGGTTTGTAGCAGGATATTTAAGAAATAATAATTTTGAAGACGCATTAAGACTAGGTGCAGCAAGCGGAAGTGCGACGGCATTTTCTTATGATTTAGCAACCAGAGATTATATAGAAAGCTTTATAAGCAAAATAAAAGTAGAAAAGAGAGGAAGATAGAACGATGAGAATAACTGATTTAATTAATAAAAAATCTATCAACCTAAATTTAAGCTCGAATAATAAAATGAGTGTAATAGATGAAATGGTTGATTTAGTAAATAATAGTGGTAATTTAAATAATAAAGAAGAGTATAAAAAAGCGATAATAGCTAGAGAAGAGTTAAGTACTACAGGAATAGGAGAAGGTATAGCTATACCTCACGCTAAAACTTCAGCAGTAACTAAAGCTTGCTTAGGTGCTGGAGTTAGTAAAGGTGGTATAGATTATGAAGCTTTTGATGGAAGCTTAGCTAACTTATTCTTTATGATAGCGGCTCCAGATGGTGCTAATAATACCCATTTAGAAGTATTATCAAGATTATCAACTATACTTATGGATGAAGAATTTAGAAATACATTAATAAATTCAATATCTGAAGATGAATTCTTAAAATTAATAGATATGAAGGAAACTGAAAAGTTCCCAGAAGAAACATCTGATAATGAAGAAAAGAAAGAATTAGAAAATAAAGTAGAACCTAAAAACCAACAAATAAAATCTGAATT
>JBOFYV010000053.1:0-230616 GCA_051654865.1 Peptostreptococcaceae bacterium
GTTATTGATGAAAAAAGCATATATGATTACAACGACGATGAATTATCTATATTTAGAAGAAGAAAAATAGGATTCATATTTCAGTTCTTTAATCTAATCCCAGTATTAGATGTAGAAGAAAATATAGAGTTACCAGTTATATTAGACAATGAAAAACCAGATAAGAAATATTTAGATGAAATTATAAGCATCCTTAATCTAAATGAAAGAAGAACTCATTTACCATCTGAACTGTCAGGAGGGCAACAGCAAAGAGTATCTATAGGGCGAGCTCTGATAAACAAGCCGAGTATAATATTAGCAGATGAACCAACGGGTAATTTAGACTCTAAAAATACTAGAGATGTTATAGAACTATTAAAGCTTACTGCAAGAAAGTTTAATCAAACACTTATACTAATAACTCATGATACCAATATCGCAACTATGGCAGACCGTGTAATAACTATAGATGATGGTGAAATAGTAAATGATACAAAAATAGACAACTAAAACATTAGGAGGTGAATATCTTTGATTAAAAATTATAAGACACTAAGTAATAGATATATTAAACAAAATAAAAAGCGTACAGTACTAACACTTATAGGTATTATATTATCTTTAGCTCTTATTTCAACAATGGGTCTATTCATGAAAGGTACTGAAAAGTCTCAGATAGAACAAACTAAACAAAGTGATGGTACATCATTTCATATAATGTATAACACTTATAATGATGATATATTAAATAAAGTAAAAAATAATCCAAATATACTTCGCTACGGAGTTATGTCTAAAGGAGATGAAATCAAATATAATGATATAACTTTCCAAAAATATTATACAAATGAAGGTGCGAATGATATAGTGGGATATTCTATAAAAGAAGGTAATATGCCGACTAAAGAAAATGAAATATGTATAGATGAATGGTCAAAGGCACATATTGATTCGACTTTACAAATTGGAGATAAAATAACAATAGATAAAAAACAATATAAGATTGTAGGTTTTCTAAAAACACAAGAATTTATGCAACGCAATAAAACTAGTAGAGCAGTAACTTTTGATAATAGCCCTAAAAATGGTCAATTAATGGTAGAAATAAATCCAAAGGGTGACTTTGATCAAACACTAGAAACTCTAAAATCATTAAGTAACAAAGATAATATAGAAGAGAATTATTCTTTAATAAGATTACATCAGATGGATTCTAATAAATCTATGGTAGTTCTTGTAGGAATCGTAATTTTTATTGTATTACTAGCAACAATCATAGTTATATACAACTCTTTCCAAATAAATGTAGCAGAAAGAATGAAACAATTTGGATTACTTAGAAGCTTAGGAGCAACTAAAAAACAAATTAGAGCAATTGTATTTAGAGAAGCAACAATACTATTAATTATAGCTATACCTATAGGATTATTATTAAGTATAGGTGCAATATATGCGCTACAAATAGTATTAGATTTATTAATGAAGGAAAACTCTGTACTGTCAATTGTAAGTATAGATATAAAAACATTAATAGTAAGCTCTATAATAACTATAGTAGCAGTATATATATCAAGCTTTTTACCTGCTAAGTATGTAGGCAACATATCTCCGTTAGTTGCTGTTAGTAGTAGAGTAGCAATAAAAAAAGAATCTATTAAAAAAAGAAAAAATAAATTTTTAGCTAAAGTCCTTAATTTTAAAGCTTTAATGGCAATTAAAAACATAGGACGAAATCCAAAACGATGTACGGTAATGATATTATCAGTAGTAGTAAGTTCAACTTTATTTATAACATTTACTACATTAGTTCAAGATGCACTTATGTTAAAAGGAACAAATTATGAATATCAAAATATCGATATAGAAATTGGAACCAATGCTGAATTTAACAATACTAAAGTAGATAAAAAGTTAATAAATACTATAGGCAACTTAGACAATGTTGATAAAGTATATTTAAAATATCCAGTAGTTTGGGGTAGAACAGAAATTACAGAAGACAAAAAGATAAAAGATGTTGGTAATATATATGAAGTAGAAAACATCAATGGAAAGAATAAAGAATTAATATCTACTCAAGTCAATGTATATGACAAAGCAGCTTTAGATACAACTAAGAAATATGTAACTAGCGGTGAGATAAATATTGATCACATAAATTCGCAAAATGGTGTTATACTAGTATCTAATGGAAAAGCAAAGGATAATATTACTAAAAAAAGATATCAAGGTAAACTAACTAACTATAAAGTAAATGATGAAATAACTTTGACTGATGGTTCTGAAAAAGAATACAAGGTAAAAATAATGGCTATTGTAGAAAATAACATATTTGAAAGAGATATGCCGCACAGTACAATGAGTTTAATAACAACAGATACGGTTAGAAAAAATCTTACTAATAAAGATGTTGAAGTAGATAGTATAGGAATAGACTTAAAAGACTCAGAATTACATCTAAAAACATATGAAAAAATATACAAGATGACAGAAGAAAATCAAGACTATAGTGTAGTAGACTGGGTAGATGTTAACGCTATGGAGAAAAGTGGTACTCTATTGATACAAGTGTTAGTATATGGATTTATATTTGTGATTACACTAATAAGTAGTATAAATATTATAAATACTATTACAATGAATATAACACTAAGAAGACAAGAGCTATCAGTACTTAAGTCTATAGGAATGTCTCAAAAAGACTTAAAGAAAATGATTATGTATGAAGGATTATTCTATGGCTTAGTTGGAGGAGTTATAGGTTCTATAGCAGGATGTGGATTTACTTATATTATATATGATGTATTAGCAGATATAGTAGGTCTTGCTTGGAAATTACCATTAAAGCTATGTGTAATTACTATATTAGTATCAATAGTAATAAGCTTCTTATCAACGCTACTACCAATGAAAAAAATTGAAAAAGATAATGTAATAGAAGCTATAAGAGAAGGTTAATAACAAAGGAGGATTTCATGGACCAAATATTATTTGTAGAAGATGATGTTGCATTAGGTTATGCCTTAGAATTTTCTTTAACAGATGAGGGATACCATATAACAAGGGCGTGCAGTATTAATGAAGCAGAAGAGCACTTTAATAATAAATCCTTTGATTTAATACTACTAGATGTAAATCTACCAGATGGAAATGGATATGATTTTTGTAAATATGTTAGAGAAACATCCAGTGTACCAATTATATTTCTAACGGCACTAGACGATGAAGTAAATATTGTTTTAGGTCTAGAATTAGGTGCTAATGATTATTTAACAAAACCATTTGGAGTAAGAGAACTACTAGCTAGAATTAAAGTTCAATTGCGTTCAAATAATTCAAAAGAACTAAAGAATATTCTAACAAGTGGTGATGTAATGGTAAATCTATCTACAACTAACGTATGTAAGAATAGCGAACCTATAAATCTAACAGCATTAGAATACAAATTATTAGTATTATTTATGAAAAATCCTCTGCATAACTTAAAAAGAGATGATATTCTCAGTAGTATAACAAGTAGTGAAGAAATATATTTTGATGAAAATACATTATCTGTTTATATAAAAAGGCTAAGAGAAAAAATAGAAGATGATCCTAAAAATCCAAAATACATTACCACAAAACGTGGATTAGGCTATAAATGGGATATTAAAGTAAGGAGTGAGTAATATTGAATAAAATATTTATCAATGAAGAAGCTAAAAGAAGTACTATAATGCTAACATTGCTCCTTACTATTTTTATGGTGCTACAAGTATGGATGTATAATAGTTATATACAAAAACAAAAACAAGACTATATAGATATAGTTGGCAGTATTATATCTAAAACTATAACTCTTAATCCTGAACTAGAAAAAGAATTAATACCACTTGTAACTAATGACATAAGTGCTATAGAAAAGGAACAGGCTAATGCTATACTAAATGAATATGGGATAAGCAATACATTAAATATTAGTCTATTTCCAAATTTGACTAATAATGTTGGTATGATAATATTAAGTGTTATATTATGCTTTATATTAATTATATTAAATTATGTACAGTATAATAAATTTTTCAATAAGATAAGGAACTTAACACTAGCAGCAAGTAAAATAATAGATGAGGATTATACTTACCTTATAAACGAAGATAAGGAAGGGGATTTTTCTAAATTAGCAGTGGAGTTTTCTAATATAAGAAGAATAATAAAAAATAATATTAGCAACACTCAAAAAGAAAAACAATACTTAGTAGAGTTACTACAGAATATATCACATCAACTAAAAACAAAACTAGCTACTATGATTTTATACAATGATATACTCTTAAATAGAAATATATCAGATGAACAAAGAATCAAATTTTTAAAGGATAATAGTATGCAACTTGATAATATGAATGTAATGATTCATAGTATACTTAAACTAGCAAAACTTGACGCAAATACTATAGAGTTTAATAAAAAAGAAGATAGTTTAAATAGAACTATAAGAGAAGTAGCTCATAGTTTTGAAGAAATGGCAAAAAGCAAAAATGTGATATTGAAATTAAGTGATTATGATGATGTTTCTTTAAAGCAGGATAAGTTTTGGCTAAAGGAAGGAATTAATAATATTATCAAAAACTGCATAGAGCATACACCAGAAGGAGGATATGTAGAAATCAATATAGAAAACAATCCAGCATTCAAAAGAATAATAATAGAGGATACAGGTTCAGGTATAGACCAAAGTGAAATACCGTTGATATTTAATAGATTTTATAAAAGTAAGAACAATAATAAAAAAGATTCTGTAGGAATAGGATTAGCTATATCTAAAGCAATTATAGAATCTCATAATGGATATATAGATGTGATTAGTAAGAAGGGAATAGGAACTAAGTTTATTATAACATTTATATAAAATAAAAAAATTAACATAGTCAAGAGTTCATTCTCTTGACTTTTTTGAAAAGTTAACCCTGTAGCCAGACTATTTACGGTAGCCAGGTAGAGACATTTAGACCATATTTCTAAATATATACAGGTTTACAATAATATTATTATTTAGATTAAAGTACCATTTACATATCTGTGATAAATATGTCTATCATCACCAACATAAATAAAACGTTCTAATCTTTCTAGTAAAGAATAATTATCAAAATTCAAATCACTATCATCAACTACTAAAGCATCAAAATCATAACCTTCTTCAAAGCTACCTACTTTTCCAAAGAAAGAGCCTCCTCCTTTAGTCGCTATATAAAAAGCTTCGCTTAAACTTAAAAAATCATATTCTTTGTTTTGTGCCCATATAATTTTTGAAAATTCAATAGCATTTACTATAGTTTTAAATATAGAAAAACAATGGCCGCCACTTACATCACTACCAAAAGCTATCTTAACATTATTATTTAATAATTTTCTAAGTGGCATTATTCCACTAGCTAAGTTGGCATTAGAAGCAGGGCAGTGAACAGCGTATACATTTTTCTTACTCATGATATCTATTTCTTCATCGGTTAGATGAATACAGTGAGCCATTAGCGTCTTAGTATCTCCAAATAAATTATATTTATCATATACATCAGCATAATGCTCGGAATCTGGGTGAAGCTCTCTTACCCAACTTACTTCACCTATATTTTCAGATAAATGAGATTGCACAGGTAAATTATATTCAATAGCCATATTTCCAAGAGCTTTTAGTAAAGCTTCACTACAAGTAGGTACAAATCTAGGCGTAATTATGGGTTTTACTAGATGAGATTTACTTTGATATTCTTTTATAATTTCTAGAGTATCATTAATTGAATCATCGGTACTCTCGCATAACGTATCACAAGAGTTTCTATCCATATTGACCTTACCAACATAAGCACCAATACCGGATTTTTCAAATAAATCCATTAGTTTTTTAGTGGAATCTTTATGAATAGTAGCAAAAGTAGCAACTCTCGTAGTACCATTTTTGTATATTTCGTGTACGAAGCGAGAATACATTTTTTCACCATATTCTACATTTTTGTATTTTGATTCTTCGGGAAATGTATAGTCATTTAGCCAAGGAAGTAGTTCTTTATCCATAGCAATTCCTATATTCCTAAACTGAGGGGCATGACAATGTAAATCATTCATCCCAGGTATTATGAGTTTATCGCCGTAATCAATAAATTCATAATCTTGGTATTCATCAGGGAGTTGCTCATAAATATTAAATATTTTATTATCATTTAAAACTATATATCCATTTTCTATAATTTCAAACTTATAGCTTGATGGAGTAAAGATTATATTACCTTTTAAAACTTTCATAAAACACCTCGCTAAATATTTTTTTCAGGTATTCAAAATACCTGTAGCTTGACTATTTACGGTAGTCACGTAGAAACATTTAGACCATATTTCTAAATATATACAGGTGTATCTTAAATTATATTATAAGAATATAAACTTACATATAAATAGTATGCTTATCACTATCAAAGACATATTAACTTTTTCTTTTTGACCAGTTGCTAATTTTAATATAGTGTAAGATATCATACCAAACATAATACCATTAGCTATACTATATGAAAGTGGCATCATTACAAATGTTAAAAAAGCTGGAATTGCATCTGTTGGATCACTGAAATTTAACTGAAGTACAGAACTTGCCATTAAAACACCTACTAATATTAATATAGGACCTGTAGCTTGTGCTGGAATTGATGTAAATATTGGTGCAAAAAATAATGCAGCTAAGAATAAAAATGCAGTAGTTGTAGAAGTAAGTCCAGTTCTACCCCCCTGTGCTATACCTGCTGAACTTTCAACATATGATGAAACCGTAGACACACCTATAAGAGCACCAGCTGTAGTACCTATAGCATCAGCTAGTAATGCTTGCTTAGCTCTTGGTAAAGTACCGTCTTCATTTAATAAGTTGCCTTTAGAAGCAACACCTACTAAACATCCAACAGTATCAAATAAGTTAACAAATAAGAATGTAAATACTACTACTACCATATCAAAGCTAAATATCTCAGATGGAGTAACTGAAAGTGCTTTTAAAAATACTGGCTCTATTGATGGTATTGTAGATACTATAGATTTTGGTATAGCAACAAGCCCACAAACCATACCAATCGCGGATGTTATTAGTATAGCTAATAAGAAAGCACCTTTTACATTTTTAGCCATAAGTATAGATGCTATTATAAGACCAGCTACAGTTAAAAGTACTAGAGGATCAGTCATACTTCCAAGTTCAACAGCAGCACCACCTACTTTTACAAGTCCAGTATTTATCATACCTATAAATGCAATGAATAGTCCTATACCAGCTGTAACAGCATGCTTTAAAAGAGGAGGTATACAGTTTATAATTTCTTCTCGAACATTAGTAAGAGTAAGCAATATAAAAATTATCCCTTCAATAAACACTGCACATAATGCAAATTGCCATGTATGTCCCATAGCTAAAACAACTGTATAAGCAAAGAATGCATTAAGTCCCATACCTGGAGCACAGGCAATAGGGTAGTTAGACAACAACCCCATAACTAAACTACCAACAAATGCTGCTAATGCAGTAGCAACAAATACAGCACCTTTATCCATCCCTATTTCGCCCATAATGTTAGCGTTTACAACGAGTATGTATGCCATTGTCATAAATGTAGTGATACCAGCTAAGATTTCTGTTTTAACAGTAGTCTTATTCTCTTTGAGTTTAAATGTTTTTTCTAAAAACTCCATTTTGTAAGTTCCCCCTAATAATATATTTATAAATTTAAACTTAGCTATATTATACTTGTAAAAGTTTAAATTTAAGTAAAATTAGAAGATTAATTAAATTGATTTATATACTTAGCATTTACTTACATTTAATATTAAATTGTGAAATGTCAAGTTTAAATCTATAGTCAGAAAGCTTGTTTTATAATTTTTATGCTTGAAATAGTTAGTTTATAACATTATTCATCTTTTAAAATTATGTTAAGCAATAAAGCAGCAATAGTACCAGTACTAATACCAGAAGCGAAAAGCATTTGAAGTGTATTTGGAAGATTACTTAACAAATCTGGTCGAGTAGTTATACCAAGACCAAGTGCAATAGATACAGCTATAATAAGTAGATTTCTATTACTCATTTTAACTCTACTTAAAGTTTTCATACCACTAGCGGCAACAACACCAAACATTACAATGCCAGCACCACCTAAAACAGGGTTAGGTATAGAAGCAACAATTGAACCTAGTTTAGGAAATATACCAAGTAGCATCATTATAACACCCGCAACTACAACTACATGACGACTAGCAACCTTAGTCATAGGTATAAGTCCAACATTTTGACTAAATGATGTATTAGGACCAGCTCCAAGAAAACCAGCTATAAAACTCCCAACGCCATCAGCTAATACTCCACGGCTTAAATCATCGCTATTAGGAACTTTTTCAGAAGCTTCACCTACAGCTATTAAGCATCCTACTGTTTCTATAGTAGTTACAAGATATGCTATTACAAAAGGTATAAGTCCTGCAAGACTAAAGGTTATACCATATTCAATAACTAGTGGAATACCAGGGATACCAACAATAGCAGCTTCATTTATAGGGTTAAAATCAACTAAACCTAGAGGCATACATATTAAATAACCTAAAGTCATTCCTATAAGAATAGAGGCACTACTAAAAATACCTTTACCATATCTGTTTAAAAGAATAACTATTGTCATAACAACAAGTGCTACACCAATATTAATAACACTACCATATGTAGGAGAACCAACACCGCCAGCACACCAATCCATAGCTACAGGAACAAGTGTTAGACCTATTAAAGTAACTACAGTGCCCGTAACAACTGGAGGAAAAAATTTCATAAGCGGCTTGATAAATCTACTAAGTATCATTTCTACGAATGAACCAAGAATAGTAGCTCCAAGAATTCCAGCAAGACCCATTGAAGAGCCAACAGCTATAGATGGTCCTACGAAAGTAAAATCAGTCCCCATAATACAAGGAAGTCTAGAACCTACTTTACCAATACCATTAGCTTGAATAACAGTGGCAATACCTGCTACAAATATAGCAGCACTTACCATCATAGCAGCAGCTCTAATATCAAACCCAAGAGCACTACTAACAACTAATGGAACAGCAACAATACCTCCAAAAGCAGCAACAATATGTTGAAAACCTAGAAGTACAGATAATTTAAAATCTGGCTTATCATCAATTTGATAATTCAAGTTTGTTTCATCTGCTTTTTTTATCATTTGAGAAGAAGTTTCGTGATTCATAATAATTATTCCTCCTCAATCTTAAATTTAACCAGTGGTACAATAAAAGTATAAGCTAAAGAATAACTAATAATGTCAAAATAAAGTTAAGTTTTATGTATACTTTACAGAAATCTAACTTTATCATTATTCTACAAGAGCAATAGCTCGAATAGGAGAACCAGATCCTTCCTTTATTTTAAGAGGAAGTCCAAAATATAAAAATCTAGAATTAACTATTTTATCTAAGTTACATAAATTTTCAGTATTAGTGATATCATACTCACCACATACTAAGTGACCAGAAAAATCTAAATCATCGGGATGATCTATAGCAGGAGCATCAACACCTATATTTACAGCCCCGCACTCTGCTAAATACTTAGCTGCTTCATAACTAAGTCCTGAATATTCTGTTTGCCATTTTGGGGTTCCGAAGTTTCTATCATAGTGACCAGTATACATTAAAACTATATCACCTTTATTTATTTCTTCACCACATTTTTTTATAGCTTCTTTTATGTCTTTTACTTCTATATATTGATTAGGTTTGATATGTGATAAGTCTATACAGATTGCACTGCCAAAGAAATACTCAAGAGGCATATGTTCAATAGTTGCTCCGCTAGGCTTGTACTCCCAAACTGCATCACAATGAGTACCACCGTGTTCACTTATTAACAGGTTTCTAGCGGAAAAACCTAAGGTTTTGCTACCTGTTTGTTTCATATTTTCTTCATGTGTCATATTTGTCATAATGAAGGTTGGTTGGTGCATTGGGAATACAGACATTCCCTGAAATATTTCTTGAGATAAATCAATTACTTTTAAACTCATAATATCCTCCTTAAAGGTATGGTTGTTAAAACATATTCATAAAAGTGAGAAAATATAATTAAATTTTATGTTTTATGTTAATGGAGTCTGCGATGAAATAATTTAAAAATTATGTAATATTTATAAAATTTAAAAATATAATTTATTAAACAAGCACAAAATAAAAAATTCTAATAGATTTTAGCAAATCGAATTTTTTATAATATAGAATTTATTCTATATACAAAGCAAAAGAATACTTAAAAACTTAAGGAACATTTTGTTTGATAAAATAACATACTTTAAGTAAAGTAGTATTATTTACAAAGTATGTAAAGTTGTGTCTAAAAACATAGACACAAATATGAGGTTAAGATAAATGAAGATTTGCTTGTTTTAATAATTTATCGACTTATTAATAATTAAAATTTAAAGATAAGGAGATAAGTGAAAAATGGAAAAAAAACAATACGTATTAGCAGTTCCTAATTTCAGCGAAGGTAGAAGACGTGAAGTTATAGAAGCAGTTGTAGATGAAGTAAGAAAAGTTGATGGAGTAAAATTAGTAAGTTATGAACCTGAATATGACTTTAATAGAACAGTGGTTACATTTATAGGTGAGCCACAACCTTTAAAAAAAGCTCTTGTGAATATGGCTATTAAGTCAGCTGAGCTTATTGATATGAGAGAGCACAGAGGAACTCATCCTAGAATAGGTGCTCAAGATACCCTTCCAATATTCCCATTTAAAAATACAAGTATAGAAGAATGTGTTACATTAGCAAAGGAAATAGGACATGAGTTACATAGTAAAACTCAAATACCAGTCTTCTTTGCAGGTGAGGCTGCTAGAAATGATGATAGAAAAGCTTTTGCATATATAAGAGCAGGTCAATATGAAGGTCTTAGAGACTTGTTAAAAGAATGCAAAGATAACCCTAAAAGAACTACTGAATATGAAAATAGAAAACCAGACTTAAGTGTAGATGGTTTAATAAGTGATACTGCAGGAGCTACTATTTGTAGTGCAGAGACAGATGGGCTTACTGCTTATAATATATTTTTAGGAACTGAAAATCTTCAAATAGCTAAAGAAATAGCAAAAGGTTTAAGAGGTCCAAGTGGAGGATTTTCAACAGTAAGAGCAGTTGGAATTAAGTTTCCAGAAAGAGACGGGGTAGTTGTTTCAATGAACTTATTAGATTGTTCAAAAACTCCAATGCATAGAGCTTTTGAGTTTGTAAAAAGAGAAGCTGAAAGATATGGTGTAATGGTTACAGGGACAGAACTTGTAGGCCCTATTAAATTAGAATATATATTAGACAGTTTTGAGTATTTCTTCAGATTAGAAGGATTCAAAAGAGAACAAGTCTTAGAAACACATTTAATGGATATGTAGTTAAAAGTAAATTAGGGGGGATAAATAATGATTGATTTAATTATAAAAAACGCAAGAATACCTCAAGGTGATGAAGCTGTACTTACAAATATATTAGTTAAGGATGAGAAAATAGTAGGTTTTGTTAATGATATAACTATGTTTGATGCTAAGGAAATAATAGATGCAAATGGAAATTTAACTCTTCCAGGGTGTATAGATTCTCATACTCATTTTATGTATCAAGGATTTCCTCATAGAGAAAACTTCTTAACAGGAACAGCTGCAGCTGCTACTGGTGGGGTAACTACTATAATAGATATGCCTTGTTGTTCGGTTCCATCTGTTAGAAGTATAGAGCAATTAGAAACTAAATTAGGTATATGTGGACCACAGGCTGTAGTAGATTATGCTATGTGGGGTGGTGTTACAGGTGAAGATGTTAGAGAAGGTTGGATGCATAATGTGAAGGAACAAGCAGATTATGGAGTAGTTGCATTCAAGGTTTATATGACTCCTTCTGTACCAACATATCCAAGAGTTACTGATCCAGAAATGTATGAATGCTTTAAGGCAGTTTCTAAAACTGGTCTTCCAATAGGTATACATGCTGAAAACTTTGCAATGTGTGATTTTTATGTAAATAAGTATAAAAATGAAGGTAGACTTGATGGTCCAGCTTGGGCTGAAGCTAGAATGGAATTAGCTGAAAAGGTTGCTATAGAATTAGGTATAAGTTTTGCTGAAGCTAGTGGTGCTAGGCTTCATATAGTACACATGAGTACAGGGATAGGTGCTAAATTAGTTAAGGAAGCTAAGATGAGAGGAGTAGATGTAACTAGTGAGTCTTGTCCTCATTATTTAACATTAAATTACCAAGAGTCTATGACTAAATATGGTCCTCTTGCAAAAATAGCACCGCCTCTTAGAACTAAAAAAGATAATGAAGAGCATTGGGTAGGTATAAATGATGGAAGCATAGATTTTATAGCTACAGACCATGCTCCATATGAAATAGAAAGTGAAAAACATAAAGAAGGTATGAATATATGGACTTCTTTCCCTGGTATACCAGGTGTTGAGACTATGGTTCCTGTAGTTGTAAGTGAAGGATACAATAAAGGTAGAATATCACTAAGTAAATTAGTTGAAATACTTAGTACTAATGCTGCTAAACATTATGGATTATATCCTAAAAAGGGTGCTTTAAATATAGGTTCAGATGCTGACTTTACGATAATAGATCTAGATAAAGAATGGATAATAGACCCTAAAACTATGGTATCTATGTGTGGATACACTCCACTAGAAGGAATGCAGTTAAAGGGTAAGGTTTATAAAACTATAGTTAGAGGAAACTTAGTATATCAAGATGGAGAAGATGGTGTATTAGGAAATCTAGAAAACTATGATGTATTATTTAATAATCCAGATGAGTTAACTAGTAGTGAATACCAATTAAGTTATAGAAAAGACCATCCTGAAGTAATAGTAGACCATGTTAAGAATATAAAAGGAATAATGGTTAAACCAGGATTTGGTAAGTTTACTAAGAGACAACAAATAATGAAACTAGATAAAAATATAAAATTTTAATGTATGGATTGAGAATGTATAAAATTAAGAGATTTTAGGGGGATATAAAAATGCCAAGACATGGGATTGTTGTTATAGATATGTTGAATGATTTTGTTGGAGAAGATGCACCACTTAGATGTCCAGGTGGAGAACAGATAATACCAAACTTACAAAAGCTATTTGCCTGGGTAAGAGAAAGAAATGCAAAGGGGCTTGATGATGTTCAATTAATACACATACAAGAAGCTCATAGAAAAAATGATGCTGATTTTAGAGTAAGACCTGTTCATGCAGTAAAAGGAACTTGGGGATCTGATTTTATAAAAGAGTTATACCCACAAGGTGAGGAATACACTATACCAAAGAGAAGACATAGTGCATTTGCTCATACAGATTTAGACTTATATTTAAGAGAAGAAAATTTAGATACAGTTGTTGTAACAGGTGTTTGGACTAATGTATGTGTAAGAAGTACTGCTAGTGATGCTTTATATAATGCTTATAAAGTTATAACTCTAAGTGACGGAGTACACTCTAAAAATGATGAAATGCATGAAGCAGGGCTTAGAGACTTAAGCATATTTACTAAAGTAATAACTATTGATGAATATATAAACGCTTGGGAAAATGGACTTGACCCATGGGCAGGCGGCGGAGATAAAGACAATAAAGTAGAGTAATATAATAAATTTTAAAGTAAATGGGTTCAGCAAATAGCTGCACCCTACTTTAAAATTTTTATTAAAGAAGTGTAAGGGGAGAAAACCGATATGAAAATTATAGTTGGAATATCTGGAGGAAGTGGTGCTATTTATGCTCTTGGTATTTTAAGAGCGTTAAGGGAGTTAGATATAGAAACTCATTTAGTGGTATCTACTATGGGGGAGTATGTTGTAAATCACGAGTGCGGTGTTGATTTAGACGAGCTCAAAGCAATGGCTAATTATTATTATGAAAATTATGATTTAGCTGCCCCTATTGCAAGTGGTTCTTTCAAAACTGATGGAATGATTATTGTACCTTGTTCTATGAAGACTTTATCTGCTATTACTTATGGTTATAGCGATAGTTTATTAACAAGAGCTGCTGATGTTTGTATAAAAGATAGAAGGAAGCTTGTTATTTTACCTAGAGAAACACCACTTAGTTCTATTCATCTTGAAAATATGTTAAAGCTTTCTAATTTAGGGGTAACTATAATGCCACCAACACCAGGATTTTATCACCATCCTCAAGATTTAAGTGATATTGTAACTTCTATAATAGGTAGAAGCTTAGATCAATTAGATATAAAACATAATTTACTCAAAAGGTGGGGGGAATAGATGGAAAGTCAAATGCTAAGATATACCCTAGATAAGTTAAATAGTTTAGGATATACAAAGATTTGTAGTAAAAAAGTGGATCCTAAGTTTGAATTAGGAGCGGTGCTTAGATATTTTGATAATGAAATTCCTATAATATTTGATAATGTAGCGGGCTATGATATGAGCTTAGTTGGTGGATTATATGGGAGTAGACAAATATTTTATGATTTAATGGATACAAATAAAGATAATAGATTATTTAAAATTATGGATGCTATAGCTAATCCTAAGGATATAAAAAGAGCAAGTATAGGACCAATTAAAGAAAATATTATAACTAGAAATATAGATATAACAAAGTTATTACCAATACCAACATCTCATGAAAAAGATTCTTCAAGTTTTATAACTGCAGGAATGCTTTTAGTAAAAGACCCAGAAACTGGTGATACTCATATGGCCGTTAGAAGATTTCAGGTAAATTCAAAAACTAATATAAGTGCACTTGTGTCTGGAGCATCACCACATTTAAGAGATATCATCGCAAAAAGTGATGAAAAAAATAAATCTATACAGTGTGCTGTAGTTTTAGGATATGATGCAGAATACTTAATAGCATCTCAAATTAGTTCTTCAAAGTATGGACTAGATAAACATAAGGTGTATAGTGCCTTAAAAGGAGAACCTTTAGAAGTAGTAAAATGTCATAGTGTAGATATAGATATACCTGCATATTGTGAAATTGTCCTAGAAGGTGAGATAGTTCCAAATAAAAAAGTAACAGAAGGTCCTTTTGGAGAGTTGATGGGATATTATGGTGAAGTAGCACCAAATCCTGTAATGGAAATAAAAACTATCATGCATAGAAGTAACCCTATTTTCCAACATGCTTTCCCGTGTAGAGAAGAACATTTATCTAATGGATTAATAAGGGAAGCAGAAATGTACAGTTTACTTAGTAGTGTTGTAGACGTTAAAGATGTACACATAACAGTAGGTGGTGGATGTAGATTACATGCAGTAGTGAGTATAAATAAAAAAAATGAAGGTGATGGAAAAAGTGCAATTATTTCATCTCTTGGAAGCAGCAAGGACTTAAAGCATGTAGTAATAGTTGATGAGGATGTAGATATATACTCATACAAAGATATTGAGTTTGCACTTTCTTCTAGAGTACAAGCAGGAGATGATGTAATAATAATAAAAAATGCACTAGGAAGTGCATTAGAAGCATCTCATATATATAAAGGGCTTAGTGATAAGATGGGAATAGATGCAACAAAGCCATTAAATGAAGAAAGTTTTGAAAGAGCAATAATTCCAGAATATGAGGATTTAGATATAAGTAAATATTTTTAGATAAAAAGCAGCCTTAAGAGAGGTGAATAATTTGCAAGCATTAGGAATAGTAGAAGTAAAAAGTTTAATAGGAGCAATAGATGCTGCTGATGCAATGTTAAAATCTGCTGATGTAAAATTAGTAGATATAAATTTTGTAGGTTCAGGTATAGTATCATCAATAGTAGAAGGTGATGTAGCAGCAGTAACAGCTGCAGTTTATGCTGGAGAAGAAAGTGCTAAAAAAATAGCTGAAATAATATCAACAAATGTAATCGCAAGGCCACATGATGAAGTAGGCAAAATATTATAGGTGGTGAATAAAATGGCAAATCCACTAGCTAAAAGTATAATGAATAATATATCAAAGAAAAGTAATCTCAAAGTAAATAATAATGTAAGTAAAATAACAAATGTAGGTAGCTTACAAAATATAAACAATAAAGAAGAAGAATTACTAAAAAGTATATTATATAAAAATATAAATAAAGTTAATATAAATAGTTTAAAAAATAAAAACACCAACAAAGTAGAATCTAAAGACCAATCTATAAATAAGCAGTCAATAAAAGAACTAGCAAATAAAAAAGAAGTAAAAGAATATTCTAATACTACTAATTCAAAAGAAAAAAATAATAAAAAAATAATTAGCTTAAAAGATTTAGCTAAATAAGGGGGATAAATATGACTAAAGCCCTAGGAATGATAGAAGTAATAGGCCTTTCAACTGCAATATCTTCTTTAGATGCAGCTTGTAAAGCAGCAGATGTTACTTTGATAGGATATGATAAAGTAATAGGAGTAGAAAAATCAATAGGTGTTACTATACATATAGCAGGTGAAGTAGCAGCTGTTAATGCAGCTATTGAAGCAGGTGTTAGAGAAGCAAATAGAGTAGGTAGAGTAGTTTCAAGTAGAACTATAGCAAGACCTCATGAAGAAATAGATTATTTAATAAAGGAGTTTGAAAAAAACTTAAAACAACATGAGGAAAAAAAGAAAAAGAAAGAAAGTAAAAATACTCTTAAAAATGAAACTTATCTAAAGGACAATGATAATGAAAATAAAGAGAATTAATAAATATAAATTTTAATGGAGGTAATATATATGGGTCAAGCTTTAGGAATGATAGAAACTAAAGGATTAGTAGGAGCTGTAGAAGCAGCAGATGCAATGGTCAAATCAGCAAATGTAACCTTGATGGGATATGAAAAAATAGGATTTGGTCTAGTAACAGTTATGGTAAGTGGGGATGTAGGAGCTGTAAAAGCTGCTGTAGATGCAGGAAGTGAAGCAGCAAGAAATGTTGGTGAGCTTCACTCAGTTCATGTAATACCAAGACCACATTCAGAAGTTGAGAGAGTATTATTAAATAGAGAATAATTAGATGAAAAATAAAATAAAAAAAGATAAAAATGATTACAAAAGCATAGCTTATCAAATTAATAATAAAAAAACAAACATAAATAAAGAAGCACGCCAAAGTAAATTAAAATTAAATAACAAAGAGAACTTAAAACAAAGTGAAGAATTAGATAAGAGTGCTTTTGTGATGGTTCCTATAAATCATCCTAAAATAAGTGAAATAATAAAATTATTAAATGAAATAGACAATAAAGCTCAAAATATACAAGATCAAAATGACAACTCAAAGCCAAGAACTAATTTCAAATTAATAATAACCTTAAATGATATATTAACAAATTTTAGTAAAGATAAAATAATCATACCAGAAAATTCTATCATATCTCCATTAGCAAAAGATTATATAAATCAAAAGAAAATAGAGGTTGAATACGTTAAAAATTAAAAAAACAGGGGATGAAAAGATGTTAATAGGAAAAGTAATAGGTACAGTTGTGGCTACTAGAAAAGATGAGTCATTAGTTGGAAGTAAACTAATGATAACTCAGCCATTAAATTTTAGACAAGAATATGATGGAAGACCGTTAATAGCTGTAGATGTTGTAGGAGCGGGTATAGGTGAGTTTGTTATATATACAGAAGGCACAGCAGCAAGAAATGCAGCTAATAAACATAACTCATCAATAAATGCGGCTATTATAGGTATTATTGATAATATAGACGTATGGGAGGATTAAAGTGAAATATATAAAGCAAGCAATGGAATACAAAGAGTTGATAGATACTCTTATGGGTGAAAAACATTATGCAGACATTGTCTTGTATGGTGGAAATGTAGTAAACGTATTAACTAGAGAAGTATATAAGGCGGATATTGCTATAAAAGGAAAGTATATATTGTTAGTTGGAGATTGTGAAAAATTAATAGGAGAAAATACTGTAGTAGTTGATGTAGAAGATAAATATTTATCTCCTGGATTTATAGATTCTCATATGCACTTTGAAAGCAGTATGCTAACTATAACAGAGTTTTCTAGATTATCTATACCATCAGGAACAACAACATTAATAGCAGATCCTCATGAAATAGGTAATGCACTTGGTCCTATTGGAATGAAGGCTCTGGCTGATGAAGCTAGTTTTGTTCCAAATCATGTTAGACTTGTAGTCCCTGCACTTACACCAGACTGTCCAAGTTTAGAAACAGCAGGTGTTGATGTTACTTCAAAGGATATGGAGGATTTATTAAACTACAAAAACATAATAGGTATAGGAGAGCTACAAGGATTTAGCAATGCAAAACATGTATATAGAAACACTCCAGAAATAATAACAGATTTATTAGCATCTACAACATATGCAAAAAGCATAGGAAAAGTAGTAGATGGAAATGCACCAGAATTATTTGGTAATGAATTAGCAGCTCATATTATATGTACAGGAGGAAAATGTTCTTGTCATGAAACTACTACAAAAGAAGAGTGTGTAGAAAAGCTAAGACAAGGTGTATATGTATTTATGAGAGAAGGATCTACTCAAAGAAATATGGGAGACTGTATAAGAGCAGTGACAGAAGATGGATTAGATTCTAGAAGATGTATATTAGCTACAGATGATATGGTAGCAGAAGATTTAGAAAAACTAGGTCATATGAATGAAATAGTAAAAAGAACAATAAAAGAAGGTGTAAACCCAGTTGAAGCAATTCAGATGGTTACTATAAATCCAGCAACGTATTTTGGACTTGAAGATAGAGGGATATTATCGCCTGCTAAAGTAGCAGATATTGCTATAATAAACAATTTAAATGAAATGGATGTGGAGGCTGTATTTATTGAAGGTAAATTAGTAGCAGCAGAAGGCGAATTATTAATAAATTTACCAAAATATACTTATCCAAATAGTGTTAAAAACTCGGTAAAAAGAGATAAAATATCCCATGAAGATTTAGAAATAAATAGTAGTGAAAAAGAAGTAGTAGTTAGATGTATAAAGGCAATACCAGACCAAAACCTAACAGAGTGCCTAGAAGAAGAAGCTAAGGTGAAAAATAGTATTGTAGAAGCAGATATATCAAAGGATTTATTATATATAGCATGCGTAGAAAGATATGGTAGAAACAACAATATAGGTAAAGCATTTGTAAAAGGATTTGGACTTAAAAAAGGAGCCTTTGCAGAAAGTGTTGCCCATGATACTCACAATATAACAGTAGTGGGAACTAATATAAAAGATATGGCTGTAGCGGTTAATCACGTAATAGAAATGGGAGGAGGAATAGCTGTTATTAATAATGGTAAAGTTCTAGAGGATTTAAGACTCCCAGTAGGAGGACTTATAACAGATGAGCTTACTGGTAGTGAAGTAAGTGAAAAAATATCCAGATTAGAAAATATAGTAAAAAAAGACTTAGGTGGAAGCTTACATGCACCATTTATGCATCTATCATTCCTAGCACTATCAACAAGCCCAAAATGGAAGATAACAGATAAAGGACTTATAGATGTAAATAATTTTGATATATTAAGCCCAATAGTTGAATAAAATATATTACTCAAATGGCTATTTAGGTAGCCATTTTTTTATAAAAATAAAAGTGGAGGGGTTATGATAAAAGAGGCATATAAAACAAGTACCGTTTATGAAGCGCTTCATATCTTAGATACTAACAAAAATGCCATGATTATAGCTGGAGGAACTGATTTAATAGTTCATATGAGAAATGGTAGGCTAGATAAAGATATATTAGTTGATATTTCAGATATAAAAGAACTTAAAAATATAATAGAAGAAGATAATATAATAAAAATAGGAGCAGGAACGACTTTTAATCAAATTATAAATAGTGAGATATTTAATAATAATTTGTATGGATTAAAAAAAGCTGCTAGTTTAGTAGGCTCACCTCAAATAAGATCAAGAGGAACTATAGGAGGCAATATTTGCAACAATTCTCCAAGTGCAGATATTATACCACCATTATTAGCTTTAGATGCTGTAGTTGTAATACAAAGTATAAATAAAATAAGAAAAATAGATTTAAGGGATTTGTTATTAGATAAGAACAAAGTAGATATTAATAATAATGAACTAATAACCCATATAGAAATAAAGAGACCAAATGATAATCAGTCACTTTCATTTTCAAAGTTGGGTTTTAGGAAATCGTTAGCAATATCAAAAGCTTCAGCTAGCGTATTTTTAGATATAGATAATAATATATTCAATGATATAAAAATAGCACTAGGTGCAATAAGTAAAACAGTAATAAGACTAGAAGAAGTAGAGCAGTACTTAAATGGAAAAGAAGCGACTAATCTTAATATAGATAATGCTTTAAATAAGGTAGAAGAAATTGTAAGAACAAATCTAAAAGGTAGACACAGTGTCGCTTTTAAAAGCCATGTAATTAAAGGAGTAGTAGAAAATGCAATAAATGAAGCTATAGTAGAAAGATTAAGAGGATAAAATATGAAAAAAATTACTTTAAATATAAATGATATAATATATAATTTGGAAATAGATGAAAATGATAGATTAATAGATGTGATTAGAAATAATTTAAAACTAACAGGAACTAAAGAAGGATGCGGTGAAGGTGAGTGTGGAGCTTGCTCTATAATTATAGATGGCGAAATAGCCAACTCATGCTTAGTTATGGCCTTCCAGGCACAAGGTAAGAAAATAACAACTATAGAAGGAGTAAAGGAAGAATATTTAAAGCAAGCATTTATAGATGAAGGAGCTGTACAGTGTGGATTTTGTACTCCAGGAATGGTCTTAAGTGGAAAAGTAGTACTAGATAGTAAAGAAAATCCTACCAAAGAAGATATAAGAAATAGTATATCAGGAAATTTATGTAGATGCACAGGCTACAATAAGATAGTTGATGCAATATACAATGCATCTAAAATAAGGAGAGATTATTAGTGGATATTGTAGGAAAAAGTGTAAATAGAGTAGATGCTTATAGTAAAGTAAATGGAAGTGCAATTTACCCTCAAGACATATATATAGAGGATATGTTATATGCTGCTACACTAAGGTCAACTAAACCTCATGCCTATATTGAAGTTGATATAGAAAAAGCTATGAACATTAAAGGTGTAGTAAAAATATTTACATCTAAGGATGTTCCATACAATCATCATGGAGTAGTATTTAAAGATCATGAAGTATTTTGTGAAAAGAAAGTAAGAAGAATTGGTGACCCAATAGCCCTTGTAGTCGCTGTATCTGAACAAATAGCAAAAAATGCGCTAAAAGCAATAGATGTTAAATATAGTGAGCTTGAAGGTGTTTTTGACCCGATAAAAGCTATGGAATATAATTCTATAAAGGTGCATGATAATGAAAGTAATATAGTCCATCACTTTAAAATTAGAAATGGAGATATTGATAAAGCATTTGAAGAATGTGATGTTATAGTTGAAAGAGAATACAAGGTACCTCAAGTAGATCATGTATTTTTACAACCAGAGAGTGGAGTAGCAATAATAGATGAAGATGACAATATAGTTCTATATATATCAACACAGTATCCTCATTATGATGTTATTGAAGTAGCAGAAGCATTAAATATAGATAAAGATAAGATAAAAATAATAAACTGTACAGTAGGTGGAGCATTTGGTGGTAGAGAAGATATTATGATGCAAATTCACTTAGCATTAGCAGCTAAGGCCTTAAGAAAGCCAATAAAAACAACATATTCAAGGGAAGAGTCATTTCTGGCTCATTCTAAAAGACATTCAATGATAATGAAATATAAAACAGGTGCAACAAAAGATGGGAAGTTAAAAGCTATGAAAGTAAATATTGTAGGTGACACAGGAGCTTATGCATCGTGGGCAATAAATGTATTAAGAAAGGCGGGAGTTCATGCTACAGGACCATATGAAGTAGAAAATGTGTGGATAGATAGCTATGCAGTATACACAAATAATCCTTTTAGTGGAGCAATGAGAGGATTTGGAGCTACTCAAGTACCAATAGCTTATGAACAACAAATGGATATTATAGCTAGTGAGTTAAAAATGAATCCTGTAGAATTTAGATTAAATAATATATTAAAAAAAGGAAGTAAAACGGCAACTAATCAAATACTACAAGAAAGTATTCCACTAGAAAAATGTATAAATGAAGTAAGAAAACATATAGATTTTAGCAAAAAAGGAACTGGATTAGGGATAATGTTTTATGGTACAGGATATGGAAATGGATTCCCTGATGTATCTAATGCAACTGTAAAACTAAATAAAGATGGAAAGGTAGAAATATATGTAGGTGCAACTGAAGTAGGCCAAGGAGCAAAAACAATAATGACTCAAATGAGTGCACAAGTACTAAATGTAAGCATAGATAACATTATATTTATAAATGAGGATACATCTATTACACCTGATTCAGGAACTGCAGCTGCAAGCCGTCAAACTTATAATACAGGTAATGCTATAAAAATAGCTAGTGAGAAATTAAGGGATGAAATAAGCACTAGTTTTGATATAAATAACTGTGATTTAAAGATTGCATACAAAGAATTGGATAAAGAAAAGTTGATTCAACATGCTACGTTTGTGGCAAATACAACACAAATGGATGAAGAAACTGGAATTGGAAACCCATACTGGCCATATGCATTCGGTGCTTGTGGGGTAGAAGTAGAGGTAAATGAGAAAACGGGTGAAGTAGAAATATTAAAGGCTGTAGTAGCACAAGATGTAGGAAAAGCAATAAATCCTCAATTAATAGAAGGGCAAATAGATGGTGGATTTGCAATGGGGCTTGGATATACTTTATTAGAGGACTTAAATATTGTAAATGGAGAAATGAAAAATGGAAAGTTATCTAAATACTTAATACCAACATCCTTAGATACAATAGATTTAACTAAAATAATAGTAGAAGATGAAGTAAGTGATGGACCATTTGGAGCAAAAGGAATAGGAGAGCCAGTAATAGTATATGTTGCCCCAGCAATATTAAATGCTATAGCAAGTAAACTAGGTAAAAGAGCCTATGAAATACCACTAACTCCAGATAAAGTTATTAAATTAATCAATAGTTAGCTTAAAAGAGTGGAGAGATATTATGGATATAAAAAGATTAATAGATTTAACTATGAAAAATAAAAAACCTCAACTGGTATTTAAAAATGCAAAAATAGTAAATGTATTTTCACATGAAATAATAAGTGGAGATTTAGCTATAGATAATGAAATTATTATAGGAATAGGTAGTTATGAGGGAGAAGAAAATATAGAACTAGATGGTAAATTCATAACTCCGGGACTTATAGATGCACATTTACATATAGAGTCTGTTATGGTTACACCCCAAGAATTTGCAAAGGCGGTAGTACCAAGAGGTACTACAACTGTTATAGCAGATCCACATGAAATAGCCAATGTATGCGGTCTTGATGGTATAGATTATATGTTAATTGCAAGCGAAAATCTACCAATTGATATATACTATATGTTGCCATCTTGTGTTCCAGCCACTAACTTCGAAAATGCAGGGGCAATTTTAAATGCTGAAGACTTGAATAAATATATTGACAACAATAGAGTATTAGGACTCGGAGAGATGATGAACTATCCAGGTGTTATATATAAAGATGAGGAAATTATTAAAAAGTTAAAACTAGCGAGTAGTAAAAATAAAATTATAGATGGTCATGGACCAGTAATAAAAAATGATGAATTAAATGCATATGTAATAAGTGGAGTGAATACAGAACATGAATGTACAACTGTTGATGAGATGATAGATAGAATAAGATTAGGTATGTACGTAATGATTAGAGAAGGGTCTGCTGCTAGAAACTTAGAAACATTAGTAAGAGGTGTAAATGGATTTAATTATAATAGATGCTTATTTTGTACAGATGATAGACATCCACAAGATATATTAAGTAGTGGACATATAGACAACAATGTAAGAATGGCCATAAAAAATGGTCTAGACCCAATAACTGCGATACAAATAGCATCAATTAATGCAGCAAACTGCTATGGGTTAAGAAACATAGGAGCAATAGCACCTGGATACAAAGCGGATTTACTTATAGTTGATAATTTAAAAGATTTTAATATAGAAAAAGTCTATAAAGAAGGTAAACTTGTAGCAAAAGATAAGATGTCATTATTTGAAATAACGAAAGCCAATAATACAAAGGTAGTAGATACTGTAAATATAAAAAATATTGAAAAAGAAGATATAAATATTAAGTTAAAGGAAGATATAGTTAACGTTATTAGAGTATTACCACATAGCTTAGTAACTGAAAAGGTTATAAGAAAAGTAGATATAGAAAACGATTCATTTAAATATAATGAAAAGCTTGATATTTTAAAATTAGTAGTTATAGAAAGGCATAAGAATACTGGTAATATAGGACTTGGTTTAGTTGAAAATATTACTTTGAAAAAAGGAGCAATCGCATCTACTATTGCACATGACTCTCATAATATTATTGCAGTTGGAGATAATGACAATGATATCTTGAAAGTAATAGAAGAAGTAAAAAGACTAGGTGGAGGGATATCTATATCCTCAAATGGACAGATTTTAGATAGTCTATCACTTCCTATTGCAGGGATTATAAGTGACAAAAGTGTTGAATATGTAAATGATAAATTAAATAATATGCTAGATATAGCTTATAACAAATTGAATGTAAACAGAGATATAGATCCATTTATGACATTATCATTTTTAGCACTACCCGTAATTCCACAAATTAAATTAACAGATAAAGGTTTATTTGATGTGATAAAATTTGATTTCATAAATATATAAATAAAGTAGGTATGAGTTATAAAGTATAATTCATACCTGTTTTATTTATATAGAGCATCCGTTTTGATTTATATAGCTATTTAAAAACTTTTGAAGTTCAATTAAGCATAAATATAAAATAGCTCTGTTTTCAAACTCTTCTCTAGTGTTAGGAAGAGGTTGGTTTTTAATATCTAATGTCACAGTTTGAAGTTCTGAAATTAAGTCATTTATAGTATTAAAATCTAAACTGGAGTTTGCTATTTTATATATAAAGTCAGAAATAATATATCCTTGAGATGGAGTGAAGCTTAATTTATACACATAAGAATATAGTATCTTAATCATATCTCTTTGCTTTTTTATATTTTCTATATAATCTAAAAAGAATTTTGTATCACTTAATAAATTATTATTAATATTTTCATATATATACATAGTACTTTTATCTATTAAACTATTTAATTTATTTAAATCTTTCTCGTACTCATCACCTTCAAAAGGATTTTTTATAAGTATAGATATATCGAGTAGTAAAATTCTAATTTCCTCTTGAAGATTTAATTGACTATTATATATTTTATCAATATTGCTTGGTATGTACATATTTATAATAACACCAATAGAAGCACCTATAATAAATAATAGTGTTTCATTTATAATCATATTAATAGATACACTATTTTGAAGCAAGTAATGAGATGATATCACTAAACACATTGCCATTACATATTGAATATTTAATATAAAACAAAGTGTAATAATTAGAAAAGTGTATATAGAAAAAGCAATTAAGTTAAAACCAAAGGTGTTAAAGCATATGCAAGATAAAACTGTACATAGTATAAATCCGTAAACCTTTCCAAGGACAACATTAAGTGTTTCTTTTTTAGTGTTTTTTACTGTCAATAAAGTAATTATTCCAGCGAACATCCCGTATTGTAAGTTTAGAAACCATGCAATTAGAGTAGCAATTGAGCTTCCGATAGATAGTTTGATTATCTTAAGTGAGTTACTTTTATTTAATAAGTTACTATTCATTAATCCTCCTAATATTAAACTATTGTATAGTTGTTACCTTAGTTAGTATATCAAATTTATTATTTACTATAAATGGAAATATATCAATTAGGATACATAATTAATTATTTTATTGATGTTGTAAAAAATATATAATATGCTTTTATTAGAAAATAAATATATATTAAGGGGGATAATATGTGGGAAAGAGCGTATCTAAAAGAATTAGCAAAAACAAATTTTAAGAAATCATATAAACAGACAGTGATAGTTTGCTTAATTGTATATGTAATAGGTACAGTGTTTGATGGAGGCTATAATTCAGCTAATAACTATGCAAATAATAAAATAAGCTATAATCAAACAGTGTATATAGAGGATTCAACTATATATAATACCCAAGAACATATAAGCAACGATGAATTTAACTTAGGAAATAAAATTATAGAAAATGAAAATACAATAGTTAATATCACATCCAATGGGATTATAGCAACATTTTTTCTAAGTTTATTTAATGCAATTAATAGTATGATATCAGGATTATCATTGGCAGTTTTTGGATTTGTAATGATAGGTATTATGCTTGTAGCATCATTGCTTAGAGTAGTCATACTGAACCCTGTTAAAATAGGGAAAAATAATTTTTTTATGGGAATCAGACAAGAAAAGCGCAATATAGGTGATGTATTCTTTTTATTTCATAAATCAAAGTTTATAAAGCCTGGCATAACTATGTTTTTTATGGATATATTTATATTTTTATGGTCATTATTATTAGTTATACCAGGGATAATAAAATCTTATGAGTATAGGATGATCCCATATATATTATCGGAAAATCCAGAAATAGATAGAAGGAGAGCTTTTGAACTAAGTAGACATATGATGTATGAACAAAAGTGGAATGTATTTATATTAGATTTATCTTTTATTGGTTGGAATATACTATCAAGTATAACATTAGGACTATTAGGAATATTCTATGTAAATCCATATATAGAATCTACTTATGCAGAGCTATATGCAGTATTAAGAGATGAAGCAATACAAAGCAACTTTACAAATGATATTGAATTACCAGGATTTGATTTAAAATCTGGTTTATAAAATTAGGGGTGGTAAAATTGAATAATGATAAACAACAAGAAATCAGAATGGTGCTAATGAGAGAGGAAAAAGTAAGTAAAGCACTACTGACATTAGCAATACCATCAGTTATAGCAATGATGGTAAATGCATTATATAACTTTATTGATACTATGTTTGTAGGTATGTTAAATGATACAGGCGCAATGGCAGGTGTATCTATTGGATTTCCTTTGTTCTTAATAATATTAGCTATGGGGCAATTAGTAGGAATTGGAGCGTCATCTTTTGCAGGAAGAATGTTAGGCGCAGGAGAAAAGGAAAGGGCAAATAGAGCAGGAGGTATATCGGTAATACTAGGTGTTTTTCTTGCTATATTAACAGCAACGCTTGGAACTGTATTTTTAAAAGATATTTTAAAATTTATGGGTGCAACTGAAGATGTAATGAATTATGCAGTACAATACAGTAAGTTTTTAATATTTGGAAGCCTATTTTCAATTAATAATATGGTGTTCAATAATCTACTTAGAACAGAAGGTGCTGCTAAAAAGTCCATGACTACATTAATACTTGGTGCAGTAGTAAATGTAGTCTTAGACCCTATATTTATGTTTGATTGGGGATTAGGTCTTGGTGTAAGCGGAGCCGCAATAGCAACTGTAATTGCGCAAGGATGTTCAACGATATTTATACTACATTATTATATAGCAGGTAAATCAGTTATAAAAATCAATAAAAATAGCATATTAAAAAGAACAAAGGAAGACCTATATATAATTAAAAACATAATTAAAATTGGTGCACCTATGTTTATTATGCAAATATTAACATCAGCTGCATTTGGTCTATTAAATAGTGCAGCAGTAGCATTCGGACCAGCCGCACTTGCTACATTAGGAATATGCAATAAAATATATTCAATGGTTATCCAAGTGTTACAAGGATATGTTCAAGCATTTCTACCTTTTACAGCATTCAATGTAGGTGCAAAACAGTATAAAAGAGTAAAAGAAGCTGTTATTTTTTCACTTAAGATAGGTGTTTTTGTAGGAGTTTTAGCAACTATTATATTTAATATAGCTCCAGAAAATTTTATTTGTATTTTTACACAGGATGAAGAAGTTATTAAATTAGGTGTAAATTGTCTAAAAACCCAAAGCTACATGCTAGGGGCTGTAGCTTGTGTATTAATAATGAATGCATTCTTCCAAGCTATGGGTAGAGCTAAGGAGTCAGCTTTTTTAGCAATTGGAAGACAAGGATTATTCTTTATTCCTATGATACTAACACTTCCTCAAATATTTGCAAATAACTATCCTAAAATGCTAGATAATCTAGTTATATATCCAATGCAGCCTGGATTATATGGGGTTATGTTTGCACAACCAGTTGCGGATACAACTACTTTTATACTTGCTATATTCTTAGGAATAAGAACAATAAAGAAATTAAATTATTTAATTAATAAAGATATGTACAAAAAAAGTATAGTAAATTTAAATTAAAAGGACATATGTCCTTTTTTACTTTAAAAAGAAATGATAGAATAAATATAAATTAAAGTTAATTGTTAGGAGCAATCGAAGTATGCAAAATGATATACTTTATAAAAAAATAATAAATAAAGATGTAAAAGATTTTATAAACAATATACCAAAAGATACTGCAAGCAGATGCAAACTTGTAAAATTTGAAAAATCTACAGTTATAACAACAAAAGGAAAAAAAATAGAAAAGATATTCATTAATTTACAAGGTAAAATGGAAGTTAAGAATGAATTTGAAAATGGATTTATATACAACTTTGCACAAGTAGAATCTTTAGCTTACATTGGAGCTATGGAAATAATGGCAAATGAAAATTTCTATTCATCTACTCTACAATGTATAAGTGAATGTGTAATGATAGAAATAAATGTAGATGACTTTATAAAATGGATAAATCAAGATCAAACACTAACCTTATGTGTATTAAAGTTTGTATCAAGTAGTATGTATAAACAATCATTAAACAAAGGTGAAGTATTAGCTTATCCTGCGATTTACACTTTAATTAGTTATTTAATCAATACATATGAAAATAACAATGAAGAAACGCTACTTTTACAAAAAAGTAGAGAGGAAATAGGTTCATTATTAGGATTTTCTATTAGAACAATAAATAGAAATTTAAAAGTTCTTAAAGAAGAAGACTTAATTACAGTTAATAGGAAAACTATATCAATAAACAAAGGACAGTATAGCAAACTGTTATATAAATTAGAATCAATAAAATAAATATTAAATATGAGGGAGATATATTTATGCAACAAGTACTAAATATTATTAAAGATGAAACATTAAATTATAAGCAACAAGTATTACAATTAGCTGCAGAAGCTGAAAATACATTAGATGTACTTAATATAGACGAAGAAACAAAAGAACTACTTAATAAAAATATAATCTGTAATATGTTTGAAGGTAACGCTCCTTATAGACCTAGATACATTATCCCTGATTATGAATTATTAATGAAAAATGGATGTGATTTTTTAGATTTAGACTTACCTACTGATATATGGGAAGCTACAAATACACTTTTAATATTTTACAAGCATGTACCATCGATTACGTCATATCCAGTATACTTAGGTAATTTAGATGAATTATTAGATCCATTTGTAACAGATGAAGAAGAAGCATATAAAGCAATAAAGTTATTTTTAAAACATATAGATAGAACATTAACGGACTCATTTGTTCATGCTAATTTAGGCCCTAGAGATTCAAAAGCTGGTAGAATGATTCTTAAAGCTATGAAAGAATTACAATGTGCAGTTCCTAATTTAACTGTAAAGTATGATAAACAATTAACTTCAAAAGAATTTATAAACTTATGTGCAGATACTGCGCTAGCAACAGCTAAGCCGAGTTTTGCAAATCATGAAATGGATATTAAAGACTTTGGTACTGAAAGATATGCACTAGCAAGTTGCTATAATGGTTTTATAATAGGTGGGGGTGGACACACTCTATGTAGACTTATGATAAGCGAATTAGCAAAAGAAGCGGATTCTGTAGATGATTTTATAGAAAATAAAATACCTCACGTATCTTTAAAGTTACTAGATTATATAGATGAAAGAGTAAGGTTTTTATTAGAAGAATCAGCATTCTTTAAATCAAACTTCCTTGTAAAAGAAGGTTTTATAAAAGAAGAATTATTTACAGGGATGTTCGGTATGGTAGGTCTTGCTGAAGCTGTAAATCATCTATTAGATGCAACTGATCAAAAAGATAGATTTGGACATTCTAAAAAAGCTGATGAATTAGGCTTAAGAATAATAGAAAAAATAAATGAAGTAGTTACTTCATATAAATCAAAGTATACTACATGTTTTAATGGAAGACATGTAATGCATGCTCAAGTAGGAATGAACTCTGATCATGGTATTTCTCCAGGGTGTAGAATACCAGTAGGAGAAGAGCCAGAATTATTTAAACACATATTACAATCAGCACCATTCCATAAGTATTTCTTCAATGGAATAGGAGATATATTTGTATTTGAAGATACGTATAAAAACAACCTAGAAGCTGTTGTAAATGTTGTTGATGGAGCATTTAATAGTGGTATTAGATATATATCAGTTTATTCTGATAGCTGCGATGTTGTTCGTGTGACTGGATACCTAGTTAAAAAGTCAGAAGTTGCACAGTTAGAAGAAGGTAAAGCAGTAAAAAATAATGCCACAGTATTTGGTATGAATCAAAAATATAGTGGTAAGGCATTTGATAGAAGGTTAAGGGATTAATTATGGCTATTGTTAATAAAATAATTCCATTTTCATGTATTGATGGACCTGGAAATAGAACGGCTATATTTTTCCAAGGATGTAATTTTAAATGTACTTACTGCCATAACCCAGAAACTATTAACAAATGTATTAACTGCACAAGATGTATAGAGGTTTGCCCTGTAAATGCACTAGAGGTAAGAGATAAAATAGTTACATGGGATGAATATAAGTGCGTTCAATGTGATAGTTGTATTAGAAAATGTAAACATTTATCAACTCCCAAAACTAAAGATTTTAGTGTTGATGAGTTATTCAATGAAATACAACAAGTAAGCCCTTTTATACAAGGTATAACAGTAAGTGGTGGTGAATGCACTTTAAATGCAGAATTTTTAATAGAATTATTTAAAAAGGTTAAGAATGAATTGAATCTAAGTTGCTTTGTAGACACTAATGGAGGCATAGACCTAACTAATTATGAGGAATTAGTGGATATTACTGATAAATTTATGCTAGATGTCAAAAGTATAAATGAAGAAGAGCATATTAAAATTACAGGTCTTAGCAATAATACAGTATTAAAAAACTTAAACTACCTTTTAGAAAACGATAAGCTTTATGAGGTAAGAACAGTTATTGCTCCTAATTTAGATAATGAAAAAACTGTAGAAGAAGTTTCTGAAATAATTAGAGGAAAATGTAAATATAAGTTTAATGGTTATAGAAAGTATGGTGTTAGAAAAGAAGGAATTGATTTTCATGGAGAAATAGGACCAACAGAAGATGAATTAAATAATTTAAAATCATATATTAAATAACACAAAATAGCTAGATAGTAATACTATCTAGCTATTTTGTGTTAAAAAAAATAAAAATGTAAAAAAATAGAAAAAAATAGAAAAAAATGGTATAATGAAGCATAATTAATATTGACTTAATTGGGGATAAGGACATGATTATTAAAAGAAGGAAAACAACAATAGTAGTACTATCCATTTTTTTAGCATTTAGCTTATTATATAAAAAAGTAGATGCAGAGATGAGCAATACAAATCGAAACTTTAAAAAAATAACAATAGAGGATGGATTATCTCAAGGTAGTATAAAAGCAATAATTCAAGATAGTAAAGGATATATGTGGATAGGAACTAACGATGGGCTAAATAAATACAATGGAAATAAATTCACAGTATTTAAAAGTAATAAAAATAAAAAAGATAGCTTAAGTGGTAACTTAATTTCAGATATAAAAGAAGACTTAAATGGAAATATTTGGGTAGGGACATCAACTGGATTAAATAAAATTGATTCTAAAACTAGTGAAATAACAAGATATTTACCAAATGTAGATGGATGTAATATATCTCATCATAGAATTAGAAAAATAATGGTATCTAGTAAGGGAGAAGTACTTGTTGCAACTGAAGATGGATTAAATAAATACGATAGAATAAATAATAACTTTATAAGATTGTATAATTCAACTAATGGGGAAAACTCTTTAACTCATCAGGACATATATGCACTAGTTGAAGATAGTAATGGTAACTATTGGGTGGGTACAAGAAATGGACTTAACAAAATCGATGGAAAAACAAAAAAGATTACGAAATATTTAGCTAAAGATAATGATATAAAAAGTATTAGTCATAATTTTATTTATAGCTTATATGCTGATGATCTAGATTTTATATGGATAGGTACATATTATGGAGGCTTGAATAAGTTAAACTTAGAAACTGGAACAGTCGAAAAATATATGCCTAATGAGCTGAATAAAATGCCAGGAGCTTTAATTAGAGATGTAATGAGAGATAGCAGAGGTATGGTTTGGATTGCAACTGATTATGGATTTGCCCAACTAAACGAAAAAAATAATGAATTCATTACGTATAATTCTAGCATATATAACTCTAAAAGCTTAATTAGTAATGATACGTTTTGTATAGCCGAAGAAAAATCCGGAGCTATTTGGATAGGAACAAGAGAAGGTGTAAATTTATTTAATCCTGAGAATTTATTTAATTATTATAAATCAGATCCTTCAGATAATAACTCTCTTAGCTCTGAAAGCTTATCAGGAATATATGAGGATGAAGATGGTCTATTGTGGATAGGTACAATATATGATGGATTAAATATATTTGACAGGAAAAAAGATAAAATAATTAGGATTGATGATAAAGTTGATTATGATGGAGAGGTGTATATAAGTAATAACTTAGTAAGAGATATAGAAGGAATAGATAATCAAATTTGGATAGCTACTCAAAATGGGCTTAATATGTTTGATAAAGAAACTGGTAGAATATCTATATACACCGAAGATGAAGGTTTAATGTGTGATGATGTTAAAACTTTATGCATAGATAAAGATGGAATTCTTTGGATAGGAACCAGAGAAGGTTTATATTCTTATGACAGAAATAATACATTTAAAGATTACTCAGAAGTTTTAAGAAGCAAAGGAATCAAATCAGTAGACATAAAAGATATCTATGAAGATTATGATGGCACATTGTGGTTTGCATTAAAATCAGAGTATGGTTTACTAAGGTTTGATAAAGAAGAGAATAGAGTAAAATTATATAACAAATTTGATAAAAATAATAGTATAAATTACACAAATATTTCATCAATAAACTCTGATAAGGTAGATAACTTATGGTTATCTACTGATAGTGGGTTAATAAAGTTTAACAAAGAAAGTGAAGAGTATACTATATACACAGAAGAAGATGGACTTCCAAATAACTTTATTTATAGTGCGTTGTTTGAAGACGAAGAGCATTTATGGTTAAGTACCAATTACGGAATATCAAAATTTAGCATTAAAGAAGAAACTTTTACAAACTTTGATAGTGCAGATGGACTTCAGGGGAATGAATTTAATGAGTATTCTTACTTTAAAAGTAACTCTGGAGAAATCTTCTTTGGGGGAACAAATGGATTAACTAGTTTCAATCCTAAAAACATAAAAGATAAAGTATTTAAAACTACAGTTAAGATAGAGTCAATAAGTAGTAATTTAGGAAATATAAGTATAAAAAATAAGATGAATTTAAATTACAATATAAATCAACTTCAATTTACGTTCTTCTTGCCGGATTACAAGGATACAAGAAAAATACAGTATGCATATAAATTAGAAGGTTTAGATAAAGATTGGATAGTTATAGATGATGCCCAAATGGCAAATTATACAAATCTAAGAGCAGGAAGCTATACGTTTAATGTTTCAGCGAAGAATTCAAGTGGACATTGGAGTACACCAACAAGTATAAATATAACAATAGCTAGTCCACCATGGCGTACACCTATAGCATATATGATGTATGTATTATTATTTATAACCAGTGTCCTTTTAATTTGGAACAGAGTTAAAATTCTTGATAAACTAGTTAAACAAAGAACAGTTGAATTAAATAATAAACTAGTAGAAAATGAAGCATTATATTTAAAACTTTTAGAACATGAAAAATATAAAAATAACTATTTTATAAATTTATCTCATGAACTTAGAACACCATTGAATATAATTTCAGCAACTCAAAACTTAATAGAAAACCTGAATAATAAAGGTATAGACATAAAAAAAGAGAAGATGAGTTACTATATGAAAACAATAAAGAAAAACTGTGGAAGACTTATAAATCTTATTGACAATATAGTATATACATCAAAGATAGAATCAGGTTCTTATAAATTAAATATAAACGAGTATGATATAGTATACTTAGTAGAGGAAGTTGCTTTATCAATGAAAGAACTAACTGCTAAAAAAAATATTGAATTAGTAATTGATCCACATATAGAGGAAAAAATCATTTGGTGTGATGAGGTTGAAATAGAAAGGGTAATTATTAATTTAATATCTAATGCTATTAAGTTCACTAATGAAGATGGATTTATAAATATAAGTATATATGATTTAGGAGATACTATTAAAATATCAGTAAAAGACAATGGTATAGGTATTGATCCTAAAAACCATCATTCCATATTTGATAGATTCTCACAAGAATACTCTAACACCTCTGAGGAGTATGGGGGGAGTGGGTTAGGCTTAACATTAAGTCGCCAGCTAATCCAGCTTCATCAAGGAGATATATGGGTAAATAGTGAGTTAGGTAAAGGTAGTGAATTTATAATAATATTACCAGTAAAGCAAAAAGAATAGAGGAATTAATTTAAAAATAGCCTAAAGATTGGATTAGTTTAAATCTATATCTGTAGGCTATTTTATGCTATAATTTACTCTTAATATCTAAGAAGGGAGGATACAGATGATTAAAGAATCAATTTCCCCTATATTTATGCTGATTTTAGCAGTTTTAATTATTATTCTAGGATATTTGACTTTATTTGAGCCACTATACTTAGAGTCTATAATAAGTTGGATAATACCAACGTTTAGTATAGGTGTAGGTGGATTATCAATACTAACTTATATATTTAATAAAAATGAAAAAAGAGTTCAATCTCTTTTATCGGGAGTTTTATATATAATATTTGGGATGATTGTTAAATATGAAATGAAGGTAATTGAAGTTTCTATAGTATTCATTTCAGGGGTATATGCATTTATAAATTTTATGGCTCAATTTGTTTCTATGATTATACTACACAATAATAAAGCTAAGTTAAGAATATTTTCAACTATAAGTACAATAGTTTCTTTATCATTTAGCTTATTATTAATAATGCACCCGATAAGATCGAGACCATTATTATTTAAAATGGCAGGAATTTATTTAATACTATATGGCTTAACTCATCTTAATGAATTTATAGAGGAAGTATTTGACAAAAACAAAATAAGAAACAATTTAAAAAGAAGGTTTAAAATAAGACTACCTGTTATTTATACAGCGTTTTTACCACAGAAAATTCTTGAAAAAATTAATGAATCATTAAAGGTCAATTCAGTTGAAGTACTTGTAGAAAATAATTATGATAAAACTGGTGAATTAGAAGTATTTATTCATCTAGGTAAAGAATGTGCTAATGGATTTGGACATATCGATATTTGTTATAAAGACAAGATATATTGTTATGGAAGTTATGACGATAAATCTAAACGATTATTTGAAACAATTAGTGACGGTGTATTAATAGAAGTAGATAGATATAAATATATTGACTATGTTACAAAAAGTAGGCATTTAGTTTCCTTTGTATTGTCATTAAATGAAAATCAATGCGATGCAGTAGAAAAAAGAATAAGTTTATTAAAAAAAGAATGCGTAAGATGGCAATGTGATGCAGAAAAAAATAATTTTACTGGATATACAGATTACACAAACTTATTATATTTAGAAACTGGTGCTACGCTATATAAATTTAAATCTGGTTATTTTAAAACATATTTTGTATTAATAACAAACTGTGTCAAGTTAGCAGATAATATTATAGGGGCTGTAGGATTAGATATTATAGCAATAAATGGAATTATAACCCCGGGGATATATTATAATTATCTAAATAATTTATTCAATAAGAAAAATACAGTTGTAGTAGGAAGAAACATATATAATATAGTAGAGGAAATCGAAAGCCATATATAAAAAAATTAATGCCTAGTATTTGTATAGTTAGAATTATACAAATACTAGGCATTAGTTTTTTATATACAATCTATATTAAATGAAATCTCTATAGAATTAGATTGAGGCTTCAATTGAGTTAATTTAATGCCAGAAGCTTTTAACATTTTCTTAGAGGCTTTTACTATATCTGTACTAGCATATTTATCACTTAAATAAATAATTTCCTTTATACCACTTTGAATAATAGCTTTAGCACATTCGTTGCAAGGGAAAAGTGCAACGTACAACTTAGAACCTACAAGTGACTTACCTTGAGCATTTAATATTGCATTAAGCTCTGCATGAACTACAAAAGGATATTTTGTATCTAGAAAATCCCCATCCCTTCCCCAAGGAAAATCATCATCCGAGCAACCTGCAGGTAGTCCGTTATAACCAACACTAAGAATTGTATTTCCATTTAAACCATTAGAGTCTGGACCACTAACAATACAGGCCCCTACTTGAGTACTTGGATCTTTACTTCTTTTAGCAGATAAAAGTGCCACTCCCATAAAGTATTCATCCCATGATATATAATTAGTATTCTTCATACAATATAATCTCCTATTCGTTTTAAATATTATATATAAGTTTACAATAATTAGTAATAAGGTGCAATAAAAAGTATGTTTAATATTAATAGATTTAGTATTCAACATACATTAAAAGTGAGTATTGGGATATGTTCAATATACAGATGGATTAACTCCCGTTAAAAAAGATTTTATTGGTTTAAAGTCCTTAAAAATGGAAAACTAATTAAAACATTATATAATTATACAAGGAGAAAAGATGAATAGAATTATAACTATAGCATCAAATGATGTAGACGAATCCATAAGTACAGAGCAACTACTAAAAGAAAAGCTTATAGAGGCGGGGTTTTTAACAAGTAATACTATAGAAGAAAATACAGAGTTATTAGTATGTATAGGAGGCGATGGTTCTTTTTTAAGAACTATGCACAGATTTAACTTTCCCAATGTACCTATAATAGTAATAAACACAGGTCATTTAGGTTTTTTTGCTGAAGTAAACCCAGACCAATTAGATAAGTTTATTAGTGAATATAAAGGAGGTAATTACTTTATTCAAGACTCTAATTTGATAAAAGCAAATATATTTACCAAGTATTTTTGTACTGAGATAACAGCTATAAATGAGGTTGTAATAAAAAATATAGCTTCAAGGACGGTCCACTTAGACTTAGAAGTAAATCAAACTAAAATGCATAGATTTAGTGGAGATGGTATGTTAATATCAACACCGATAGGCTCAACCGCTTATAACTATTCTGCTGGAGGAAGTTTAGTAGACCCAAGTCTTGAACTGTTTCAACTAACACCTATAGCACCAATGAACACAAAAGTATATAGATCATTTACATCTAGTATTATTTTGTCTATTAACTCGATTATAACTATTTACCCTAATCATAGATTTGAAAATTCTACATTAGTAGTTGTAGATGGAGAAGAATTTAGATTTAATGAATTAGAAAAAATAGACATTCTAAAATCAGAAACTAAACTTAAATTACTAAGAATAAATGGATATGAATTTTGGAATAGAGTATCTGATAAGTTTTTGTAAAATATGCTTTATAGATTTATAACAAAATGGTATAATGTATTTTTGACAAAATAAATATGGACGGGGGATGGTATTTATGATAGAACAAACTAATCATAAGTATAAAAAGGATGTATTAAGATTAGCTACATTTGTAGGTCAACTAATGCTTGCCAATGGTGCAGAAACGTTCAGAGTAGATGATACAGTAAAGA
This sequence comes from Peptostreptococcaceae bacterium, assembly GCA_051654865.1. Taxonomy (GTDB): domain Bacteria; phylum Bacillota; class Clostridia; order Peptostreptococcales; family Peptostreptococcaceae; genus JBOFOR01. Next base: position 38,061 of record JBOFYV010000053.1, read on the forward strand.
GAATTTGTAAATCTAGAGGATTTTCACATATAAATGTATTTATGGCTCCTAATACGATAATTGTTTCTGATGATAGATTTGATGGGTATACGTTTATGAAAGTAATAGAAAATAGATGCATTAATTTATATAAGGTAGATTTATTGAATGATTTTTCTAGAAAATTTGTTAGTCAAATTGATATGTCTATAGAGGAAGCAATAGAGGAATTAAAAAACTTAGATGAAAAATCACCTCATTCTCCAATTGCAACAAACATCTGGACAGCAATAGGTTCATCTAGTTTTGCAGTTTTAGTTGGAGGAGATAATTTTATAACCTTTATGCTTACATTGATAACTTCAGTTATGGCAATGATGATATTTGATAAGGTAAAAAAAATAAGTACAATACCAGTATTTGCGACTTTAATATCATCAATGGTAATAGGATTTTTTGGAGTGGGACTTGTTGAGTTTGGAGTCCTACAAACACCTAAAATGTTAATTGTAGGATCAATAATGCCTCTATTACCAGGAGTACCATTTATAAAAGCCATAAGAGATTTAGTCTCAGGGGAATTAATGTCTGGTGTTGGGAGAGCAATAGATGCAGCTATTATTGCTACGGCTATTGCTGTAGGCGTAGGTATGTCAATGAATATATATATTAAGTGGGGAGGATTATTATAATGATTACAATGCCACTATATATACACATTATATTTTCATATTTAGCAGCTGTTGGATTTGCAGTGTTTTTAAATTCACCAAAGAAGACCTTATATATATCAGGTGCCGTAGGAATGATATCATGGACTATATATGTATTATTGATGAGAATTAATTTTGATATGATAAGTTCAAATTTTATTGCAGCGTCGGTTGCTGCATTAATATGCGAGATATTAGCAAGAAAAATGAAAAAACCGACTATTTTATTTGTAGTACCAGGAATTATAACTTTAATTCCTGGCCTTGGTTTATACAATACAATGTACTATTTAATTGAAGGGGACTACAGGCTAGCGGTAACTACAGGTATGAATGTAATTCTTGCAAGTGGAGCTATTGCATTAGGCGTGATTGTAGTAACTTCTTTATTTAGAACCTATTATATGAATTTGAAGAAAAATATTAAATAGAATAAATGGATTTATGTGAATAATATATTAGTCCATTACCAATATTATATATGTACCATTATTAAGTACATATATAATATAAGAGGTGACTAAGATGCAAAAAAATGCAAAACAAGAATTACAAAGTGCTTGTAATCAATTATCAAGTGTAAAAAACGCATTAAATCAAGCAATGAGTACAGTAGAAAAACCAAATAATAAACAAGAGGTACAAAAAGCATTAGATGCAGTTAATAATGCAGTTTCTGTAGCTAATAGTGCTTGTAATAATTACCAAGATTAATAGTAGTATAAAGGGTATACAACAATATGTTGTATACCCTTTATTTAAATATATCTAGAGCTATAAGGAGAGGACAATGAATGATAATTGTGAACTATGTGAAAGAAATGTAGTTAACTTAACTAAGCACCATCTATTACCTAGAGAAGAAGGTGGAAAAGAGGAACACATAAGTTATTTATGTGAAGATTGTCATAAACAAATACATGCGCTATATACTAATAAGGAACTTGCAATAAGATTGGACACTATAGATAAACTAAAAAACGATGAAAAGATAACTAAATATATAAAATTTATAAAAAAGCAATCTCCAAGTAAAATAACAAAAATAAAAAAATCTAGAAATGTAAGAAAATGTTAATTATAAAAATATAAAATAGGACTATATATGTCCTATTTTATATTTTTATAATTATTTTATAATTTCAAGTATTTTATTTTCGATATCTTTAGCTTTAGGAGCAGCTATAAAGTAAACATAATTACCTTTATTATTTAAAATAGAATTAGCCATAATAGTTATATTTTCTTCAGAACCATATCCGTCAGCAAATTGTTTATATTTTAAATTATTAGTAATAAGATTTTCTAAAGCTTCATTAACCGATTTAACATCATTTGTTTTTATAAATATTACTTCTTGTAATTTATTAGTTAAAGGGTATGTTAATACAAAACCATCTTCTAATTTATCTTTAACAGGATTTAATTCATCTGCAACATATTCTTTTATAGGTGTATTCACAAATTCATTAGTTTCTGTAATAGATAAATAGTCAGGAGTATTTATAGAATTTAAAACATCTTCTACTTTATTATCATGTTTTTGAGGATTATTCTCTAAATCATTTTTATTAGAACATCCTACTGATAGTATTAATATAAATACTATTAGAGTTATAAAAATTATACTTTTAAATTTATTCATATTTTACCTCTTTTCAAAATAGTTTATATCTATTTTATTATAACCAAATAGGTAAAAAACTAGTGCGATTAACATTATATTAATTTAATATTAAAATATATTTAAATTATATATTTAAGATATAAAAAATAAATATTTGAATAAAATAGATAGATAATATTAACAAAAAGATAAGGTGAAATTTATATGAATAAAAGAATTAAAATATTACTGTATATATTTAATATTGCTATTGTAATGTGTGTCGTGTTATTTACTCTAGAAAAATCTAATCAACCCCTTACTGGTACACATAAAAAAATTTATAATATCTATAAAGATGAAGCTGTAAGTAATAACCTAGAATCTGTAAAAGATACAGCCAAAATATCTATTATGAGCTATAACATACATAGAGGAAAGGATTTTGAAGATAAGTATTCGATCGAAGAAATAATAAATTACTTAGAAGAAAGTGATTCAGATATAATATGCTTACAAGAAGTTTTATTTTCACATCACCAGTTACTTCGTGAATTAGGAAACTACGAGTCACAATTTGTAGCTAATATAGACATACCAATTGCATCCACAGGGTTAGCTACATACTCTAAATATCCTATTGTAGAAAGTAATCATATAACACTTACAAGTAAGACAGAGCCAAGAGGAGCCTTACATACTATCTACAATATAAATGATAAATTAGTAAATGTTATTAATGTTCACTTAGGATTAGATAGAAAAGAAAGAGTAAAGCAAGTTAAGGAACTATTAGAGTACTCAAAAGACTTAGATGGTGAAGTTATACTAGCTGGGGATTTTAACCAAGATCCTTTAAAAATAGAAGGTTTTATAGATATAGGTAAGTATCATGGATATGCTAATAAGAATACTTTCATACCAAAATATGTGAGAATTGATTATTTATTTATGACTACTGAATATATGTATTCAACTGGATATGAAATTGAAAATGTAAAATATTCCGACCATTACCCTATTATAGCTAATATCAAATATAAACCAAAGAAAAAGATAAATTGGAGTGAATTAGATAATACTCAAAATGAAAATCGTAATATATACAAACGTTATAATTAACTTTATGATAATAAATAACTAATAATTTAAAAATAACATTTACAAAATTCGACAATTATGATAAATTAAGTTTAACAACAAAATAGTACCTTTAAATCAGTTCAGAGAAACTGACAAGGAATTCGGATAGAATTAATAATTAGTTAAGCTTAAATTATCATTGTAATAATATATAGTTTTACTTAACTACTGAGCTCCTTGTATTTACAAGGGGCTTTTTCTTTTTAGGTACTTAAAAAGAAAAGGAGAAATATAAAATGAGCACAAAAAACAAAGATCATGATTTTTCACTAGAGGCAATACCTCAAAATGCAAAGAAAGGTTTCCTATCAATGTTAGTAGTAATGTTAGGATTTGCATTTTTCTCAGCAAGTATGCTAGCAGGAGGAGATTTAGGAACTAGCCTTAATTTAGGAGACTTTGCTAAAGCAGTTTTATTTGGTAATATAATACTATGTATATATACAGGATTATTAGCTTATATGGCTGGAGATACAGGATTATCTACTCATCTATTAGCAAGATATTCTTTTGGTGAAAAAGGTTCTTACTTAGTATCATTCTTAGTATCAGCTACTCAAGTAGGTTGGTTTGGAGTTGGAGTTGCAATGTTTGCAATACCGGTATCAAAAGTTACAGGTATTGATGTATGGACACTAGTAATAGTATCAGGATTACTAATGACAGCAACTGCATTCTTTGGGATGAAGTCATTAACAATATTAAGTATGATAGCAGTACCTTCAATAGCTATATTAGGTAGTATATCAGCAGGAAAAGCTATAGGTGATGTAGGTGGAATTACAGGACTATTGGCTATAGAACCAACCGGAACTATGACAATGAGTGCAGCACTTGCAGCAGTAGTAGGAACATTTATAAGTGGTGGAACGTTAACACCAGACTTTACAAGATTCTCTAATAGTAAAAAGACTGCAGTAAGTACAACAGTAATAGCATTTTTAATAGGTAATTCATTAATGTTAGCTTTTGGAGCAATTGGAGCAATGGCAACTGGGCAAGCTGATATATCAGAAGTAATGTTTGCACAAGGATTAATAGTACCAGCAATAATAATACTTGGACTAAATATATGGACTACAAATGATAACGCATTATATGGATCTGGATTAGGGTTTGCAAATATCACAAAACAGCCCAAAAGTAGAATGGTAATCATAAATGGAGTTGTAGGTACTCTATTAGCAATGTTCTTGTATAACAACTTTATGGCATGGTTAAATATGTTAAACTCATTTATACCAGCAACTGGAGCAGTTATAATAGCAGACTACTTTATAGTAAACAAAAGAAAGTACATAGATTTTAATAAAGCTAAATTTAATAGTGTAAATATAAATGCAATCATAGCTTGGTTAGCAGGAGTAATAGGTGCATATACAATACCTGGAATAACACCTATTAATTCAGTAGCTACAGCAGTAATAACTTATGTAGTATTAACAAAGCTAAACAATAAAAAAGAAATTAAAAATAATAATGATTTAGAAGACAAAGTGGCTATGTAATATCTATTTAATAAATCATAGCAAGTATCTTAGGAGGATAAAATGTTAATAAAAAATGCAAGATTAAGAAATGAAAATAACTTAGTGGATATATTAATTGAAAATGGAATTATAACTAAAATAGAAAGTAATATAGACGTTGAAAATATAGAAATAATAGATGCAAAAGGATTTTTAGTTGTACCACCATTTGTAGAACCACATATTCACCTAGATACTACATTAACAGCTGGTGAGCCAAGATGGAATGAAAGTGGTACTTTATTCGAAGGAATAGAGCGTTGGTCAGAAAGAAAAGAGTTCTTAAGTATTGAAGATGTAAAAACTAGAGCAAGAAAAGCTATTACTTGGCAAGTTGCAAATGGAATTCAGTTTATAAGAACTCATATTGATACAACAGATCCAGAGCTTATAGCTATGAAAGCTATGATAGAATTAAGAGAAGAGTTAAAAGATTATGTAACCTTACAAATAGTAGCATTCCCACAAGAAGGAATACTTTCATATCCAAATGGATTAGAACTCCTAGAAGAATCATTAAAGCTTGGTGCTGATGTAATTGGTGCAATACCTCACTTTGAGTTCACAAGAGAGTACGGAGTAGAAAGTATAAATAAGATGATGGAACTTGCTAAAAAATATGATGTTTTAGTTGATGTTCATTGTGACGAAATTGATGATGAACAATCTAGATTCCTAGAAGTATTAGCAGCAAGAGCTTATGAATATAATATGGGACACAAAGTGACAGCAAGTCATACAACTGCAATGCATTCATACAATGGAGCATATACGTATAAATTATTTAGATTATTAAAAATGAGTGGTATAAGTTTTGTAGCTAATCCACTTGTAAATATACACCTTCAAGGAAGATTTGACACATATCCAAAGAGAAGAGGTATAACTAGAGTAAAAGAAATGGTAGAAGCTGGAATAAATGTATGTTTTGGTCATGATGATATAATGGACCCATGGAATCCACTAGGAACAGGGAATATGCTACAGGTTTTACATATGGGTCTACATGTATGCCAAATGATGGGATATAGTCAAATAAATGAATCTATAGATTTGATAACTAACAACAGTGCAAAAGCATTAAATATAACTGATAAGTACGGGATAGAAGTTGGTAAACCAGGGAATATGATAATACTACCAGCTGAAAATGGATTTGAAGCTATAAGAAGGCAAGTACCTGTATACTACTCAATAAGAGAGGGTAGAATATTAGCACAGAGTACATTAAGTGAAACTGTTGTTGACTTTGGAAATAAACAAGTAGTAGATTTTATAAAGTAGTTATACTGTAAAGAAACTTTAATATGTTAACTAGGAAAGTGCAAAGAAATAATTCTTTGCACTTTTTGCGAATAAATAATAGGAGAATATTATATGGAATGGCTAATAACAGTTGGACAAATGAGTAAACTATTTAATATTACATCAGAAACATTAAGGCACTATGATAGAATTGGTTTATTAAAACCTATAGTTAATGAGGAGAATGGTTATAGGTATTATTCAATTAAAGAAATGGAAATATTAGACTTAATATTAGATGCTAAATATCTTGAAATACCACTTACAAGTATAAAAGACGCTATATCTAATAGAAGTACCGAAAATTATATAGAGTTAATTAAATTACAAGAAAAAACTATAGACGAAAAAATAGAGCATTTATTGAAGATAAAAGATCAGGCAAGAGAAAAGAAAAGAATATTAAATGAAATTTTAAACTACAAAAACATTTATGACTTTGATAAACTACAAATAGTAAAAGAAGAAAATGAAATATTATATATTCCAATAGAATATATGATTAATGGAAAAATAAAACAAAAGAAGAAAGAGTTAAGATCTTTGTATCTAGAGCCGTGGATGATTATATACAAAGCTACGAGTAAAGGTAATCTAATAGAGAATAAAGAATATATCGCAATTAATAAAAAAGATACGGATAATTTAATATTAGACAAGAGTGATAGAATAGTTACAAAACTTTATAAAGGAAAATTTATAAAAATAAAATTTGTAGGAACAATGGAAGAAATAGAAGACTATATAGAATCCATAATAAATAATTTTTACAATGAAAATATAAATAAAGAACTAGAAGTGGTTGTTAGTTTTATATGGGCTTTATATAATGAAAAAGGAACTATCAATTTTATGGAAATAACTATACCTTTAGAAAATTAATGATTGACCTTTGTGTTACACAAAGGTTTATACTTATTAGGAGGTGATAAGTATGGATCAAACAATTTTAGGAACAGAAAGGTTAAGCAAACTCTTCATTAAATTCACAATTCCAAGTATTATCGGTATGATTTTTATTGGTATTCAAGGTATAATAGATGGATTATTCGTAGGGAATATAATTGGAGAAAATGCTTTAGCGAGTGTAAACTTAGTTCAGCCTTATATACAACTAATAATGGCTTATGCATTAGTAATAAGTGTAGGTGCTCAAAGTGTAATAGGAATAAACTTAGGAAAAGGTGAAAGTGAGAAAGCTGAAAATATTTTTAAAACAGCAATGATGGTTTTAACAAGTATATCAATACTAGTTACTTTATTTGGAATGTTTTTTAGTAAAGATATTGCACGATTTCTAGGTGCTAATGATGTTTTATTAGAAGGTGCATCAACATATATAGAAACAATCTCTTTATTCGTAGTTTTTGTAGCTGTTATGTTTTTATTTGAAATGGTTGTTAGAACAATTGGAAAACCAAATATTTCACTTGTAAGTATGATAGTCGCAGTTATTTTAAATATAGCGTTAGACTATTTACTTATAAAGAAATTTAATATGGGAATAAAGGGCGCTGCAATTGCTACGGGTCTATCTTACTCAATTGCATTTCTTATAAATATATTACCTTTTTTAAGTAAGAAAACAGTGGTTAATATATATCGTGGAAAATTTGATAAAAAAGAGATATTTTCAATGTTATATAATGGATCATCAGAGGGAGTATCTTCAATATCAAATGCTTTATCTATGTTTCTATTCAATACAGCTCTAATGAAGTTAGCAGGTGAAGGTGGTATTGCTGCATTTTCAATAATAAATTATATAGCACAAGTAGGATATATGGTTTTATTTGGAATTGCAGACGGAGTCAGACCTATAATAAGCTATAACTATGGAGCTAGTAATAACGAAAGAGTTTTTAAAGTGCTAAAAGCTTCAACTATAGTAAATGTAATTATAGGTATAATTATATTTCTTACAATGAGCGTATTATCTGAGCCATTAATAAATATATTTTTAAAGGATGGTAAGTCAGTACTTGAAATAGCTACAAGTGGAGCAAAAATATATGGATTAGCATTTTTATTTAATGGTACAAATATTTTAATATCATCATACTTTACGGCTATAGATGATCCAAGGTCATCTATAATTGTAGCTGCAAGTAGAGGTATCGTGTTTATTAGCGTTGGTATATTCATTCTTCCAAGCATTTTTGGTATGAATGGTATATGGGGAACTATAGTATTTGCAGAAGTGTTAACAATATTAATATGTCGTAAATTATTAAAAAGATATGAAATTACTCAAATAATAAATAACTAAATAAAATAAAAATGCTCTCTTAAAAAGGGGGCATTTTTATTTTATTTATCAGTAATATCATTATCTATTTCAATTCCTATTCTCACTAAATCTTCATTTAACTTTGAGTATCTTGACAAAACCTTACTTAAATGATAGTTAAATACAGGGCTCTTTACATCATCTATATCCCAGTTAATTTCAGTATCAGGGTACAACTCTTTCAAGTTTCTATGATTAAAGTTACTTAAATAAAGCTTCTTTTCTAAATGAATAATAGATTGGATATGAAAGTATAATTCTTTACATAGTATGATTAAATTTTTTATAGTTTTTTCTTGATCTTCAATATTAATATCATCAACATATTCATAGTCTCTAGATATAACATATTCAGAGTGAGTTTTTTCAAGTGTTTCTATTAATGCTTCTAAGCTTTCTATATCAAAGTAGATCTTTTTCTTCCTTAGTATCTGATGAACTATAAATGTATTTATATTTAAAGAAATAGCTTCTAGTGTTTTTATTACATCCTTTGCATGATTAGGTCTAGCTAAAAAGTAGTTTACGCAAATACCTATGAATACACCAACAGAGTTGTCAACTATTCTTTGAAGAGAATGATAAATTAAATTTATCTCTATAGTACCTAAGTTTATAGATAAAAATGTAACGGTTGCTATTGCTGCTTCATCTTTCATATTTAAATAGGTGCATAGATATATAGTAATAACAGCTCCAAATGCACATATAAATGCATTATTAGGCATTAGGAAATATGTAAATAAATATCCTATAATTCCGCCAAGTATCGTTCCTTTTATTCTGCTAAGTCCCTTAACAATGGAGCCTTTAACTGAAGTTTGAATAGACATTAAACATGCTATAGCTGCATAGAGTGGAGTTTGAACCACCAAAGGAGATAAAAGTATTGCTAAAAATATTCCTATACCTGTTTTTATTGTTCTCATCCCTATATGTTTCATATTTTTATAGTAAATATCAAAAGCATTAAATATATTTAATGTTTGATAAATCATACACCTCCATATTCATTATTTATATCTTAGTATTTGTTATGGTATCAAAAAAATATAGGATTATTATATCACACTTTTGGTATCTATAAAATATCACAAACAACAAAAAGGGAACTCTATTAGAAGTTCCTTAATTTTATTATTTATGATGTTTTTCAGGATAACAGTTTTCTCCATATACTTCAGGTGATTTCCTACTAGTTGAACACCATTGATTATTAGTAGCATCTTTTTGCTTTACATCTGTTTTACTAGTTAAAGAAGCATTTGGACCTGTCCGCTGGTTGTTAAATTCATTTTTTTATTTTTACTCATATACTAACTCCTTTAAAGTAGTATATTTTATAATTATTATTACCAAAGAACTAATAAGTATTTAGTTAACAAAATTAGAATCTTATAAAAAATTCTAAGTATTATATAAATTCTATAGATCTTATATTAGTACTATTTAAAACAATTGTACTACCTAAATCTCTTCCAGTTAAAGTCAAATAAGCTAATCTTCTATTATTATTAAAATCATCCATCCAGTCTATTAATGAATTAAAGTTTTTAATATCACCTCTATCTACTATTTTCACAAAATCATTATTATATGTTATCTTAATTCTATTGCTAAACATTATTTTCACCATCCTAGTATAATTACAGATATTATCTTTTAAATAAAAAGATAATATCATATTTTAAATAAAATGTCATATCTAAATTATAATTGGGTACAAATATAAAAATATAAGATGGAGGTAAAAAATGAATGAAATACACAAAATAATTATAAATGAGTATAAAAACTACTTGATTAGAAATAGTAATAACTCAATTGAAATTAATAATAAAATTAAAACAATAGAAGATATAAAGCAATATAGTAATGAAGCAAAAAGTGAGTTTGAAAAACTCAAATTATCTAATTTAAAATATAAATTGTATGATAAAGATTATGAATTATTTAGAATTGCTATGGGAAAACTTGCACTTGGCATAACTAAATCATATAAATTGCAAATTAATGATAAAGATAAAAAGAAATTAACTTGCCAATTAACAAGCCTTCATATCGAGTTTAAAGATTTATTTCAAAGTAATATTATTAAAGACGTATATGTATGGATATAAAAATAGCTAATAATTATAGAGGAGATGATGATGATTAAGAAATGTTTGTATTGCAATAAACAATTAATAGACAAGCACCTAGAAAATAAAATTGGGTATTTTTGTAATGAAAATCATTTTAATAAATTTATAAAAAGTTTAAGTGATGAAGAATATATAGAATTACAAAATAAGTTTTGTATATGTAGTGATGATTAAATATAAGTAAAAGGTCGTTGTTTAAAACAATGACCTTTAGTATATTAGTGTTCTTTGACTGATTTTATAAACATATAGTAACAAGCTATAGTAACAAATAAATAAATTGTCCACGCTCCTTTATATCCAAATCTAGTATCTGCAATAAGACCTGATAAAAACGGACCGATAGAAGCTCCTAATGTATAAAACATATTGCCAAAACCAAATAAAATAGAATAATTAGTTTTATTTGAAATTTTACTAATTCCAAGAGCTGGCCAAATAGATGCAATACACATAGTCATACCATAAAAAAATGCAAATAAGTATGCAATAGAAGGTATGTCAGCTAAAAATAACAATATAATACTAAAAATACAGATGGTTCCAAATGAAAATAATACCCTTTGGGTATTGTACTTATCAAATATAAATCCTGCTATAATATTTGTTATAAGGCTAACTAGTGCAATGGTAGAACCTATATTAGCATTGAACTTAAGAGAGTAACCAAGTGTAGATAAATAGGACTGGACATGCTGTTTTATTCCTGCAAAACTAATTCCCATTAAAAATAGCCCTATTACTAAAATTATAAAACTAGAAGGCAAGTTTATACTTTTAATAGACTTAAATCTTGTCTTTTTACTTATATTATTGGATGCTTCATATTCATTTGATAATTTATAAACTGAAGGTGGTCTCTTAGCAATGAATATACTAATAGGAAGTGATACTATTAGTATTACTATTCCTAAAACTAAGTATACATACTTATAACTATACTTTTCTAATATATTAGAAACTAACTGCATCCAAATAAAAGTTCCAGTTCCTATACCGGCAAAAACAATTCCCATTACTGATCCTTTTTTATTTGGTTCAAACCAATCACTGATCATTGTAGATATAGGTATAGTCGTGATACAACACATACCTATAGATACAATAACACCTATAACATAAAAGGTATAAATATGTACTGCAAAGCCATATGAAATATATCCAATCCCAACTAATATAGATCCTATACTCATAATTATTTTTATATTGATTTTATTTATCAAGGCTCCAACAATAGGAGAGAATATAGCGATAGTAATTGCACTGATTGTGAATAATAATGAGTATTCGCTTAATGTAAAGTTTCTAGCTGTTGTTACAGGGGCTAATAATATAGCACTCACACTATTTACTATACTAAAAACTGTAGCTAATAATATAAATCCACTGATGGCTATTATATACTTATAATTATTGTTATTTTTCATACTAATACCTTCCTTAATGCAATTCAGTTTTATTAGATTCAATCTCTTTATTAAGGAAATAAGAAATTATAGTCCTAATGATAACTAATGCAGCTAAACTTAAAATATGATTAACACTAGGGTCTAATATAGATTCTATAATGTCTGCTCCAATTAAAATTTCTAAGCTAAATAGAATATAAGTACCTAAGAAATTTCTAAGAATCATAATGCTATTTGTAGCTAACTTTCTATTTTTAGATTTAAATTCTGATTTTAAAAATCCAATGTATTGAACAATTATTCCATATACTATAATAGTTATAGCCAAGAAATACAAAACATAAATCAAATATTTTAATATCTGTTCATAACTCAATATAATCAGTCCTTTTCTATACTTTGTCTATAGTTTTAACGGTAAAATTGTAAATATACTATAATAAATATAAATACAATATAGCTGTTTTAATAAAAATAATAAAATATTAAATAAAAATGTTTTAACATAATTATCTTGGGATATATATAGATTATAAATAAATAACAATAAATTTTAAGATAATAAAAATTTATATAAGATATATTATTAGGAGGAATAGAATATGAAAAAATTTGTTTGTACAGTATGTGGATATATACATGAGGGAGAATCTGCACCAGAACTTTGCCCAGTTTGCAAAGTAGGAGCTGAGAAGTTTGAAGAAATGCAAGGTGAAATGATATGGGCAGATGAACATAGAATAGGTACTGCACAAGGTGTGGATGAAGAAATATTAGAAGGTCTTAGAGCTAACTTTGTAGGTGAATGTACAGAGGTAGGTATGTACTTAGCAATGAGCCGTCAAGCGGATAGAGAAGGTTATCCAGAAGTTGCAGAGGCTTATAGAAGAATAGCGTTTGAAGAAGCAGAACATGCTGCTAAGTTTGCAGAATTATTAGGTGAAGTAGTAGTAGCAGATACAGAAGCTAACTTAAAAGCTAGAGTAGAGGCAGAGTATGGTGCAACAGAAGGTAAATTAAAAATAGCTAAAAAAGCTAAAGAATTAGGATTAGATGCAATACATGATACAGTACATGAAATGTGTAAAGATGAAGCTAGACACGGTAAAGCATTTTTAGGTTTATTAGAAAGACATTTTACTAAATAAGCTCTCCGATTAAACTTTAATATATATAACCCCAAAACAACCTGGATTAATTATAATAATTAATTCAGGTTGTTTTTATTATAAATTAGATAAAGAGTAATCATGTAAGAAAAATTTTAAATAAAATTAAATTTATATTTTAATATACCAGAATATGACATTACTTATGTGTTATAATTTTATACGACAATAATATTTAAAAAGGGGATGATTCAATGAGGATTGATTATTTTAAGGAATATAGTTATTGTTTGAATAGAGATATGGAGTATAAGGTATATGGTCATAGTGGAAAACCAATATTAGTTTTTCCTGCACAAAATGGTAGATTTTATGATTTTGAAAACTTTAATATGGTATACAGTATAGAGCATATTATAAACAGTGGAAATGTACAACTATTTTGTTGTGATAGCATAGATAAGGAGACTTGGTCTAATGTTACTGGGGACAAGGGGCATAGAATATATATGCATGAACAATGGTACTACTATATCGTAAATGAATTGGTTCCAAGGATCCTTGAAATTAATAAAAATAGCAATGGGTATTATGCTAATGGAATATTAACAACAGGATGCTCATTAGGAGCAACACATGCCGTTAATTTTATGTTTAGAAGACCAGATATATTTAATGGGTGTATAGGTCTAAGTGGATATTATGATACTGATTTTGCTTTTGATAGCTACTGTGATGATTTAGTATATAGAAATTCACCAATTAAATATTTATCAAATATGTCACAGGATCATGAGTTTGTAAATAAATATAGACAAAATAAAATTATAATATGTTGTGGTAGTGGAGCTTGGGAAGATGAAATGACTTATAGTTTAAATAAGATTAAGAATATACTTGATAGTAAGCATATAAATGCATGGGTTGATATATGGGGGGCTGATGTTGACCACGATTGGAACTGGTGGAGAAGTCAATTACCATACTTTATTGAAAATATTATATAAATATTAGGGGGGGAGTTATATGAATGTTGTATTTATTTCACCACATTTTCCGCTTTATTTTCATAATTTTTGTTCAAGGCTTAAGGATAGAGGGGTAAATGTTTTAGGAATTGGAGATGCCGATTATAATTTAATTAGCAATGAAACAAAAAACTCAGTAACAGAGTATTATAGAGTATCTAATTTAGAGAACTATCAAGAAGTGGAAAATGCTTGTAAATTTTATGAAAGTAAGTATGGTAAAATAGATTGGATTGAATCACAGAATGAATATTGGCTAGAAATGGAGGCAACCCTTAGAAGTAAGTTTAATATAAATACCGGAACAAAAATCGAATATATGTCAGATATGAAATATAAATCAAAAATGAAAAATATTTATAAAAAAGCAGGAATTCCTGTTGCTAGATATATATCTGTAAAATCTATCGAAACACTAATAGATTTTGCTACTAGTGTTGGATACCCTATAATCGTAAAACCTGATAATGGGGTTGGAGCAAGCTCTACATATAAGTTAAACAACTATGAGGAAGTGCGCTCTTTCTTTAATCAGCGAAATAGAACTGTTAAATACATAGCTGAAGAATATATTAATGGACATGTTGAAACATTTGATGGGATTACAGATTCTAATAAAAATATATTAGTGGCCTCGAGTCACATAATGATGAATTCAATAATGGATTGTGTAAATGAAAAGCAGGAAGCTATTTTTTATTGTCAACCAATAAAAGATAGAGACATTGAAGAAATAGGAAAAAGGGCAGTTAAAGCATTTGATACTAGAAGTCGTTTTTTTCATTTTGAATTTTTTAGACTAGATGAAGATAAAGAAGGTTTAGGTAAAAAGGGTGATTTAGTAGGCCTTGAAGTTAATATGAGGGCACCAGGGGCATATATGCCTGATATTATTAATTATACATATGATATAGATGTATATACTATATGGGCAGATATGATAATATACGATAAATCATTTTTTAATATTGATAGAAAATACAATGTTGGCTATATAAGTAGAAGGAATGAATTAAAATACAAACATTCTTTAAAAGATATAAAAATTAGATTTAAAGATAAGATTTTGTTTGATGTTAATGTACCAAAAGTACTATCAGATGCTATGGGGGATAAGGTTTTATTAGTGAGAAGTAGAGAAGAGAATGAACTATTAGATATGATCAATTTGACAATAGAAAAATTCTAATTTAAGAACTTAATTATAGTAAAAAGGATATAATATTAAGTATGTACTATAATTAGGAGGGACAGAATGATAAACTTATTGCTTAGTTTGTACAATTTTGATGAAGATTGGTGCTATGAATCATTAAAAGACATTATAATAAGTGAACATAAAGTATTAGTTGTACCTTTTTCATATGATGATAATTGGTTAAATAATGAACTTGATTGGAATAAATATTTTAATAGTAAAAATGGAACTCACTATCAAGAAATTGTAAATCCATTTAAGAGATATGGTATAGTTGAAGATAATATAAATTGGCTAAATCAATTTATAGATAGTATTGATTGTATGAAAAATAAAATTGAAGAAAGTGATATCATATTTTTTACGGGAGGATACCCTGATAAAATGATGGATAAATTCAAAAAGTATAATTTAGTTAAAGAATTTGAAAAGTTTGATAACATTATAATTGGTTCAAGTGCTGGAGCTATGGTTCAAATAAAAGAGTTTCATATTTCAAAAGATCAGGATTATAGTGAATATTCATACTGTACTGGTCTTGATATTATTAATAGTTTTGATATTGAAGTTCATTTTACTAACACAGAAAATCAAAATATAAGTATACTTAGGGCAATTACAGAAAAGAAAAAGCCTGTTTACTCAATAAGTAATAACGGCGCAATTTTAGTAATTGATAAGAAAATATACTTGCTTGGTGAGACAATAAAATGGATTGTTCCTGAGCACTGCTATTATACAATATAGGCTCATATCTATTTAAGATATGAGCCTTACATATTTTTAAACTACTACAGACATACCATGCAGTCTATTTTTTATTCTCAGAGCACTGGTAATATTTTTATAAGCATTTGTCATTTGATCTATGTCACAACATTTACCATAAATATCCTTTATATACATCATCTTATCTATGTAGAAAGTAAGATTCATAGTACCGTCAGCTATATTAAGTGTACCCGTTACTAAATCCTCTTTTACTAGTTCTCCATCAATGTTAATTCTCTCTGCAATGATAATAGGTGTTTCACTATAAGATGCATTTAGCTTATATACATTGCTAAACATATTATCCTTCTCATTTTTCTTTATTATATGATCTTGCTCAGTTAGCTGAAGCGTTAATATCTCAATATGTCCATCAATGTCAGTATATTTTTTTGAATGCTCTAAAATTAAGGCTCTATTAAGCATTATATGCTCCCTAGACTCTTGTGAATATGTAATTTTTATCATATCTTTAGAATTAGGCACTTTTAAACTTTGATGAATATTGCGTACGCTAGTGAAGCGTTCAAAGTTCTTTTCTAATTCAAAGTTATATAAATCAGTATTTATAATAGGTAAACTATTACCTGTGTATTCTATTTCAAATTTATATTTATTAACCAGATAAAGATATATATATTCATTAGTAACAGCATCTGGTGTATACATATAGTATAAGCTTCCGCCAGCTAATTCTTCCATTGTATTTAACTCTAATGCCATTAAATTTATATTATTTGTTCTGCCGATTAATAGTATTTTGGTACCTTTTTTAACATAATAAATGAATTTCACTTAAATCCCCCCTAAACAAGTATTATTATATAAACTGTAAATTAATTTAGATTATGTAAATAGTTAATGATTAATTATTAAAAGTATATCAATAAATATTTTACAATATCCAATAATATTTTACAATATTATTAACTTTAATTGGAAAAAAAGGACTATGATTAATCATAGCCCTTAGTTATTTACAACTGTATTACATTCTATTTCATTAGAAAGATATTTAACTTTCTTTTTATAATCAATTAATAATGGTATAATAGCAGCAATCCATGCTATAGGTCCAGCAATACAAATTGCCAAATATCCAATTACAGAGGGTAATGTAAAAGCAACAATACTACGTGCTACTAGTTCACAAACACCAGCCATCATCGGCACAAATGTATGTCCCATACCTTGAAGAGCATTTCTATATATAAATATTAAACTAAGTGGTATAAAGAAAAATGCTTCTATTGATAAATATTGTTTTGCATATGATAGAACTTTAGGATCTGAGCCTGATACAAACAATCTAACAATAGATTCACCGAAAATAGTAAGTATAATTCCAGCAACGATACCTATCAAAATATTTATCATCGTACATTTTCTAACCCCATCTTTAATACGATCAATATTTCCGGCACCTAAATTTTGTGCTACATAAGTTGCCATTGTAACTCCAAAAGTAACACTTGGCTGCATAGCAAATTGTTCTACTTTTATAGCCGCAGTATTCGCTGCAACAACTGAGGAACCAAATGAATTAATAGCACCTTGAAGTATAATAGTTCCAATTGCTGTTATAGAAAATTGCAATGACATAGGAATAGCTATTGATAAATGCCTTTTACAAATTTCTTTATCTAACTTTAAATGTCTTTTGCTTAGTTTTAATATTGGAAATTTTTTAGAAGTGTATATTAAGCATAATAATCCAGAAACGCCTTGCGATATAATAGTAGCTAGAGCAGCTGAAGATACACCCATTTTAAAGATAATTATAAAAACTAAGTCTAATACTACATTAAGAATACATGCTATTATTAAGAAATATAATGGTGTTTTACTATCTCCAAGAGCACGTAATATAGTAGACATAGTATTATAAAAAAACGTAGCAGAAATTCCAGTAAATATTACTATTAGATAGCTATATGCATCGTTCATTATATCACGTGGCGTTTTTATTAGCATTAAAAGTGGTTTTGCTGCCATAATACTAATAAATGTTATTATAATAGTAGCAATTACAGAAAGCATAACTGCATTTCCAGTAGCATATTTTACACCTTCTTCATCATTGGCGCCAAATCTTTGTGAGATTAAAACAGAAAATCCTGAACTAAGCCCCATTACAAATCCCATAACTAAAAACGTTAAAGATCCGGTTGAACCCACTGCTGCAAGCGACTTTACCCCTAAAAATCTACCAACAATTATAGTATCTGCCATACTATAAAACTGTTGGAATACATTTCCTACAAGGAGTGGTATAGAAAATAATAAAATTAATTTTACTGGATTACCAGTAGTCATATCTTTGGTCATAATATCCCCCTTATTAAGTTTTTTAATATATTCATCTACTTAGGATAGCACTATGTGCCTCTATATACAATATATATATTTTTTTTTATTAAAAATACTTTATAAAAAGTTTTTGATAAAAAACTACAATTCAGTCAAAAATATTTTATATTAAAACATCATTCGTGTTATAATTGTATTTATGTTTATAAATTTTAAACAAGAGATATTAAAACAAATCTGAGAGGATATACTATGAAAAACAACAATATAAAAATTATATGTGATGGAATATCCAATATATCATACTCTTTAGCTAAAGAGTATGATATAGATATAATTCCTATAACGCTTATAGTTGATGGAAATGAATTTAAAGAAAATGAAATAACGCACGAAGAATTTTATGAACTGATGAAAAAATCAAAAGATATGCCAAAAACATCTCAACCTACTTATATAGAATTTAAAGAAGTTTTTGATAAATATACGAAAGAGGGTAAAACTATACTTTATATAGCAGGCTCATCAAAATCATCAGGTACTTATCAATCAGGTGTCTTCGCTAGTAGGGATGTAGAAGGAGACGTTCATATATTTGATTCTATGTCTATATCTTTTGGATGTGGTATGCTTGTGCTTTATGCTGCTAGAATGGTTAAAGAAGGTAAAAACTTAGATGAAATATTAAAAAAACTAGAGGAATTAAGAGAAAGAGTCTTTGTATCGATGTCTGTAAACTCATTAGACTACTTACAAAAAGGTGGTAGAATATCTAATGGTAAGGCATTTATAGCTAATATGTTAAATATTAGACCTATGCTAACAGTAAAAGATGGACTTATATTCCAAGAAGGACAAGTTAGAGGAAATAAGAGAATAATTCCAGAAATAATAAAATATACAAAAGAAGCTTGTGGATCTGATTTTAGCAATAAAACAATTGCTATTGGTTGTGGAGATAATCTAGAAGAAAGAGCAAGACTGAAAGATTTAGTTATAAAAGAATTTAATCCTAAAGAAATAATAGAGATAACTATAAATCCACCAATGTGCTCTCACTCTGGACCAGGTTTTATAGGACTTACATGTTTTAAATAGAAATAAGGGAGTTAATAATATGAGCAATATAAAAATAATATGTGAAACAATGAATGATTTACCAGATGGATTATTAGATATATATCCAGAAATAGAAGTATTGCCAGTAACTATAGTATTTGAAGGCAAAGAATATAAGGCAGGAGTAGACTTAGATACGAATGAATTTTACAAAATGTTAAGAACATCTGAAAGTATGCCATCAACTTCACAAGTAACATATGCTACTTTTAAAGATATATTTGATAAACACCTTAAAGAAGGCAAGAAAATATTGTATATGGCAGGATCTTCCGCGGCATCTGGAACATATCAGTCTGCTATGATCGCTAAGAATGATATAGAAAGTGATGATATATATATTTTTGATACTTTTGGAGTATCTTTAGCTGGAGGATTACTAATAGAACAAGCTGCAAAATTATCAAGTGAAGGTCATGATATAGACTTTATAATAAATAAATTAGAAGAGTATAAAGAAAAAGTACACATATATTTCTCTGTAGACTCATTAGACTACTTACAAAAAGGAGGAAGAATATCTGGTACTAAAGCTGCAATAGGAACTCTTCTTAATATAAAACCTATTCTTAAAATTGAGGATGGATTGGTAAAGCAAAAAGGTCAAGTAAGAGGAAGTAAAAAAATAATGCCTGCTCTTATAACTGAAATAAAAAAAGAAGTTGGTGATGATTGTACTAATAAAGATATATATATAGGATATGGAGATGATTTGTCTATAAGAGATGAATTTATTGACAGAGTAAAAAAAGAATTATCACCAAGAAATGTATACACTTTCCAAATTGGATCATGTGTAGCATGCCATTCAGGTCCAAATGTATTTGGTATAGGTTGCTTAAATATATAAAAGTTGATTTAAAAAACACTATATTTAATATTACCGGGTTCACTTTAGAGATGCAACTTTTAAAATAACGACCGAAATCACAGAATAAATTTAGTTATAGCAACAAAACCACAGATGTAATATTTGTGGTTTTGTTGCTATAACTAGATTTAAATAATATTTTTTATAAAAAATATTCTGCAATGATGATGGCGTTTTTTTATGGCTGTAGAACTATTGAAGAATACAATTCATTAACTAAAGATAAAACACCTTCTGAGGTTGAAAAAAATATTGAGGATAAAGAAATTGGAGAAAAAATTGTCAATAATAGTAATTCAGAGATGAATGGTAAATTAATCAATTCTATAGAAACAACAGGAAAAAGGAAATAGCTATGTAAAAAGAATAGCGTTATGACTTGAGAATAGAAATTTTTACTACTCTAAATTCATGTGAATTAGATTATTTTAATAGCTCTTATTCAGCACTAACTAGTGTTATTGCAGACGACATAGACAAGGAGTTATTTGATAAAAATAGTAGTCGTTGGGAAGCTTATGACGAAAATAATTTATACGGGATAACTGATGTTATAACATCTATACATAATATAACTAATAATCAAGAACTTAAAAATGATATAAATATAATTAATAAACTATGCTTATATAGAGTGAAAAATAGAGCTGTTGTAGCACTCATAGATACGAGAAGAATAATGAGAGATATTAACTTGAAGTTCCTTATTTTAAAGATGGAGATGAAATAGATGCAATAAATGAGGATGACTATAATATTTATCATAGGGCAAGTAAATTGTTGGAAGGTTATTTGTATAGAACAATAGGGATATATAATTACAATTAATAAAATTAAATTTGCACCTCGCAAGTGAACCTGATAATTTTTAAGTTGATAGCTATGGTTCAGTTGAATTTGATATTCATAAAATCCTATTTAAAGGAAATAAACTTATAATAGAAAACTTAACAAATCTTAAATCATTACCGAATAAGTTTCTACTTGTTGAGGCACATTTGAAATTTAATAATGCTGATGGATCGCCTATTAGAGCTATACAATAACACAGGATTAAATATATCAGAAACCAATCTTTTTACAATATGAATAAAATTTTTATGCTATACACAAAATATCAAAAGTAAAAATCACTCAACTATTAAAAACTTAATATTATATTAAAAAAGGAGCATATAGCATGAAAGAAAATCATAATTTAAAAGGATGGTTAGTAGTATTAGGCTGTTTACTTGTGCAAGCAGTTCCATTTGGTGTTGCATCTAACATACAACCTCAGTTTATAGGTCCAATTGTAGAAAAATTTGGATTTAGTCTCGGAGCTTTTTCTTTAACATTTACAATTGGTACATTTGTGTCTGCTATAGTTTCTCCAGCCATAGGAAAATTATTTTCAAAGCTACCTGCAAAGTTAATATTTATTGTAGGTTCAATTTTATCAGCTGGAGGAGTATTTATATTAGGTATTGCTAAAGTACTCCCAGTATTTTATATAGGATATTCCATTGCTCAAGTTGGCACTGCTGCAATTTCTTCAATAGGTGTGCCAGTTTTAATTACAGCATGGTTTGATAATACAACAAAAGGTAAAGCGTTAGGTATTGCTTTTGCTGGAGGTTCGCTAGGAAATATATTTTTACAACAGATGGTAGTTAAGCAAATAGCTTCCGTTGGACCAAGTAAAGCTTATATAAACTTTGCTATTATGTCATTGATTGTTGGAGTTTTAGTATCATTATTCTTAATAAATATGCCTCATCAAACAAATAAAACCATTAAGGTGACAAATAAAGACAATGAAAAAATTGATGATACTAATGCTACTAAAGATAAGAATAAACACTTTGGGTATACATTTAAAGAGGTCAAATCTATGAAAGAGTATTGGATATATGTGCTTGGTTTTGTATTTATTGGAATATATGTTTCTGCATTAGCTATGCAATACTCAGCATATTTAAAAAGTGTTGGATTTGATTATTCAGTATTAGGTGTAGTAGGCTCAGTATTTGCATTATTTTCTTTAGGTGGAAACTTAATCGGAGGAGCATTATTTGATAAACTAGGTATGACAAAGTCTATGATTATAGGTTGCATACTGGCGACTATTGCATGCATATCATTAATAGTTGCACCTAGAATTCCAGTATTAGCATACTTATACGGCGCTTCAAAAGGATTATCAGTATTTGCATATATAATAGCACCATCATTTATAACAGGATCGCTATTTGGTAAAAAGGACTTTGGTACAATATTTGCAGTTACAAATGTTTTTTTTGCATTAGGATTTGCAGTAGGTTCATCAGTATTTGGATTGATAGTAGATATGATGGGGTATTTAATAGCTTGGATTGTAATACTATTATGTATATTTATTGGATATGCAATGATACTATATGCTATAAAGAATGTTATGAAATTAAATAATTCTAAATTAATCAAAGAATAGATTAATTTTATAAAAATAAATCTAGGTAAAAATAGTAAATAATAAAAACTAGCTAATATTAGCTAGTTTTTATTATTTACTATTTTTCTCAGTTAACTCTTTTTTATATACTTCCTCTAAATATTCTTCTTCTCTAGCTAATTTTTCACTTATCTCTTTAGAATACTCCTCTTTACACTTCTTACTTAAAGAACAAAACATACTATTAGTTTTCATATATAAAACACCCCTTTTATAAATTTAATTATAATAAATATACCCACACTGAATAAGGTTAAACATTTAAAATAAAATATTAATATATAAAGTAACCATAATGAATTATTATATTATTTTTATGTTAAATATAAATATATTTATTGACAATTAATTACTTTGTATATAAAATTGAAATAAGTCGGTCGGTTGACCGATATTTTAGTATATTTAATTATATAATGAGGTGGAGGTAATATATGAAAACATACATAAGAGAACCTATTAATGGATTTACACATTTAGGAGGCGCTATTTTATCATTTATAGGTCTTTTAGCTTTAATTGTAAAAACTACAATATCTAGTTCTTCTATTATAGATGTAACCGCTGTTATAATATTTGGAATAAGCATGATACTTTTATATGCTGCATCAGCTACATATCATCTAGTTGTTGCGTCTGAAAAGGTAATTGTATTTTTAAGAAAATTGGATCATGCTATGATTTTCATATTAATAGCAGGTTCATATACACCATTTTGTTTAATAAGCTTAAAAAGTGACAAGGGATGGATACTATTTGTTACTGTAACAACTATAGCTATCTGTGGAGTTATCTTCAAAATGATATGGTTCAATTGTCCTAGATGGATTTCAACAATTATTTATATTGGTATGGGGTGGATATCAGTATTCATAATAAATCCATTATATAATTCAATACCTGTAGGAGGTATCATTTTATTAATATTAGGGGGTGTTTTCTATACTATCGGTGGTATAATATACGGAATTAAACCTAAGAAACTTAACTTTAAATGTTTTGGTTTTCATGAAATATTTCATATATTTATATTATTAGGAAGTTTATTTCATTTCTTGTCAGTATATATATATGTTGTATAGTATCCTTACATAAAAAGCTAATCAATTGATTAGCTTTTTATAATATCATATGATGTGGATAATTCAAATAACTTATCATAAACAGCTTATACTAGTGATAAAATTACTAATATCTATTAAATCTACAAACATTATACTTAACCTCCTATGGTTCATTACTTCTCACTGACTACTAAAGATGCTATACATAATGCAATTCCCATACCAAGTATAAACCAAAGTTGAGTAAATATAAAACCAATTATTCCTAAAAGTATGCCTGCCACTGATACTGTATATTTTTTACTTTTCATATTGACCCACCCCCTAATAAACTTTACTATTATTATAAGATTTATAATTGAATCACTAATAATATATATGCATATTAGCAATTCTCATAGACTAAAGATTATTAATTTAACTTATCGTTAGTAAATTTGCTATATTTGGGTATAAATAATAAAAAGAATGATATAGAAGGATAAAGTTATGGTAAAAAATAATAAAATAATATCTGAAAAGAATGTACTACAAACTATTATCGATAATGTACCAGAAATAATATTTTATAAAGATAAACATTTAAAATATATTGGTATAAATAAACCCTGTAAAAAATTCTATAATGATAGAGGAATTTATGATATTATAGGAAAATCAGATTTAGATTTTCCGCTAGATAAGGAATTTATAGAGACTTGTATTAATAATGATAGAATTGTTTTGGATAATAAACAGGCAATTAATTTTATTGAATACGCTAAATATCATAATCGTGATGAATACCAAATATTAGAGACGACGAAGACTCCAGTTATAGATGAAGATGGCAATATTGAAGGCCTAGTGGGAGTCGTAAGAGACATAACAGAACAAACAAAATTAGAAAAAAAATTAAGATATATGAGTTATACAGACCAACTTACGGGATTATACAATAGAAGTTATTTTGATGAAAAAATTAAAGAATTAGCAGAGAAAAAGTATTATCCAATAGGAGTTATAACTGGAGATGTAAATGGATTAAAAATTGTAAATGATACTCTTGGTCATCTAGAAGGAGATAAATTGCTAAAGTTATTATCTACTATTTTAAAAGGAGCATGTAACGAAAATGGATTTGTATTTCGTTGGGGTGGAGATGAGTTCATTACTATTTTGCCAAATGCGACTGAAGATGATTGTATAAATTTTATAGCTAAAGTTAATTATCTTTGTGATCAAGAAGTTAATGAAAATTTCAAATTAAGTATATCTCATGGATATTCATTTTTTAATGAAGGTAGTGAGATAGATGACGTATTAAGAGCATCAGAGAATGAAGCTTACAAAGTCAAGATGTCAAGTGATAAAAGCATTAGAACGTCTATGCTACTAAAACTTAAAAATAATTTACAATTAAAAAATCTTGAAACACAAGAACATACTAATAGAGTGTCTAATTATTGTATGAAGATTGGAAAAAAGTTAAACTTTGATAAATCTCAATTAAATCAACTTCTTCTAGTTGCACAATTACATGATATAGGTAAAATTGGAATTCCAGAGAAAATATTACTAAAACCAGGTAATTTATCAAAAAGTGAATTTGAGATAATGAAAACTCATTCAGAAAAAGGATATAGGCTGGCGCTATTACTCCCAGAGTTAAGCCATATAGCTAGAGAAATACTCACACACCATGAAAGATGGGATGGTAAAGGATATCCTCTAGGATTAGAAGCTGAAGAAATTCCATTAAATGCTAGGATTATTAGTGTAGTTGATGCTTTTGATGCCATAACTCATGATAGACCTTATCAAAAGGGAAAAAGTAAAGATGAAGCTATAGATGAGTTAAAACGTTGTTCAGGTAAACAATTTGACCCTAATATAGTTGATCTATTTTGTAAATTAATAAAGTAAGTTTAAGAAGAATTACTGATATACTATAGTAATTCTTCTTTTATTTTAGTGTATAAAGTTATATACTTTCGTAAATTTTTAAAGAATATAGTATAATAAGAGTAGATTATTATAGGAGGACTTAGTATGAAAATTATTCACACAAGTGATTGGCATATAGGAAAAATAGTAAATGAATTTTCAATGATAGAAGATCAAAAATACATATTAGATGAATTATTACAGTTAACAGATAAAGAAGAAGCTAAAGTAATTATTATCGCAGGAGATATATATGATAGGTCTATTCCGCCTGTAGAGGCTGTAGAGTTATTAAATAAAACACTGAGTACATTAATTTTGGATAAAAATATAAAAGTGCTTATGATTTCTGGTAATCATGATGGTGGTGAAAGGCTGAGTTTCGGAAGTGATTTACTAGAAAAAGCAGGTTTATATATATCAGGAAATGATGATGAAGTATATAAGAAAGTGACTCTTATTGAAAATAATGTAAAAGTTAATTTTTATCTTGTTCCATATAAAGATCCAGTTCTAACAAAAAGACTTCTTAAAAATAAAGAAATAAGAAATCATAATGATGCAATGGAAGCTGTAATAAGTCAAATAAAAGAAACTTTAGATAAAAATGAAGTAAACATATTAGTTGGACATGGTTATATGACAACGAGAAGAGATGATACTATAGGTATGAATCAAGATATATATGAAAAAACAGAATTAGAAATATCAGAATCAGAAAGACCATTATCTATAGGTGGCACTGATTTAATAGATGCTAGCTTATTCGATGAATTTGATTATGTAGCATTAGGTCATTTACACGGAAGACAAAAAATAGGAAGAAAAGAAATGAGATATAGCGGTACATTGCTAAAATATTCATTTTCAGAAGTTAACCATAAAAAGGGTGTTACCATATTAGATATTAAAGAAAAGAATCATATAGATATAAAATCAAAAGAATTAAAACCACTAAGAGATTTGAGGATAGTAAGAGGAAACTTAGATGATATAATTGAATTTGGTAGAAATGTCGATATAGGTAAAGATGATTACATACAAGCAATATTAACAGATGATGGAGAATTAATGAATCCTATGGAAAAATTAAGATCTGTTTATCCAAATACTATGTTAATTACAAGAGAAAGAAAAAGAGAGTACAATAAAGATAAAACTTCTGCAAAAGGTGAATATAAAAGTAAAAGTAAATTAGATTTATTTAAGGAGTTTTATCAAGACTTAGGTAATGGAGAATATACAGCAGATAAAGAATCTGTTTTGATAAATACGATTAATTCAGTTTTAAAAAAGGAGGTTGAATAATGAGACCTATAAAATTAACAATGTGTGCCTTTGGACCTTATGCAAATAAGCAAATAATAGATTTTGAAGAATTAAAAGGAAGAAATATATTTGTTATATCAGGAAAAACAGGCGCTGGAAAGACAACAATATTTGACGCTATAAGTTACGCATTATATGGAGAAGCTAGTGGCGAATCTAGAGAAACAGATTCTCTAAGAAGTCATTTTTCAGATGATGATGTAGAAACATATGTAGAATTAGAATTTGAATTAAGAGGTAAAACATATACGGTTAATAGGATTCCTAAACAGAAAAAAAAGAAAACCAGAGGTGAAGGCTATACTGAAAAAGGAGCTGATGCAACACTAACTCTTCCTGATGGAAAAGTTATAACTAAAGTTAAGCCAGTTACAGATAAGTTGATTGAAATTCTAGGAATAACAAAAGAACAATTTAAACAAATTGTTATGCTTCCTCAGGGAGAATTCAAGAAGCTCTTGCTAGCAGATTCTCTAGAAAGAGAGAGTATTTTTAGGAAAATATTCAATACTTATGATTTTGAAAAAATACAATTAGAATTAAAAGATAAGGCGATAGGTCTAAGTAAAAAAAGAAGTAAAAGTAAAGATAAGATGCAAACACACTTAGAAAGTATCAAAGGAGAGCACGATATAACAATAGATGAATACGTTGATTTTCCATTAGTAATAGAAAATTTAAAAGAATTAATAGAAACAAATAAATCAAGTTATAAAAATATCGAAAAAGAAGCTAAGGAGATTGAAGATAAATTAAAAATTAAAAATATCGAAAAAGCTAATATAGAAAATAACAATAACTTATTAAAAGAAAAAGAGGAATTGATAAATATAGTAAACCAATTAATTTCTAAAAAAGAAGAATTCGATAATAAAAAAATTGATATTAAAAATGCTAGCAATGCTAGAGAAATAAAATACATAGAGGATAAATTCTTAGATGTTGAAAATAAGATACAAAAACGTGAAAGTGATTATAAGTTAAGCTTGAATAATATAGAAAGGCTAAAACTTAATTGTATTGAAACTAAAGAATCTTTAAAATTAGAGGAGGCTAAAGATAAAACTAGAGAAAAGTTAACTATAGAAATAGATACCTTAAAAAATATACAACCTAAAATAATAGAATTAGATACTTTAAACATAAAAGTAAAGGATTTAAATAAAAATGCTAAAGAAGTACAATCTAAAATAATACAAACTAAAGCTTCAAATGAATCCTTAAAAAAGGATAAAATTTACTATGAAAATACGTTAAAAGACATATCCTCTCTAGAAACTAAAAAAGTTGAAATTGAAAATGATATTAATAATAATAATAAAGTCTTGGATGACATAAGAGGATTATTTAAAGTCATAAAATCATATGAAAATGATAAATTAAATCACTTTAATTTAAGTAACGAGTATTCTAAATTTGATATAGATTACTTAGATATAAAAAATAATTTTAATAAAATGGATGATCTTTACAAAAAAGAGCAAGCTGGAATATTAGCAACCCAATTAAAGGAGAACTCACCATGTCCAGTTTGTGGTTCAAATACTCATCCTAACCCTGCAAAATTAAAATATGATATTAAGATTCCTACAAAGGAAGAATTAAAATTAGCGAAAGAAAATTTAGATAAATTTGAACTTGATAAAACATCTAAACTAAATAGTTTAACTAAATTAAAATCAGACATTGATAATAAATTAGATTTTATAGAAGAAAATTTAATTAAATTTTCAACAGTACTAAACATAGATGTAAAGTATGACGAAACTACATACACTGAGGTTACATTAAAAGGAAAAGAGTTAAAAATAATTATTGATGAACAACAAAACTCACTACAAAAAATAATAAACAAAATTGCTTTAAAAGACTCTATAAATAATAAAGTTAAAGAAATAGAGGAATGCATATCTTTAAATGAAAAAAGTTTAATAACATTAGAAGAAACTGAAAAAATTTATTTAAAAGATTTAACTGAAATAGCTACTAAAATAGATGAATATAAAAAAGATATACCTGAAAATATTCAAGATATAAAAACATTAACTAATACTATTGAAATTAAGTGTAAAGAACTAAAAGAAAGTAAATTAAAATTAAGTAAGCTAAGAGAAGAAAATGAAATAATATCTAAAAAACTAGAAGGAGAAGTCTCGACTTCTAATGAAATATATAAATCTATATTAGAGTTAAAAATAGAAAGAGATAAATTAAAAATAGATTTTGAAAATTCTTTGACTGAATTTAATTTTAAAGAAAAGAAACTTTATGATAATGCAAAGATGTTAATTGATAACATAGATGTCCTTCAAAAACAAGTTGAAGATTATGATTCTAAACTTAATTTAGCACAATCTAAAAAGGAATATATATTAAATAAAACAAAAGATTTACTACATATTGATTTAATGAATATAAATGACAAAATAATTCTTTTAGAAGCTGATAAAAAAAACATATATAATAAAAAAGAAGAGAGTCATTCTATATTAGATGCAAATAAGTATATATTAAAGAGTGTGGAAACTCT
The DNA here is from genome assembly GCA_051654865.1 of Peptostreptococcaceae bacterium. Taxonomy (GTDB): domain Bacteria; phylum Bacillota; class Clostridia; order Peptostreptococcales; family Peptostreptococcaceae; genus JBOFOR01. Next base: position 67,907 of record JBOFYV010000053.1, read on the forward strand.
AAATGTAGAGTTTAAAGAAATAGAGGATGAGTATAGGGTAGTGGGAGAGTTAGCAGATTTAGCTACAGGAAAAAAATCTCCTTATATTTCATTTGAAAGGTATATATTAGCCTCGTATTTTCAAGATATAATAGAAGCAGCCAATATAAGACTTGAAAAAATGACTGGTGATAGATTTACTCTTATAAGAAAAACTACCAAAAGCAAAGGCGCTGGTCAAAAAGGATTAGAACTTGAAATTTATGATAATTATACAGATAGCTCAAGAGATGTGAGCTCATTATCTGGAGGTGAAAGTTTTAAAGCTTCTCTATCTTTAGCTTTAGGTCTATCAGATGTGGTGCAATCAAATGCAGGAGGTGTATCATTAGATACAATGTTTGTAGATGAAGGTTTTGGTACACTAGACCCTCAGTCTTTAGATAACGCAATAGATAGCTTGCTAGAGCTTCAAAGAGGCGGAAGGCTCGTTGGTATTATTTCTCATGTAGAAGAATTAAAAGAGAGAATTGATGCAAAACTTGAAGTTATATCAACATCAAAAGGAAGTAGGGCAAATTTTAATATACTATAAATGTAAAAGGAGGTGAATTAATACCTCCTTTTATTAGTTATAACAATATTAGAATGCACACTCAATAAAGCTTATGTCCTTATACTCAACTGACATAGCTTTAAATTTAATTTTTCCATTATCGCATACTATTCTATATCCTGATATACTCCTATTATCATATCTATCTACAACCATATAATAGCTAGATGGGTTATATCCTTTTTTCATTTCTATTCTAACTAAAGGGCTCTTTTTGCAGTTTTCAATTGTAAATTTACCACCACCTGGAGATACTTTTGGTGCAGGTGTGTTGTCTACAATTTCATCATTAATATCAAAAGATGGATATACAAAATTTGAAGGGTCTACATATTTAACATTTGTATAGCTATTAATTTCTTCCATATCTCTTATAAACATTTTCATATATTTATTATAAGTTTCCCAGTATTCATTCCAAAAATTATCCATAATGTCATTCCCCTTTATAAAGTTATATTTGCATTTATTATATTATATGGTTCTATTTGTCAAAAGATATCTAAAAATAAAATTATATATATAAATAATATATTATATTTCAATAATAAGGTTTAATTGATAAAATTATTAAGTATTAGGAATTTTTTATAAATATAAATTAGGACTAATTTCATAAAATAAAACATATAAACCTAACATGTAAATAAAAAATATATTACATAAAGAAAGGTGCTAATAATGAAAGTATTAATAAGTTTAAAAAGAAAAGTAGTCAATGTTTATAGAATGATTAAATACGCCTACTTTAAAGATATAAGAATAAAATCTAAAATAATACACTATGGAAGTAATAAAAAACAATATTATAAACTGTATGAATCTAATCTGTATGAAAATAAACCTTTAGTAGTATTTATTCATGGAGGTGGCTGGTATCAAGGTAGTCCATCTTTGTACAGTGGAATAGGTAAATATTTTTTTAAAAGAGGTTATCCTATAATTATAATTGGATATAGGCTTGTACCTAAATACAATTACCCCACACAAATAGATGATGCATTTTTAGCCCTTAAGCATTATATGATAGAAAACTCTAATACAAAAAAAATAATAATAGGAGGTTACTCAGCAGGAGCAGAGATAGCTTCTCATTTAGCTTTTGATACAAAGAGATTAAGGCAGTATAATATTGATAAAAGTATTATTAAAGGTTTTTTGTCTATATCCGGAGTTTTAGATTTTACTAAATGTACATCTAATTATTCTAAAAAACTTCTACGTAATTACTTATATAAAGAAAATATTGTTGATACTAATCCTATTAATTTATTAAATATGAATAATATTATACCTTCGCTATGTATACATGGAGATAACGATTCAATAATTAACGTGAATAACTCAATATCATTTATAAATAAGTTAAATTTTTATAATATTCGCAAAAACATACAATTAAGAATAATAGAAAATGCTTCTCATGAACATACTATTGATATGATAAGAGGTCCTGGAAATAAGTTCTCAAGATATGTTTTTGAATTTATAAATGAAATAACTAATAATTAAGTATTTAGCTGCTCAGTATGTTTTTTATTGAGGGGTAATACTGTCATAAGAGGAGATTAAAATGAATAGTTTAAAAAATAATTACTTTATAGATAATTTAAAGGTAGTATTAATATTTTTAGTCGTATTCGGTCATTTAATTGAACGATATATAGACTACAATAACACATTAATGGGTATCTATATGTTTATATATACTTTCCATATGCCTTTATTTATATTTATTTCTGGCCTATTGTCCAAAAATCTTAATAAAAGTAAAAAAATATTTATAAAAAATTTATTGGTTCCTTACATTGTACTAAATATAATTTGGTATAGTTTAAGTTTTTTATACGCAGGCAAAACAAATATCCCTATATTATATCCAGGTTGGACGTTATGGTTTTTATTAAGCTTATTTTTTTGGAGAATTTCATTAAAGTATTTAGTACAGATTAAACATATACTATTTATAAGTTTTGTGCTTGGATTGTTAGTTGGTTTTGTTCCAAATGGTTCTATACTTTCATTTTCTAGAACAATAGTATATTTACCGTACTTTCTATTAGGATACTTTTCAAATCTAGATACAATAAAAAAATATATTGATAAAATAAACCTTAATATAGGTGGGTCAATAATCGGAATGTTTATTTTTTCTATTTTAGCATTTTATATTGCTGAAAATAGTATTATTGATTATAAATTTTTATATGGTTCATATTCGTACTTAGAGCTAGATATGAATATTTTTAAAGGTTTAATATATAGATCAACGTTATATATTGTTAGTATATTATTGAGCTTGCTTGTTTGCGGTGTTATTCCAAGAAAAAAAACTCTATACTCATCTATGGGAAAATCAACAATGTATGTATATGCTTTTCATATATATCTTGTTATTGCAATATATGGCTTAATGCCTTTATGGGATAGAAATATATTAAGCAATTGGCTTATATTACTTAGTCCGATTTTAATTACTTATATTTTATCTAGAAAAACCGCAGAAAAAGCATATACATCAATGTTTAGCCCTATACTTAAATTAATAAAATTAACTTAGATCACATCAATCGATGTGATTTTTATTTACATAATATTATTATATTAAACATACTAAATAATAATATTGTTTTTGCAAATAATATTAGGGGTGATGTATATGTATATATTGAATATAGATACTAGAGATAAATTAACTAAATTTGATAGAAATTTTTATAATACAAAAGATTCCTTTCTTATACTTAGTGGTATTGAGGAATTAAAATTAATTAAAGATATTCTAGATATAGATGAAATTACGTTTAAAGACTGTTTACAATTTGATGAAAATATAAAACTTGACCTTTTTGATAATTATGATTTTTTAAGTATCAATACATTTGAAATAGTGAATAATGAAATAATGGTACAGGAAGTTAATATTTACTTGTCAGATAATTTTATACTAGTTATATGCAATGACTCTCATTTTTTATTTGAAATAACAAGAAGTATAATAATGAACAACACTCATATGGAAAAAGATCCTAGTATTGTAGCTCTTTTCAAAATAAACTATATAATATTTAAAAATATTATAAGACATCAATTTGAAAGCTTAGAAAAACTTGAAGATATAATACTAGATTTAGAAGATGAGATGATGGAAGCTACTATGGATAATCATATAGCTAGAATAAATTATGTTAGAAAGATGACTAGAACTGTTGTAAAAAATATACGTCCACTACTTTATATCAGTGATAGAATACTAAAGGAAGATATAAGATATTTAAAGTATTCTGATGTTAAGAAATATAATCTTGATAATTTGCAAAGTATTGATTTTAGTATTGATAAACTATATAAATTTGCATTATCAACTAGAGAATTAGCAGATAAGCTTTTAGATATATATTCATCAAAAGTAGGTGAAAAAACCAATCGTTTAATAACTAAACTTACTATTCTTACAGGTATAGCAGCTCCTCTTACTATAATTACAGGTATTTATGGAATGAACTTTAGAGTGATGCCTGAATTGAATTATATTTATGGGTATCCTTTAACTTTAGGGTTTATGTTATTAATTATAATTATAGGTATAATAATTTTTAAAATTAAAAAGATTCTATAACAATATATAAACTTAATTATTTTAAGTCATCTCATTGGAACAAATGTCATTTTACTTTATTTTTTTAAGTTTAAATGTAAAAAAAATAATATAATAAGGTTAGTTAATGAATAACGTAGGTATCTATACTGATAGTTATCCATTATTTTATATAATAAATATAAAAAATTAACTTTAAAAATTAATCAGTAACCTTTCTTAAATACTTTAAATAGTGTAAACTTACATAAGTAACTTAAATTAGGAGGATTTATGGAAAAATTATATTACAAAGATCAATACATAAAAGAATTTACAGCAGAGATTGTAGAGGTAATAGAGAAAGGTGGGAAGTTCCACTTAGTACTAGATAAAACGGCATTTTTTCCAGGAGGAGGAGGTCAGTTTTGTGATTTAGGAACTATAGATGTACATAATGTTATAGATGTATATGAGGAAAACTCTAAAGTTTATCATGTTATAGAAAAGAAACCTATAAAAATACACAAGGTAAAGTGTTCAATAGATTGGATGCGTAGAGAAGATGGTATGCATCAGCATTTTGCACAACATGTATTATCTGGATGTTTTTATACTAAGTTTAAAGCTAATACTGTAGCCTTTCATTTAGGTAAAGAAATAAGTACTGTAGATATTCAAGGAATATTAACTACAGAGCAAATAAGAGATATAGAAGTATATGCTAATGAAATTATAGGTAAAAATATACATTTAGAAACATTAATCCCATCTAAAAAAGAATTGAAAAAGATATGGATCAGAAGAGATTTACCAGATACAGCTGAACAGATTAGAATTGTAAAGATTGGTGATTTAGATAGTAATGCTTGTTGTGGAGTACATCCAAAATCAACTTTAGACTTAAGATTAATTAAAATTAGAAAATGGGAAAAAAATAGAGGTGCAACAAGGATAGAATTTTTAGCAGGCAATAGAGCTATAAAATATATTTTAAATAGGGATTTATATCTTACAGATATATGCAGGTATTTAAATGGTAATGAAGAAGAAGCTATAACTAGTGTTAAAAATCTACACGAAAAAATAGAAGTTGAGTTAAACCAAAAAAGAAAACTAGAAGAAGTTGTTGCTAAGTATGAAATAAATGAAATGATAAAAAATTCAGTTAAAGTTAATGACTTATCTATAGTTACGAAAATTTATGAAAATCAAAATCCAAAATATATATCTAAAGTAGCTAGTAAAATTGTAGAAGAAGCTGATGTAATTGCTTTAATAGCGCTGAAAAGCGATGATACAGTTAATCTAGTGTTTGCTTGTTCTCGTTCGCTACAAAATATTAGTATGAATAGTATTTTGAAAGATACAATGACATTAGTAGATGGTAGAGGAGGAGGAAGCTCTGTTCTAGCTCAAGGTGGAGGAAGAAACAATGGAAACTTAGAGATTGCTCTTGACTATGCTTTAAATAAAATAAAAAGGTGTATTTAAATACATAAAAAACTATACAAAATAAGTATTTTGGAATTTAAATTACTTATTTTTATATTTATACTCTCTTTTTTAATAAATCATTATAAAAGAGAGTATAATCAATTTTAAGCGTTCTTTATTCTTTGTCGACTTATGTGTTGTTGATTTTGCAAAAAACACCTTAAAACCTAATTAAAAAGGTTCGATTTATTACCTTTTTTAGAGATTCACATTATAATTTTATTATGTTAACTAAGTTTAAATAATGACTCTGAAATTTTATCGCTTGCTTCTATATCCATCTCCTTTAAGGTATGTGCGTATATATTCAATGTAGTATTAATATTAGAATGTCCAACTCTTTCTGATATTACTCTTATAGGTACCTTAGAATTTATAAGTAATGTTACGTGTGAATGCCTTAAGTCGTGAAACCTAATATGACTCAAACTATTTTCTTTTAAAAATCTATTAAAGTTTTTGCTAAGTACATCTTGTGCTATGGGGTTCTCTTTTTTATCAAAGAAAATTAAATTTAGATTATTTTTAATTTCTCCTTTCAACTTAGATTCTATCTGCTTTTTTTTATGATCTTTTAATAAATTTATTATCTCTTTAGGTGCACTAATAGTCCTAGATGATGATTCTGTTTTAGGTTCTTTTAAAATAACTTTCGCATTACTTCTAACTGTTATCTTTTCAATCGTTATTGTATTTTCATTAAAGTTAATATTATTCCATGTAAGTCCTAGAATTTCTGATATTCTAAGACCGAGCCCTGAAGCTAAATATATAGGAAGTTCAAGGTTACTTCCTTTGCATATTTTAAGCAATTGTACCATCGATTCTGTATTGTAAATGTTGTTTTTGAATTTTTTTGCTCTTGGGATTTCAATATATTCAACTACATTTTCCCGAATCATTCTAAGTCTATAAGCCTTTTTAAACGCTAAATTTAGTATATTTATATGAATTTTAATGGTTTGTGGACTTAAAATATCTACTAAATCATCTACATAATTTTGTATATGTATAGGTTTTATTTCTTCAACTTTATAACTACCTAACATAGGAATTATATATTTATCGCATATTCTTTTATAGCAATTATAAGTTGTTATTGAAAGATTTATTTTATGTTTTTCTAAAAAGTCAGCTAAAAAATTTCTAACAGAAACTGTATTTGGAACTATTAATTCATCATTATAAATCGTATCTTTTAACTCTGTAAGCTTTTTAGATGCATCTCTTTTTTTATCGTAAGATCCCATATTTTTTTGGATTTTTTTACCTGTTTCTTTATCTTTATATTCTAAATATACAATATAGTTTTTACTTCTTTTTCTTATAAATGCAAAGCTCATTTTGTTCCCCTATCTTTATTAGTAATAAATATATTATAGCATATTTTTTCTACAAAAAACATTATAAAATTCTGACATATAACTGACATAACATCATTAATACTATCTAAAAATGGCTAAAATACGCATTTTTATTTTTTTGGCATAAAATTATATATTTTATGTTTAGTATGAACGGTTACTATACTTATCGCATAAGTTAAATATATACTATACTATTATTTAAAGGTAGATGACTATGAAAACATTAGAGACCCATAGATGTATTTTAAGACCTATAACAATGAATGATAGTGATGATTTATTTGAGTACTATAGCCTGGATATCGTTGTTAAATACCTCCCATTTAAGAAGCATAAATATATAAAAGACACAGAAAATTTTATCAAGACTTTCTTTTTAGATAATTATAATAAAAACAAAATTGGTCATTTTGCTATTGTTTATAAAAAAAATAATAAAGTAATTGGTAATGTAGGTTTTAACAATATATCTAAAAATTCAAGACAAGGTGAAATAGGTATTTGCATTAATCCGCACTATTGGGGTGAAAATTTATCTCTAGAGTTAGCGAAAGAATTATTAAGATACGGATTTTATGATTTGCAACTGAGTAAGATTACAGCTACCACATATGAAGAAAATAAATATTCAAAAAAAACTTTAGAGGTATTGGGATTTAAATTTGTAAAAACATACCTAAAGAGAAATAGCTCTTTGGAACACATAAAATGTCATAAATACGAAATATCAAAAAAAGATTTTAAGAATTTCAATATAATATAAAAAGGGATGATAATCTTGTTAGAAAAATTAGATAACAGTTGGATAAATAATCACTTGAGATTCGTCCTCTCCAAAATGTATAATAGGCGAGAAACAGAAATTACTAAAGGATTTCTAAGTACCTTAGAAGAATTAAATCTTTCTGAAAGAGGAATAACTGATTTGAAAGGAATTCAGTTTGCAAATAATCTTAACAGTTTGAATTTAAGTAAAAATAGCATCGTCAATGCAAACTATTTAAAAAACTTAAATAAATTGACTAACTTAGAATTAAATCAAAATAGGATCGAAGATATAAGTTTTATCACTAACCTAAAAAAAATAAAAACAATAGATTTAGCATCTAATAATATTTCTTTTGTACCAAGCCTACAAAATTTGAAGAACTTAATCTCCATAAATTTATCTAATAATATGATATATGATTTATCACCTATAAATAATGTACAATCACAAAATATAAAAATTATAGCTACGAAACAATGTATATTATTAAAGCCTCAATTAGTTTATAGAGGATGTGATTTTACATTTATACCAAGTATATATTGGAACAAAGATACACCTGTTTTATGTGATAATATTCAAGTGACGGGGGAATATATATCAATCCATACAGATGAAAGAATGTCTTTGGAATACTCAATTTCAAATGCAATCATAAGAAATATATCTTCAGATTGTATTCTTAAAGCAGAATTTTACCATGATGTACCTTTTGGTAAATCTGGAACCTTAAGTGGAGTAATAATTCAACCTATTATGGTAAAACTAACACACTCTCAATTTGATATAAATAATTTAAAGAGATTAAGGCAGACAGGTCTTATTTATGGTAATCTTCATCTACAACATAGCACAGAGTATAAACATATAAATATTAATATTTTAAAAAATAAAACTATAACGCTTATAAACTCAGATGGAGATAAAATATATAGCTTTACTAATTCTAAAGGAGAGTTTGAGTTTCAAAATTTAAAAATAGGGCGTTATACTCTATTATACCCATTTATCAATGGATACAAATACTTAAAGCCTAGCCTTTATATATTAAATTTAAAAGAAGATGATATAATTGAAATAAATTCAATTATATCTCCTGCTAACTAGAAAAGATATTAGATGTTCTAATATCTTTTGTTTTTGTATATAAAAGAGAACCTTTATTTTTTCTAAAAACTTTTGTATAATTATAACTTAGTAAACTATAAGGAGAAAAAATATGAGAAGAAGAAAAGTCAAAGGCGCTGATGATAAGTTATTGAGTTATAAAGATTGTGTTCTTAGAGAGAATATAGATGAATTAAAAGGTAAATGGAGCGAAAAGTTTGGAAATAATAATCCAATACACGTTGAATTTGGAACTGGTAGAGGTAAATTTATAACTACTTTAGCTAATCAAAATCCAAACATAAATTACATTGCTTTTGAAATAAAGGAAGAGGTTTTATTAAAAGCAGTGGAAAAAGGCGTTGAAAATAACTTGAAAAATATTTTATTCGCATGGGCTGATGTAAAAAATATTTTAAATTACTTTGATGAAAGTGAATTATCAAGAGTTTACGTAAACTTTTGTGATCCATGGCCTAAAAAAAGGTGGGCTAAAAGAAGATTAACTCACGCTAATTTTTTAAATATGTACTCGTCAGTACTTAACGAATCAGGTGAGATACACTTTAAAACTGATAACGAGAAATTATTTGAATTTAGTTTAAATGAGTTAAGTTTAAATAAGTGGCAATTGAAAAATATATCCTTAGATTTAGCAAATAGCGATTTTGAAAATGTTACAACTGAATATGAGGATAAATTTATGTCTTACGGAATGAAAATTTTTAGATGTGAAGCTAAGAAGTTTAAATAATAAAAAAGGTTGTAATTACAACCTTTTTTATTATTTAAACTTAAAATATACTATTTTTTTGATTAGTAGAATAAATTCCAAAAACTGTAACAGATATATATATACTATATAGTGCAATTCTAATACTTTGTATATTTATACCAATTATTCCGAAATTTACGTCTATATCTGATAATATTACTAATATAGATGCAATAATTATAAGTAATGGATTTATAACTATTTGCTTATCTGATCTTAATATTAAAATTTTACCCGCCCATAATATGGATAAAATTAAAAATATTATTTTTAATATAAACTCTATGTCATCTAACATATAAAAACTCCCTCTTTATCAAAATATAACATTATTTTATTTATTACATAATATAACATTAATTAATCATTGTATACATAAACTACATTATAGTATGTTTTTATAAAAAAATAAATAAATTTAATAAAATTATATAATTAATATTAAAAGGCAATAATAATGATAAGTATTAATTAAAAAGGAGAATAAAAATGTGTCTATATAATTATAATAATAAATTTCAAACAAATAAAACATTAAACAATGAAGAATATGAGTTACTAAGTCAGATTTATCAATCTATATCTATAAATGATTCTGAAAAGGTCAAAGAGCTAACTAATAAACTAATATCATTACAAGCGTTAGAGTCTAATAAAAAGATACTTGAAGATGGTTTAAACTCATTTCAATAATATAAGTTTTTAGTCTTCTCTGATTTTATTTCAGTTGAAGACTTTTATTTTGTATATAGAAATATTTAACTTCCTATCTGCATATTAATTATATATATATGTATTTTGGGAGTGATATTATGAATTCAAAATTTTTAGATTGGTACACTCAAGCATTAGGTGCAACTTTAGGTATGATGGCATGTATCTTTGCTTACTTAAATGGTTTTATGTTTGTATATGGTAATATAGGTAGAAACTTTAACTCACTAAGCTTTGAAGAAGTTCTAGCTAGCTACCTTTTATTTCCTTTATGTATTCTAACTTTAATTTTAGCATTAGTTAAATCTTATATACAAAGTAAGGATTTCTTTAATATTTCATTCGACAGTCTAAACTTTATAGCAGTTCTATTAACTATAGCATTTGGCTTTATGGGTGCTAAGGTATACTTTACAATACCTGCATTATTTATACTATATAGCTATATAAAAAAATACCTAGTACATAATAATTTGAAAGAACAAGAAAAAGAAGAACATTATGATGAGGATATATACAGTGCATCTGAACAAAATGATAATTTAATGGTTACTAAAGTAGATATGGCTAAATCATTACTTGAAAAAAATGCATCTAATCAATTTATATCTGAGATAACAGGGTTATCATTAGAAGATATAAATAATCTAGCTAATAACAAAAATAATTAAATCTGTTTGTTAAATTTTTCTGCGTTGGTTAAATAACTAACGCTTTTTATTTACAATCTTATTTTTTATGATATAATATTAGTACCTGGTAATAATACAAGGAGGTAAGTTATGAATTTAAATGAAATAAAAGAACTATTACTAGTTATAGATAAAACTAATTTAGAAAGTGTAACATTAGAAAGCAGTGAGTTAAAGCTACAGGTATTAAAAAATACTAATAGAGTAGAGAAGAAGGAAACTTTAATTGAAAGTTATGATGAAAATATAAAAAGTATAATTGACTTAGATTCTAGTTTTGACCTTGAAAATGTATCTACAAATGAAGATGAGTTATACGTTGTAACATCTCCTTTAATGGGAACATTTTATCAAGCTCCAAGCCCAGAAACTGAAAACTTTGTTAAAGTTGGAGATGTTATTGAAAAAGGTGAAACATTATGTATTATAGAAGCTATGAAGCTAATGAATGAAATAAATAGTGATGTAAGAGGTAGAGTAGTTGAAATTAATGCTAATAACGAAGATTTAGTTGAGTACAGTCAACCTCTATTTAAAATAAAGCCACTATAAGATAGGAGGTATTTAAAATGATAAAAAAAATACTAATTGCAAATAGAGGAGATATTGCCGTAAGAATAATTAGAACTTGTAAAGAACTTGGAATAAAGACAGTTGCAATTTACTCCGATGTAGATAAAGAGTGTTTTCATAGATACTTAGCTGATGAGTCAATATGTATTGGACCTAACAATATTTCTAAAAGTTATAACAATATTGAAAACATAATATATTTAGCATTGAAATTAGAGTGTGATGCAATACACCCTGGATTTGGATTTTTATCTGAGAATGTAAATTTTGCAAAAAAATGTGAAGAAAATAATATTATACTAATTGGACCTACTAAAGAACAAATGATGTTAATGGGGGATAAATCAAAAGCAAGGGAAACTATGATTAATTTAAATATCCCTATTGTGCCAGGATCTGAAGGTATTTTAAAAAATAAAGAGTCTGCAGTTAAAATAGCAAATGATATAGGGTATCCTGTTATTATAAAAGCTTCCAACGGTGGTGGCGGAAAAGGTATGCGAATTGTAAATAATGAAGATGAGTTGTTAGCTAGTTTTGATATAGCTAGCGCAGAAGCACTATCAGCCTTTTCAAATAGTGATTTATATATGGAAAAATACATAGAAAATCCAAGACATATTGAAGTGCAAGTTTTTGGTGACAAATACGGTAATGCAATTCATTTATCAGGTAGAGATTGCTCTATGCAAAGAAGAAATCAAAAAGTGATTGAAGAATCTATTGGTAAATATTTACTTGACGAAGATAAGGAAAATCTATATAAAATTGCAACTGATATTGTTAAGGGAATTGGATATCTTGGTGCTGGAACAGTAGAGTTTATAGTTGATAAAAATAAGAATTTCTATTTTATTGAAATGAATACAAGAATTCAAGTGGAACACCCTGTTACTGAAATGATTACAGGTTTGGATTTAATAAAATTACAAATAGAGATAGCTAACAATCTTCCAATCCCATATAAACAAGAAGAAATTGAATTTAAAGGGCATGCTATTGAATGTAGAATTAATGCAGAAGATCCTTTAGATGATTTTAGACCTTGTCCAGGTAAAGTTACTTCAATTAATATACCTGGAGGATTTGGAGTTAGATTTGATACATTTATTTATCCTGGCTATACAATTCCACCTCTTTATGATTCAATGATAGGAAAGCTTATTTGTTGGGGTGAAACTAGAGAACAGTGTATAAATAGAATGAACAGAGCTTTAGATGAGATCATTATAGAGGGAATAAACACAAATGTAGAGTTCCAAAGAAACCTTATTAATAGTAATTCTTTTAAAAGTGATACTCATTACACTAAATTTATAGAAAATGAATTTTTGGTTGAGGCTAGTGCCTTATAAAGGGAGTAGTTAATTATGATAAAAAAGTTTTTGTCATCAAAAGATAAAGAAGCTAAATATGTAACAATTTCAATGAATAATAATTTTAAAGAAAATAGTGTAGATGATAAGTTTTGGATTTATTGTAAAGGTTGTAATAATCATATATTTAAAAAAGATATAGATGACAACCTAAATGTATGTCCTAAGTGTTCAACTCATTACAAGTTTAAAGCAAGAGATAGAGTAGAATTGATTATTGATAGCGGTACCTTTGTTGAATTTAATTTTAACACTACTGCTCAAGATCCGATTAAGTTTCCTGATTACTGTGATAAGGTAATTAATTATAAGAAAAAAACTAATGAAAATGAAGCTGTTATTTCTGGTTATGGAACTATAAATGGCATAAAAACGGTTGTATCTGTTATGAATCCAGAATTTATGATGGGTAGTATGGGTTCTGCTGTAGGGGATATGATTACATATTCTATAGAGTATGCAGCAGATAATAACTTGCCTATTATCATTTGTTCGGCTTCAGGAGGAGCCAGAATGCAAGAAGGTATAGTTTCCCTTATGCAAATGGCTAAAACTTCTCAGGCTCTTTCTAGGCTTGATTCTAAGGGTATGCCATATATATCAATATTAACAGATCCAACAACAGGTGGTGTTACTGCAAGTTTTGCAATGCTTGGAGATATAATACTATCAGAACCAAATACATTAATAGGCTTTGCTGGCCCTAGAGTAATAGAGCAGACTATTAACCAAAAACTACCAGAAAGCTTTCAAAGTTCTGAATTTCTATTAGAACATGGATTTTTAGATATGATAGTTAACAGAAATGAAATGAAAGAAACACTTTATAAAATACTTACTATGCACAATATGTCTAATTATTAATGCAAAATAAGGAGGTGCCACGTGTCTGCTACGGCAATAAACATTCAAGATAAAATAAAAAAGCTTGAAGAAGATATAAAAAAACTAAATCAAATGTCAAGAGAAAATGAAATAGACTTTAGTGATAAGATTGAAACATTACAAAATAAAATAAATGAAATAAAAAAAGAAGCTTTAATTGATTTATCTCCTTACGAAAAAGTTAGCTTAAGTAGAGATATAAAAAGACCTACTACCAAAGAATACATAGATATTATATGTTCTGACTTTTTAGAAATACATGGTGATAGATTGTTTAAAGATGATCCGTCTATTATTTGTGGAATAGCAAAAATTGATAATCATAACGTAACTATAATTGGTCATCAAAAGGGAAGAGATGTAAAAGAAAATATTAAGCGTAATTTTGGAATGCCTCATCCAGAAGGATATAGAAAAGCACTTAGGGCAATGAAGCAAGCCGAAAAATTTAATAGACCTATTATAACCTTTATAGATACTCCAGGAGCATTTTGTGGTTTAGAAGCTGAAGAGAGGGGGCAAGGTGAAGCGATAGCTAAAAACTTACTTGAAATGAGTAAACTTACAGTTCCAATAATAAGCTTTGTTATTGGAGAAGGGGGAAGTGGAGGAGCATTAGGTATTGGTGTAGGAAATGATATTTGTATGCTTGAACACTCTGTTTACTCAGTAATATCCCCTGAAGGCTTATCTAGTATCTTATTTAAGGATTCATCAAAGTCTAAAGAAGCTTGTGAAGTTATGAAGCTTACAAGTAACGACTTATTATCTCTAAATATTATAGATAAAATAATAGAGGAGCCTATTGGTGGGGCACAACAAGATATTAGAGTAGTTGCAGATACTATCAAATACTATATACTAGATAGGTTAAATTACTACAATCAATTTAACAAAGAAGATATTGTCCTACATAGATACAATAAGTTTAGAAAAATAGGAAGATGTCTATAGTAAACGTCTACAGTAAATATTGAATAAATTATAACTTATTCGGATAATCTAAGTACAAATTGTTATTAAGTACAAGGAGGATATTATGCAATTAAGACGTGCTGCTGAAATAGTTAACTCAAAGGATGATAATGTTGTTGTGTATTATAAGGAAAATCCAGTAACTATTGAAAGTATTGACAATAATATTGGAACTGCGTATGTAAAATCTTTACGCGGAGATGCTAGGTTTGAAGTTAATCTAGAACAGCTAACTGAAGTTGAAAAATAAAAAACTAAATCTGCATGCAAAACAATAAATACGCATGCAGATTTAGTTTTTTACTATATTAAATTTTAGATGATAAATTAAAGTAGTGCTATATAATAATATTAAACAAATAACTATCCTTTAAATGTATATTTAGGGTATAGTTATTTATTTAATATTGAATTTGCACGTAATAAGCATCTTTACTTTATGCATTACCTTTAAATAACCTTATTTTAATTACTTTTTTATATCTAATCATACTTCTCTTTTTGGTTTTTGAATTCACTTTTAACTTGGTTAATTTATTCAGTATATTAAGTTAATGACTTTATTTTTTTAACTCGCTTCACTTGTATAAATGTCATTTCACTTTAAAATATTAATTTTTTTCTTATATTTCTTTATTTTTTACATTATCACTTCTACATATATATAGTTGAAACAAAAAAAACTATATGTTATCTTATACTTATAAAAATAAAAAATTGGAGTGATTCTGCTTATGGATAAAAAAAATATAAAAATTCATAATAAATCTGACAAACCTGATAACATCGTTATTAGAGATAATAACTTAATAGAAAGATGTATAAGAGTTGAAAATAAGCTTCCTAAATTTATGAAAGACTACTTTATATACTTAAAAGGATCAGTTGCTGTTTCTACTAGAGTTGCATATTTAGAAGATATTTATTTCTTTTGTGCATACTTAGTCGAAACCAAAGAAGTTACAAATTCTAACGAAGTTTGTAAAATTACGTTAGATGAGTTTAATAAAATTAAAGCTAGAGATATAAATTTATTTTTAGGAGACTATTGTAGCCGATATTATAAGCATAATGATAAAAATACGCTTGTATTTGAGAATAATAACCGTGCTTTAGCAAGAAAAAAATCATCCCTTTCTACTCTATTTAAATTTCTTTTTAGAAATGAGCAACTCGATAATAATATTACTGATGGTTTTAATCCGATTAAGCTTCCGAAGCCTCAGCCAGATGCTATAAAACGTTTAGAGATAGATGAAGTTGCAAAAATGTTAGATGCTGTAGATAGTGGTATCGGACTTACAGAAAAAGAAAAAATTTATTGGAAAAAAACTAAGCTTCGTGACAAAGCAATATTAGCATTGTTTGTTACGTATGGACTTAGGTTAAATGAGTTGCGTGAGTTGAATATCTCATCATTTAACTTTTCTAGAGGTGAATTTAAGATATATAGGAAAAGAGGAAAAGAAGTTTTAATGCCTATAAATCATACATGCGAACTAGTAGTTAGAGACTATATTTTTAACGAAAGGCCACAGAGTGAATTGCTAAGTGAAGAATATAGAGATGCTCTATTTCTGTCATTGCAAAATAAACGGATGGATCCTAAAGCAATAAGACAATTAGTAAAAAAATATACATCAATATCAATGGATACATCAAGAGATAACGGTTATAGTCCTCATAAGTTAAGAGCCACTGCTGCTACATCTTTAATTCAAAGTGGTTTTTCTATATATGATGTTCAAAATTTATTAGACCATGATAATGTAACAACTACCCAATTGTATGCTGCACATAAGAAAAATGTAAAGCGGGATATTGTAAATAACTTTGAATGGCTTGATGAGGAGAAAGATGATTTTGATAATTCTATAGATGAATTAAATTTATAAGTTTGAAGGAACGAATGTTTGTATAAAACGTATAATTGTGCTACAATATAAATATAAATGTGAACGTCTAATCTGATAAGGAGTGATTTTATGTATTTAGACTTAAGTAGTAAACAGATTTTAATTTTAGAGTTTATAAAAGAACAAATTGCACTAAAGGGGTATCCTCCTGCTGTTAGGGAGATTTGTGATGCAGTAGGATTAAAGTCTACATCAACAGTTCATTCACACTTAAATAAGCTAGAAAAATTGGGTTATATAAGAAAGGACCCTACTAAACCAAGGGCTATTGAGGTTTTAGATCAGAATAAACCAGTACTAATGTCCCAGTTTAATCAAGAAATTCTTAATTTGCCATTAGTTGGCCAAATAACAGCTGGAGAACCTATTCTTGCTGAGCAAAACATAGAGGAACATATTCCATTACCAATTAATTTAGTAAAAGGTAAAGATAACTTTATACTAAAAGTTAAAGGTGATAGTATGATTAATTCGGGGATTTTTAATGGGGATTATGTTATTGTGGACAAGATGTCTATAGCTACCAATGGACAGATAGTTGTAGCCCTTATACATAAAGAATATGCTACAGTTAAAACATTTTATAAAGAGGATAATATGATTAGATTACAACCTGAAAATGATTTTCTGGACCCTATTATCTTAAACTTAAAAGATGTTGAGGTTATTGGTATAGTTACTGGGGTATTTAGAGTACTATAAAAAGATATGGTTTGATTACCATATCTTTTTATTTTTATTCTTCTTTTTAACATAGCTTTAACTTTTAAGGCAATTTTTCTACTCATAACCGTATACTATAATTAGGAATAAATATTTAAATAACAATATTTTATATGGGGGTGGAGATATTTTGAAAAAAAACAATCAATTAATAGCCCTATTCGTATTTATACCAATGTTGCTATTTACACTATTCATAACTCTAATGAGTCAAAAAGATACCACACATTATGACGAAGCTAAAACTGTAATTTGTAACTACTTTGACTACAGAAATAATAAAGATATAAATTCCTTATCTAGTTTATTAGTAAATCAAGACATACCTAACTCTTTAGAATCTGAAATCAATGATACACAAAAAATATCTTTAATAAGCATAACCGAAGAGAAAAATGATAGTATTAAAAAAGCATATTTAAGAAATGATATACAATCTAGCACTAAGAATGTAAAAGTATTTAAAGTAAGTTATGAAATTCAATATAAATCAAAAGAGCTAAGTTATAAAGATGGCATATACAATTCTTGGTACTTCTTAATTAGAGAAAATGAAAATTCTAATTGGTTAATTGATATATTTGATGCATAATAAAAACAGATCAAGGTGACTAAACTTAGCCACCTTAATCTATTTTTATTTCATAGTTAATCTCTACTCTTCTTGAAGCATCTCTATTGATACTTCCATTATTATATTTTATTAATTCAGATTCAGATTTTCCAATAGCTTCAATATCTTGTATTACATCCTTTTTATATTTATAGTCTCCTATCTCATCCCCTACTATAAATTTAGCAACGCTAAGAGCTCTTCTTTGCGACAAGTCTAAATTGTATAAATATTCTCCAATATCATCTGTATGCCCAGTTATTATGATTTTAGATATATTAGCTTCATAGTCTTTATAAATAGTCTCTATATACTTAGGAATAAATATTTTTAGCATATTCTTAGCTTCCGGCTTAAGTTCGTCACTATCTAAATCAAATAGTGTACTCTCTCCAAAAGTTATTTGTCCTGTAGTTGTATCTACCTTTATAGGTATATTGCTATCTTTAAAGGTTTGGCGAACTGATTCTTGTATATTTTTTGCAAGGTCTTGCTCTACTGAACCAGACAAACTATTTGAACTATAAAGGATTAATATAACAACCATTAAAACAGTACATATTAAATCTGTAAAAGTAGGCCAAAAACTTATTTTTTCAAATTCGCTATTAACTGTTCTCCTGTATTTATTTATCATTTATCCTACCATCCTCATCTAATTCTGATAAACTTTCTATATCATATATTTCTTCATATTTTTCATCTTGATTATTTGTATAGTAGTCTATATTAATGCTTTTATATACTTCATTGGATATTGACTCTATAGTATTAATTAAATTATTTATTGTTTTTTTTAAGTCAGTATCATAATCAAT
This sequence comes from Peptostreptococcaceae bacterium, assembly GCA_051654865.1. Classification (GTDB taxonomy): domain Bacteria; phylum Bacillota; class Clostridia; order Peptostreptococcales; family Peptostreptococcaceae; genus JBOFOR01. Next base: position 86,879 of record JBOFYV010000053.1, read on the forward strand.
GTTGTTATTATATTTCTCAGCAATTTCATTTTGTTGACTTATAGAACTTATAAAGTGTTCATTTAATATTTTTAAATTCTCTCTTACCTTAATTTGATTCTCTGTTGACTCATATATGTTTTTACAAGCTTCCTTTATATCAATTAAAATCTCTTTATTAATATCTTCTTGATTATCATATTTATCAAATAGCTTAATGAACTTAAGATTCATAATGCTAAATTGTTTATCTAATTTTCTAATATTTTGCTCAAATGCTGATAATGCAATTTTAGAATCATCTATCAATTTTTTTAAGGATTCTACTCCATTAATAAATTCTTTATTAAACGCTTTCAATTCTTTGGATATCTCATCAAACTTCTCTATTCCTTCAAGTGCTTCACCTATTTTTTTTATAGAATCATTAATATCATTTATTTTATATTCTAAATTAACACCTTTTGAATGGGTTATTTCTGAAGTAAGTATGTTTTCTAATCTTAACATTAACTTTACTAAAATATTTTCACAATCATTTCTGCTTAATGCTATGTTTATCATTATTGAACAAACAATACCACAAATGCTAGTTATAAATGCGGTTTGCATACTACTTATTGATGCTGGTAATGAGTTTATTATATCACTAGTATTAACGCTTAAAAGCATAATTGAAAGCCCTACAAATGTGCCCAGGACTCCTAATAATATACAGGATGAGGATGCATTTTTAATTGTCTTTATTAGTTCTAATATTTGCCTATTCTTGAACATAAATCCTGTGCAGACCTCTTCAATAAAAGATGTTATATTTATATCTGCATATGTTTTTTCAATCGTATATGTATCATATCTGTTTTTGATATTCTGATATAATAAGCTTCTTTTATAATCTTCATTTAGTTTATCGTAGTCATTTCTTATATGATTAAAGAGGCTCTTATTTAAAACTATGTTATAAATGGAATACATTACTGTTATACAAACAAAGATTATCATAATGCTATTTATTACTATATTATTCATATTCATCATCTCCTTTTATATAATTTATATGTACTAGCAATAAGTAAATTACAAAAAATAAGTAAAGTAGTTTGAATATTTCTTCAAACTACTTTACCATTACTATTTATACTGGCCTACATTTTATAATGTAGATGCTTTTATCTGTGAAAATTTTAAGATAACTTTAATCGGTTAGGTTTATTGTAGGGAGTATTTAATAGTATAGTTAATATTATGAAAATCAATTGATAATTGTTACATAATTTATAAATATATCATATTATTAATTATAATCACATATATATCTAAATAGAATATTTTAGTAAGTTGGTGATATTTTGAGATTACTTAGAAATTATAAAAAATCTATTAAACTTGAGTTGTTGACAAGCTTTTTTTTAATTATTGCAACTATTGCTGCTTTAATTATTTATAATGGGCCTTATAAGTCCTACTATAATTACTTTTTACATAATGTATATTTAGTTAATAACTTTTCAATACATTCATTTATTAATGATTTTTTAATGGCAATTTTCTTTCTTGTTGCAGGACTGGAAATAAAACATGAAATATTATATGGAAATCTTTCTTCATTAAAAAAAGCATCATTTCCTGTTATAGCATCTATTGGAGGTGTTGTTTTTCCAGCTATAATATTTATTGCATTTAATTTAAATACTACTTTTGTTGACGGATTTTGTATACCTATTTCAACAGACATTGCTTTTGCCGTAGGAATATTCCTTATCTTTAGTAAAAGATTTAACCCTGCATTAAAAATATTTTTGTTATCTTTAGCAGTTGTAGATGATTTAGTTTCAATATTTGCAATTGGGGTTATCTATTCTTTAGACATAAAAATAATTTACTTATTTATGGCTGGAGGTGTATTAATAACTCTTTGTATTGCAAATAAAGTTTTCAAAATTAAAAGTATTACGTATTACTTGTTAAGTGGATTATGTTTATGGTACTTTATTCATCTTAGTGGAGTTCACTCTACAATCAGTGGTATATTACTTGCATTAGTAATTCCTTCTCAAAATACAAAGGATAGTTGCTTAGAAAGGTTACAACATATATTAATTCCTATAAATAGCTTATTTATAATACCATTGTTTGCATTTGCTAATACAGGAATTTCCATTGTGTACAACTTAGATATGTCCAATGTAAATACTTTATGTTATGGAATTATATTAGGTTTATGTGTAGGCAAACCTCTAGGCATTATGTGTTTTAGTTATTTTGCAACAAAGCTTGGCATAACAGAAAAACCCTCTAATATTAGTTGGAAAGGAATATTTTTTGTATCTTTAATTGCTGGTATTGGTTTTACAATGTCTATATTTGTTTCAGAAATTGCATTCTCTGACAATTTAGCTTTAGTTAATGTAGCTAAGATGTCTATATTGATTTCAGCTCTAATTTCAATTATTGTAAGTTTTACAAGTATTTCTTTATACATATTATTCAAAAAATATACAACTAAGCATACAACCTCACTTGTAAATAAATATTACATATCTTAAAAAACAGGAAGGCAATTCTCAAGGTTGTCTTCCTGTTTTTTGTATTACTATATTTTATAGATAAAGTTTAGTTTCTATTCTTCTATCGTAATCGGACCAAACCTTATGCGTATTATTTTCTTTGATTTGAGAAACTTTATTCATGGTTGCATCAACTGTATCTGCATAATTTAAAATGAAAGATTCTTCCATATTAGTAGCCCTAGGTGAACCATATTCTAACTTTCCGTGATGCTGTACTATACATCCCTTAACTCTTCTAATGAATTCTTCACTAAAAGTATAATCTAAGTCATTTATTGCCCGATCTATCATCTGAACGCCTATCACAATATGTCCTTCTAACTCTCCTTCTAATGTATATCTAAATGGACCACTATAATATAATTCATATATTTTTCCTATGTCATGCAACTTTGCACATAATACTGCCATCTCTGTTCTAGCACAGTCGTATTGTTCACACAAAAACTTAGTTAACTTCATTACATTTAGTGTATGCTCCGCTAAACCACCTATATAATTATGATGCATAGAGACTCCACCAATCCCCTTTTTAAAACACTCTAAAAAAGTTTGATCTTTGAAAAAATAGTCATTTAGTTTCTTAGCCTCAATTGATAAAATACATTCCTGTGTTATATTTTCGATTTCATTCATTATTTCATCTATAGGTATTTTAACACTTGGTAAATAATCATCAATATTAAATTCTTCAATAGTTTTATAACTAGATATGTCTATAATCTTTTCATTGTTATAATCTATTTCTATAATTTGACCAATGTTTAACTTTGCTTTATTAGAAATTCTAGCTTTTATCCCACCTGATTTATCACAGAGTAAATAGACTTGTTTATTTCCCTCCTTATATAGAGGCTTCATAACCATAAGAGATATTGTAACATCTCCTTTAGCTTCACTTAGAAATATTTGTTTATTTGACATAAAAGTACTCCATCCTTATAATAAATTAAGTTTTTATAAATTTATTATGCTCAAATTACTTTATCTTTATATAAATTAAAAGTAATATAATTCTATTCAAAATCAATATTATATAAAGAGGTGAATTAGCTCTTCTAATTCACCTCTTTATATTAGTCATTATTATTCCATGGAACAACCTCAACTTCACCAAACCATCTTTCATTTAATCGATTTGAGTATTCACCTCTGTATCCAATAAAAGAAAGCATTATTAATTCTACATATCTCGTCCCTATTTGAATTATATTCCACATATCATCTACACTAAGTGATGCTCTATTATCTTTTCTTACAGGATGTACAATTTTGTTTCTATAATAAATAACCATATCTACTCCATCATCAAATTTGCCTCTTATCCAATTATCAAAAAGTTCTAGTTCTTCATTTCCATAAGGTATTTTACAAATATTTAAAACCATCTTAATATTTTTAGCTGAACTATTATTATCAAACTCTCCATCAGTCATAAGCATTTCTTGTTCAACTAAAATCACATATGATAATGTTTCTAGTGCAATTTGTATTGAGATAATATTATTTTCCATTGTTATGTCACCAAGAGATTCTATATACCAATCAATCACTCTCTTTAGTGCTGGACCAAAATAACTATCCTCAAGCTTCTTACACATAATAGACATATATTTCTCTATATTATGATGATTAGATATTGTATCCGTCCATGTGGGAACAAACCTAAAAGGTGTAACCATACTTTCTCTCCACAGCCTATATACATTCTTATTTCCTTGATACCCCTTTGCTAAACATATTCCAATATACCTACCACACATAAAACTTAAAGAATATGATACTCTATCTAGAAAATCAATCATATTATTTGTTTTGAAAGGTTTATTATCTTTTCTAGATATTCTACCAATATGAGTAATAATTGTTCCCGAATTTGTCTTTAACTCTTCATTTAATTCTTTTCTGTAATCATATCTTTTATCAATTGTTATATTATAATCATTTAAATCGAATTGTAACCTACCTGCAAATAGTTTATCTAAATGTTTAATTAAATTTCCAGGAAACTTATCTAAATTAATTATATGAAAATCAATATAATCAACTACTGCATTTTTTGATTTAATATAACTATCATTAACATATCCTTCCATATTAAAGTCATTAGTCATATTAATAGTAATAGATATCGGTTGAAATCCATAGATTTCAAGTATAGCATCATCATAGTCTAAATCCAAATCTATATCATTATCTTCAATAGATATTATCTGCGCTTTGAATTTAATTGATATTGGTGGTTTCATTTTATAATATATAATACCGCTACATTTGTATTTTTTATCTAAGTATATACAAAACCTTCCCTCATAAATTATAATATCCTCATCTACTCTATACCTTAAATATTCTGAAGATATAGCATTATTCACTACCTTCATTATTTGCCCACCTCTAAATTTGTATAATCTCTAACATTATATCATAATAATCATATTATATGTAAATTAATAATAATTAAAGGTGTAATTATCAAAACTTTATACTTGACGAATGATTATAATATTCGTGTTTGTTTCGAATTTTACCGGGTTATTAAAAAAAGCGCACACCGAATCATTCGTAAATAAACGTATATTATGATTATTTTTTATTAAGCAATATTCTTAACAAAATATCCAAGACTCGCTTTGCTTATGCTAATATAAATAATTTGAAGTTACTTATACACAGTTTTTAAAATTAATTTAATACTATTTTATGTGAATTATGTAAAAAGGTAAGAAGAACGAATCTTCTTACCTAAATTAAATATTTTTAAATGCATTTGATAACAATAGTTTTATTCTATTTAATTGATTTGTTTCACTAGCTGATGGATCATAGTCTATAGAGATAATATTTGCATTATTATTTAATCTTTTAATTTCTTTTATGGAGCCTTTTCCTGTAATATGATTCGGTAAGCAACCAAATGGTTGCATACAAATAATATTATTTACACCATCATTTAGAAGTTCAAGCATCTCTCCCGTAAGTAACCATCCTTCTCCTGTTTGATTACATAATGACACTACAGGCTCTGTGCATTTAGCTAATTCTTTAATACTATGTGGTGAAGTAAATCTCTTACTGTTTATAAGTTCTTCTTTATATGTCTTTTGAAAAAATTCAATTAGTGAAATTACACTTTCACCTATAATTTTATTTATCAATTTTCCTTCTAGATATTTATATTTATTAATTGTATTTAATGAACAACTTAAAAAGAAATTCGCTAGTTCTGGAACAACTGCTTCTCCACCTTCTTGTTCTATTATATCTACTAAATTATTATTTGCAACTGGATGAAATTTAACTAGTATTTCTCCTACTAATCCTACTTTAGGTTTATCTATCTTTTTAATTTCTAGTTTATCAAACTCATATATAATACCTTTTATATTTTTCTTGAAAACTGACATTTTAGGATTTTTTAAAGATAATTTACATATTTTTACCCACTTATTATAAAGTTCATTAGAACTACCTTTTATTTTTTCATAAGGCCTAACTCTAAATAATACTTTCATCAATAAATCGCCATAAATAGCTGACATTAATAATCTATTTACTAACTCTAATGTAATACTTTTTGTTAATCCATTCTTTTCAATCCCATTAACACTTAAAGATATAACAGGTATTTCCTTAAAACCTGCATCATATAAAGCTTTTCTAAGAAATCCTATATAATTTGTAGCTCTACAACCTCCTCCTGTTTGTGTTATTACAACTGATGTATTCTCTAGGTCATATTTATTTGATCTTAAAGCATCTATTATCTGACCAACCACTATAATGGCAGGAAAACAAGCATCATTGTTTACATATTTCAATCCTTCATCAATAATACTTTGATTCGTATTATTTAGTATTTCTATATTAAATCCACTTAATCTTACAGCTTCTTCAAAAAATTGAAAATGAATAGGTGACATTTGAGGTGCTAATATTGTATGCTTTGATGTTACTATTCCCATTTTATATTTTATTTTATTATGTTTTATTATTGAATTATTAAAATTACTTATATCCCTTTCTATTATAGCTGCTTTTAAAGATCTTAGTCTAATTTTAGCTGCACCTAAGTTATTCCCTTCATCTATTTTTATAACAGTATATATTTTTGAGCGTTCATCTAAAATTTCTTGAACTTGATCTACCGTAACAGCATCAATACCACAACCAAATGAGTTAAGTTGTACTAACTCTAGATTAGGATTATCTTTTATATAACTTGCTGCTTTATACAGTCTAGAATGATAAACCCATTGATCTACAACTCTCAAAGGTCTACTTAAATTAGCTAAATGAGAAATTGAGTCTTCACTTAAAACAGCCATTCCCAAAGAATTAATAAGTTCTGGAATTCCATGATTTATTTCTGGATCCAAGTGGTATGGTCTACCACATAACACAATTCCCTTTTGATTGCTATCTTTTATTTTTAACAGTGCTTTTTCTCCTTCTATCTGTATATCTTTTTTAAATCTTTTTTGTTCATCCATCGCAATGTCAACTGCACTATCGATTTCATTTTTATTAATTTGCTTATAAAATTTCTTTAACTCTTCGTAAAGTCTTATTTTTAACTTATTTTTATCATTTAAGCTTATAAATGGATTAATAAAATTTATATTGCTATCTTTTATTTCATCCACATTATTTTTAATTACCTCCGAATAAGATGTTACAACAGGACAGTTATAATAATTATCGGCTGCATTATCCTCGATTTTCTCATTGGTAACACATGGATAAAATATATTTTTAATCTTTTTTTCTATAAGATTTATAATGTGACCATGCACTATTTTACCTGGATAACAAACAGTATCAGATGCAATAGAAGTTATACCTTTTTCATAAATATCTTTTGAAGATCTATCAGAAAGTACTACCTTAAATCCTAATTGTGTAAAAAAGGTGTGCCAAAATGGATAATCCTCATACATATTTAGAACTCTTGGAATGCCTATTTCACCTAGCTGAGCATCCTTACTACTCAAAGATTTATACTTGAACAGTCTATTATACTTATATTTATATAAGTTTATTTTCTCTAAAGAGCTTCTTTTATTACTTTTATCATAAATCAACGGTCCATTTTCACATCGATTACCAGAAATAAATTTTTCATCTTGTGAAAATTCATTGATTGTTAGTAAACATTTATTTGAACATCCACTACATCTTGTTGTGTTTACTCTTAATTCTAATTTACTTAACTCCTGTTTATTTAATAGTTTAGTCGTGTATCCTTCTTTAAATCTTTCCTTAGCTATTAACGCTGCTCCAAATGCTCCCATCGTTCCGGCTATAGATGGACGAATTACATTTTTACCAATTAACTTTTCAAATGCTCTTAGTACTAAATCGTTGTAGAATGTTCCTCCTTGTACAACGATATTTTTTCCAATATCATTTATATCTCTTATTTTTATAACCTTAAATAATGTATTTTTAATTACTGAATAGGATAGCCCTGCGGATATTTCACCTATAGTAGCTCCCTCTTTTTGAGCTTGCTTAACCCTAGAATTCATGAAAACAGTGCACCTAGATCCTAAATCTACAGGATTCTTAGCAAATAGTCCTATTTTAGCAAACTCTTCAATATTCATAGATAGTGAAGTTGCAAAGGTTTCTAAGAATGAACCACAGCCTGATGAGCAAGCTTCATTTAATATAATACTCTCTATTACTCCATCTTTTATTTTGAGGCATTTCATATCTTGTCCGCCTATATCTAAAATAAAATCTATATTTTGTTCAAAAAATTTAGCTCCTTTATAATGTGCAATAGTTTCAATTTCTCCGTAATCAATCTTTAGAGCCTTCTGTATTAACCCTTCTCCATAACCTGTAATAGTAGAGGACACTATATTACTATCCTTAGGTATACAGCAATAAATATCTGTTAAAATGTCTATTGTTGTTTCTAGTGGACTTCCATTATTGCTACTGTAGTGCGAATATATAATTGAATTGTCTTCATCTATTAGAATAGCCTTTGTTGTTGTTGATCCTGCATCAATACCCAAATAACAATTACCTGTATGTTCATTTATTTTTCTATATTTTATATTACTTTTATCGTGTCTTTTAGTGAAATGTAAATATTCATCTTCATTTTTAAATAGAGGTTCTAGTTTATTTATATTATTTAAATAATCACAATCTATATTATTTATCTTTTCAATCAACATAAGTAACTCAATAGGACTTTCTTTTTTTGATAATAAACTTGCTCCTAATGCTATGTATAATTGTGCATTCTCTGGTAATATAATATCTTCATCTGTAACCCTTAATATGCTTTTAAATGCTTCTCTTAGCTGCGTTAAAAAATACAATGGTCCACCTAAAAAAGCTATTTTACCTTCTATTTTCCTACCACAGGCTAAAACACTTACTGTTTGCACTGCAACAGCATTGAGTATACTCATTGCTATATCTGCTTTCTTAGCACCGTCATTAATCAATGGCTGTATATCTGTTTTTGCAAATACACCGCACCTAGATGCTATAGGATAAATAACTTTATATTCTTTCGCTAATTCATTTAATCCAATTGCATCCGTTTTTAATAAAGTTGCCATTTGATCTATAAATGCGCCTGTTCCACCAGCACAGATTCCATTCATTCTCTGATCTATTCCTCCTGTGAGGTAAGTAATCTTTGCATCTTCACCACCTAGTTCAATTACAACATCTGTTTCAGGGTAAAAATATTCTATTGCTTCAGTAGAAGATATTACTTCTTGCTCAAAACATATACCCAATTCTTTTGATATGTCAATACCTCCTGATCCTGTAATAATAACTGATACTTTAGAATTTCCAAAGATATTATAAATATTTAATAATACGTCCTTAACTGATTTTCTTATATCAGAGAAATGCCTCTTATACTCATTGTATATAACTACATCATCTTTACTTAGTACCACAGCTTTAACAGTTGTAGAACCAATATCAATTCCTATATTATATGTATCATTCATCAAATCCCTCCGTAAAGCATATCTTTAATCTCTGTATATTAAAGTATTATGCTATATAAATAGCTAATATGTTTTATAAATATTTTTATATAATATTTTATATAGCTTAAATATTAATTTACAATTTGGATAAATTATATATGAAAGATATCTATATGTAGGAGGAAATTATGGCTAAAAATAAAAGCATCAAAAAACCTAAACAATCAAAAAATGTTTCTAAATCTAGTTTAGAAATAGCTGAAGAACTGAATATTGAACCATCTCTTAGACCTGCTAAATCTGGTTCTGTAAGCCAAAATACTGCTAGACCTGTAAAATCAAAAAAATCATAAAAGTAAGGACAATAACAAATTTTACTTACTATATAAATAAAAAGAAGCTATGTGAATTTTCAACACTAGCTTCTTTTATCTATATAGTAAGTTACAATTATTAAAATATTAAGTATAATAGAAAACTACTTTTCATATAATAAAAAAATACTTATGTTAGGAGAATGTTTATGTATTATATGAAAAAATATGAATATTGTTTAGAAATCCTAAGACGCAATACAACAACATTCAATGTTTTTGATTTAATGAGCCTTTTAGAAATATATTTTGAAGATATATCATTTTATCCAAGTGTTTGTAATATTCTAAATTCACACTCTAATTACTTTAAAATAGAAAATATTAATTTAAACGTAGAAGTTGATATTTATACCGTTCATAATTTAATTTGGAAATTTATATAATGATCATAGATTAGTTTTATAAATAGAAGAATTGTTTTTTGATTGATACATCTTAAGATCTACTTCTTTTATTAGTTCCTCTATGCCTAAATTATTAAAGAATAGTGTACGCCGATACTACAACTTACATTTATTTTATTGTTATTGTAATATATATCATTATCATATATAATTTTTTTTAGTGAAGATGCTATATCATTAGCCTCAGCTTCTACTAACATTTCAAATACTAATAAAAATTCATCCCCTCCGTATCTGGCTACCCATCCTTTCTTATTAGATGTATATTCTAATAGGATTTTTGATACTTCTTTTAAAACAAAATCACCACAATCGTGACCATAAGTATCATTTATAATTTTAAATTCATCTATTTATTTACAGTTTCAATTTTTGAAAAAGACTTATTTTCATTTAAAGCTCTTATGGATATGCAGTTTATACATTCTTTTTTTTCGTTCTAAAAATCAAAACATTGATGATTATTTAATTGATTTACGCCATCATTTATTGATATTATTTTCTTATTTTCAGAATCGACAATTCTATTTATTCCGAAAATATTATTAATAATTTTTAGGTTGTTGATATATTCAATCATTTAATTCCCCTCTTTCACAATAACATTATAGCATATATTAATCATTTTAAAATCAAGTAATTTAAATATAAAAAGTCTTGATATAATACTAATTATATCAAGACTTTTTATATTTAAAGCAATTTATCTTTCCATTCTTCTTCCTTAAACCCAATAACAACATTCTTACCATCAAAAGCTATAGGCCTTTTTATAAGCATACCATCACTTGCTAATATTTCTAGTAGCTTATCATCGGATTCAGATTTAACAATATCTTTTAATCCTAGTTCTCTGTATTTTACACCACTTGTATTGAAGAATTTTTTTATTTCATATCCACTTATATCATACATCTTTTTTAATTCTTCTTTACTTGGTGGATTTGTTACTATTTCTATATTTTCAAATTCTAAATTTTTTTCATTAAGCCAAGCCTTGGCTTTTCTTACGCTAGATCACTTTGAATATCCATAAAATTTTATCATATGTATCACCTCTTAATTTATTATTACAGTTATACCCATATTTTAATCGCTTAATCATAATTTAATAAAAAACATTCTCTATTAGAGAATGTTTTTTATTAAATTACTTCAGTTTCATTTCCACAAGACTTACATTTTTGCATTTCAACTGTATAAGTTTCATTATTATCATTTACACATTCATATGTGGCGAGCATATGTTTTCTTTCTTTTTCACATACGTTGCAAAACACTGGATCATTAATTTTTTTTGTTTTTAATAACTCCATTTAACCAATACCTCCAATATAAAAACTATTTAACACATATTTATATTATTGGTATATGAATAAATTTTATACAAATGTATACTTATAAAAATATTTTTATGCACTTTTATAAATCATAAAATATATAAGTAATTTTATGATTTATAATACTCTATATATGTTATTTATTAATATCTTACATTCTTCTTCTATTAACTCAATATTATCATGAATATATATACCATTACCACATGCAAATATCTTGTCTCTAGAAGTCATAAATTTATTATCAACAACAGGACCTGTAGTTTCAGGATTCAACTTAATATTGCTTCTCATTGCTACTAATCCGTCGCTTAGCATTGTTCTTGCAAATACTATAGCATCACAATTAACTTTTATATCATCGTTATTTTTATTTAAAATAACTGACTCAACTCTACATTCTCCAATAATAGATGCTATTTCATATCCATTATATATATTTTGTGTTAATCCATAATTTTCTTCATTACCATTTGAAGTTACTATACCTACAATGTTTACATTATGATTCTTTATATCTTTTTCAAGCATATATAAAGTTTCATTTCCATAGATTAAAATATTCTTACCTGGAATCATATTCTTCATATTAAATATTTTTTTTGCCATTCCTAATGTATATATTCCAGAACATCTATCTCCTACCATTGATATTGCTTTTCTACTACCTTCTTTAGCCCCATTTGCTAATATAACATTTTTGCCTCTAATTGATTCTATTCCTTTTTTACTTGTGCAAACTATAGTGTTGTTATCATCTATTTTTAGTACCATCGTCTCTAAAAGAAATTCTATATTGTTATATTTTTTTAATTCTGATAGTAACATATCTTTATATTCTATACCTGTAATATTTTTATCCTTATTTATATAGTAATTAGCATTTGATAATGCTCCTCCAATAAAAGGATCCTTTTCAATTAAAAGAATATTATTTATTCCTTTTTTACTAGCTTCTATACTACAAAATAATCCAGAAGCTCCTGCACCAATTATAACTAAATCATATTCTTTCATAATTAGTTCTCCTTAAACCCAAATGCTTGTGATTCATTTTTATTTTTTTTAACTTCACTTATATCAATTCCCAACTCTTTGCATAAAATATTTCCAATAGTAATCATACATCCAATACCTTGACAGCCACCCATCATAGCACGAGTTCTTCTTTTTACACCGTCTATTGTTTTAGCACCTAACGGTCTATTTATAGATTCTATTATCTCACCTTCAGTTACAAGTTCGCATTTACATACCATTTTACCATATGAAGAATCATTAGCTATTAATTCATTTTTACTTTCTAAATCTAGTTCATTAAATCTAGTTATTCCCTTTCTCGTTGATTTAAAATTATCTTTTTTTAATAAATCAATCTTTGATTTGATTAAATCTACTACATATTCTCCAATAGCTGGAGCTGCAGTTAATCCTGGCGAGTCAATACCAATTACGTTTATAAAGTTTTTTGCATCTTTTACCTCTTCGATAATAAAATCCTCACCGTCTACTTTAGGTCTAAGTCCGCTAAACGTATTTAGTACTCTATTAAATGGAAGCTCTGGTATTGTTTTTTTACTTTTTTGAATAATTTCATCAATACCCTCTCTTGAAGTTTTTACACTTTCATTAACTTTTGCATTAGGACCTAATAATAAGTTACCTTCAACTGTTGGAGTAATTAATACTCCTTTTCCTAAATTAGATGGCACTTGAAATAAAGTCTTATTGCACATTGTACCTGCAATTTTGTCGAATAAGCAATATTCACCTTTTACTGGGTTTATTTTGTATTTGTTCTTACTTATTAAATTATTTAATATTGCACCATTTAATCCCGAAGCATTAATTACTATTTTAGTTTTAATTATTTCAGTGCTCTCAAGCTCTAATTCATATGTATTACTAGATTTAATTATATTTATCACCGAGTCTCCTAATTTAAAATCAACTCCATTCTCAGCTGCATTCTCTCCAAATGCAATTGTCATTTCATATGGACTAACAATTCCAGATGTTTTTGCATATAATGCTTTTAATACATCTTTGTTAATATTTGGATCTAATTTAAGTATTTCATCTTTATCTATTATCTTCAGTCCATTTATACCTAACTTTTCACCGTTTTCTTTTAAATATTTTATTCTATCAATTTCATTTTCATCAAATGCTAATATTAATGCCCCATTCCTTTTAAATTTAAAATCTAACGCTTTAGATAAATCATCTAGCATTTCATTCCCTCTTACATTTAACCTAGCCTTTAATGTTCCTTCTTTTTCATTATATCCAGCATGTATTATCCCACTATTAGCCTTAGATACACCTTCTGCCACATCTATGTTTTTGTCTATTACCATTATATCTAGTTTGTACTTAGATAGTTCTCTGGCTATAGAACAGCCTATAACTCCAGCTCCAATAATTACTACATCCTTCATAAGTAACTCTCCTTTATTAATAACCTAAATATAAATATTTATCTATATAGTATTACCTTATAGAATCCATATAATGATTATATATTTAATATAATTATAAGTAAAATTTATATTAAGCATAGTAATCATTCAATTTATTAATCATTTAATATAACTAAATATAATAAAGTACTATTTAAAGTAGATATAAATTCCCCACTCTAAATAGTACTTTATTATATTTATCCTATATTATATACTAGCACTTTGCTCCTGCAACTGTTTCTATCTCTAAAATATCATCTTTATTCTTTAATAAATTATTACTTATTAGCATTTTTTCAGCTTTAGCAACTCCTATTCTATCTATTGTTTCACCAAACCTCTCTCCTGATAGACCTTTACTCTTAAATAAAAGTATTGCTTTTTCTACAACATCAAATACTTCATCTTTAGTAAATAGTTTATTGATCGTACTTCCCATACGTACTACTTTTCCCCATTTACCACCTATATATACTTTAAACATATCTTGACTATCTTCACACACCTTGAATACACATTTCCCTATACATCTTCCACAGTTATTACATTTTTCTTTGTCTAGTTCAACTTTTCCATTTACTATATTCAATGCATTCATCGGGCAACTTTCAATTAAACTACATTTTCCACAACCTTTACACTTGTCAATATCAAATTCAACAACCCTTTGACCTATAACACCTATATCATTTAAATCTGGTTTTGCACAGTTATTTGGACACCCACCAACAGCTATTTTAAATTTATGAGGTAAGACTACATCATAATAATCATTATAGAAACGTTCATGCATTTCTTCTGCAATTTGATGAGTGTCGCAAAGTCCAAATACACATGTAGAACCTTTACAGGCAACTATAGGACGTATTCTTGAACCCGTTCCACCTGTAGACATATCTGCCTTAGCTATATATTCTCTAAATACCTCTATATTATCAAAATCAATACCTTGAACTTCAACAGTTAATCTAACAGTAAAACTTATATTACCATTCCCGTACTTTTTTGCGGCTTCACTAAGAACTGTCATCTGTTCAGCTGTTAATATTCCATTTTCAGTAATAATTCTTCCTGAAAAATTCCTTGTTCCTCTATTGTGTAGAAAACCTTTACCTTTTACACTTTTTATTTCGTCATTTGTAAGCATAATTGCATTCTCCATAATCTTATTATCCCCCTTAAAGATATCTATTTAATGTAACATGGAACATATTGTGATATTTCATTATTAACTATAGAACTATATAGTCTATATCCTCCACTTAAATTATAGCACTTACATCCATTTGAGCCTAATATTCTACATGCTATATAGCTCCTAAGACCTGTATGACAGTGAATATAAACAGGCTTTGTATTATCTATCTCGTTTATTCTATTTCTTAAGTCATCTACAGGTATATGTATAAATCCATCTATCTTTCCAGTTTCAACTTCTTCGTTTGTTCTCACGTCTAATAATGTAACACTTCCATCCCTAGGTAGTGTATCTATTTCATCCCAATGGAAATTTTTAACTTTATTTGTTAATTGATTTTCTATTACATATCCAACAAAGTTTACAGGATCTTTTGCTGATCCAAATGGTGGTGCATAACACATTTCTAACTCTGTTAAATCATAAGCTGTCAGATTACTTCTTATTGCAACAGATAATACATCACAGCGCTTATCAACACCATCAAATCCAACTATTTGAGCACCTAATATCTTACCTGTTTTTCTTTCGAATATTGTTTTTATGGACATACCGTGTCCACCTGGATAATATCCAGCATGAGAAGCTGAGTATGTAAATACTTTATCATAATCTATATTTTTAGCTTTAGCAACAGTCTCACTTATACCTGTTACTGCAACAGTCATATCAAATATCTTAATTATAGCTGAACCTTGTGTATTTTTATATTCAGTTTTAATTCCACAGATATTGTCCGCAACAATTCTGCCTTGCTTATTTGCTGGTCCTGCTAATGGTATATATGATTTTTCATTTGTTACAAATTCGGTTATTTCAACAGCATCACCAACAGCATAAATATCCTTATCTGAAGTTTCCATATACTCATTGACTACTATTGCATCTTTTTCATTAAGATCTATACCAGCCTCTTTCACTAACTGAACATCAGGTCTAACACCTACTGACATTATTACCATATCTGTTGTAATTTCTCTATCATTTAATACTAATTTAAGTTTGTCATCTTCATCTAGTATACTTGTTAATTTACTATTAAGAAGTAAATTAACACCTTGTTCTCTCATATAATTATGTACATCACATGCCATATCATAATCTATATTTGCAATTACATGGTCTGACATTTCTACTAATGTCACTTCTAATCCGGCTTGTTTTAAATTTTCAGCCATTTCTATTCCTATAAAACCTCCGCCGATTACAACTGCACTTTCGGGAAATTCTTCTTCTACATACTCTTTTATTTTAATAGTATCTGGAATATTTCTTAAAGTAAAAACTTTACTATTTGTTGCTCCCTCAATAGATGGAACAAATGGCTTAGCACCAGGAGACAATATTAATTTATCGTATGATTCTAAATATGTATCACCTGTTTTTAAGTTTTTAATAGTAACAACTTTATTATATTTGTCTATTGAAATAGCTTCTTGTGATACTCTTACATCTATATTAAAACGTTTATTAAAGCTTTCTGGAGTTTGTAAAACTAAGTCACTTCTCTTTTTTATATCTCCACCAATATAATATGGCAATCCGCAGTTAGCAAAAGAGATATACTCTCCTTTTTCAACCATTATAATCTGAGCACTTTCATCAAGCCTTCTAAGTCTTGCACATGCTGATGCTCCTCCAGCTACTCCCCCAATTACTAAAACTTTCACAAAATCACCCCTAATATTTTCTTAATTTAATTATATTCTGTTTCTATCAATAATAAAAATATAAATTATTTATTATATTGATAGGTTTTTTACTATATTTAATGTGTTATTTATTTGACTATATATCATAACATAGCGTAATATATTAGTATATAGTTTATCTGGGGGGATATAACAAATGACTTTAAGAAGCTTAGAGATTTTTGTAGCTGTTGTTAAATTCGGTAAAATGAGTGAAGCATCTAAGCAGTTACATATTTCACAACCAACTATAAGTCAAGCTATAAATGAGCTTGAAACTGAATATAATGTAATGCTTTTTAACCGATTATCTAAAAAACTTTATATAACTGAGGCTGGCAAAAAATTATACACATATGCTAACAATATGCTTTGTTTACGTAATGAAATTGAAAAAAACATGATGAATTTATCAACTAATAAAATAATCACCTTAGGTGCAACAATGACAGTTGGAAAATGTGTGTTAGTTGATATAATCAAAGAGTTTGAAGAATTTCATCCTAATATTAGAGTTAATGTAATAATTGATAATACAGTGACTATTGAAAAATTACTTTTAAATGGTGAACTTGATTTAGCGCTTATTGAAGGAACAATTAGGAGTAATGAGTTACTATCAAATCCAATTATACCTGATAGTTTAGTACTTGCATGTCATCCGTCACATACTTTAGCTAAAAATAAGAGTGTACATATAAATGAATTGTCTAAATACCCTTTTATTTTAAGAGAACAAGGCAGTGGAACTAGAGAAGTTTTTGAAAATCAATTAAAAAAACACAATGTCTGTATTAATATAAAATGGAATTGCCATGGTTCTGATTCAATTGTAGAAGCTGTTTTAGCTAATCAAGGTATCACAGTTATTTCAAAACGATTAATAGAGTCATATGTTAAAGATAATATGCTAAATATTATCGATATTGATGATATATCTATGGATAGAAGTTTTAGCTTAGTCTATCATAAGACAAAATTTATAAACTCGCATTTAAATGATTTTATTCGTTATATATCATAATATTGTGTAAAGTAAAAATTTAAACTATATGAATAATATTACCTGTATCTCTAAATAATAACTTTGTATATTTATATATTTTAATATCAAAATATTATATGAAAGGGTTTGTGATGAGAAAAGATGCTAGTATATTATTTATTCTAATAATACTCTTTTTATTAGTTGGAGTTCCAAAACATTCAGATAGTACGTTGCTAGATACTTCCTATTTTAATATAGTAAATGAATATATTGAAAATGGAAATATAACTTCTGCTAGTGTTGAAGCGATTATAAAGAGCACTATGACTCATAGCAATAATAAATTAAAAAAGTACATATATAATGGAGAATTAAGCTCTTTTGACCAAAGCATTATATATAGGTATTCTATTTTTAATGAAACATTAAAGATAGAATATAATATAGATAATGCTAAAGTAAGTAAGATTACATATGAGAGTTATAACGACAATAACAATTATAAGTTAATGTTCAATCCATTTGATAGACAAATATTTACTATTAACTCATCATTCAATGATTTAAATGGTCTCTTATCTCTAAGTACTCTTATTTTAAATTCAACTAAGGATGAATACAAGCTATATGATATGTATTGTAATATATGTAACAAAATGAATAATAATGAGAGTTTAGCATTAAAAAAGGTAGTAGAAATAGCACCTGAAGTAAATGTAACAAATTACAACAACACACATATTTCATTAAAAACTGAAAGAGAATGCCTATATATTTATAATGATTCAGTATTGTATACAATTAGCAATTTAAGTCTCTACAACACTCGTAGTGGTAAAAATCAATTAGATATTTATAACGTAAATATAAAAGAACAACAAAAAACATTTATGTTAATAAATTAATATAAATGTTTTTTGTTGTTCTTTTATTTAGCCTATATTTAGTTTATATAATTCTATAACATTGTTTATTAAAGAACTTATTGTTGCCTTACCTGTACAGTTTATTCTGCTTGAAACATACTTAGCATTACCTTTAGCTACTATATCATCTACATCAAAATCAAGTATTTGTTTTCCATTAACATAAGTAAAGCCTACTCCAATAACAACAGCATTTTCTTTTATATCTTTTGAACTTATTAGGTTTTGTTTACCAACACATGAAATTATTATATCTGATTGTCTAACTAAAGAAGCTAAATCCTTTGTTTTACTATTAGCATTTATTAGTGTAGCTCCTCTATTTATTAACATTGCACATAGTGGCTTTCCTACATGATTAGATTTTCCTAAAACTAAAGCTATTTTTCCTTCTATATCTACATTATGATGCTCTAATAGAGCTATTACTCCTTTAGGTGTTGCGGGGGCTATCATCTTATCATTTCCCAGATTTATTTCACCTATCCATTCTCTAGCAAACCCATCTGCATCTATATCATATTTAATATTTTGCATAATTTTTTCTGTATTTAGATGCGTAAATGTAGGTAATTGAAGTATAACTGGAATTTTATTAATATTACAGCCTTCTATAATATTTAACACATCTTTATCATTACAATCTTCTTCAAATTTTATTACTTGTACATCAAGCCCAGCTTTTTCGCCCTCAATAATTTTCCCTTTTATATATCTAGCATTTGCCTCATTATTTGAAGCATTTATGATTATAAATTTTGGTTTAGCACCTATTTTTTTTTGTATTTCTTCTACGTCTTTTTTATAATCTAATATTTTTTTATTACACATCTCAATTGCATCTATTACTTTTGTCATTATATTTCTCCTGTTATAAATATACCTAATTACTTTTTATTTATAATATTAACTAACTTTTTTAATTTTAATTCATCAATCTTGCCGAATGGATTTTTATCAACTCTTACAGCTGTTCCAAAGTGAAAATCATTCCCTTTTGTATTTTTTAGTATATGATCAATGTTATCAAAGTTTAAACCTCCACCTATTAGCATTTTTATATTTTTTGCCTTCATAGTCATTTCATTAATCATATCTATATTATCCATTATGTTTCCATATCCACCTGATGTTAATACATTAGTTATTTTACCATATTGGTTTAGAACTTCTATACTATTTATTAAATTAGTGTCATCTATTGCTTTATGAAAAGTAACATCTAGGTCACCACTTACTTCGAGTAATTCCATTAATGACTCTTCATCTATATTGTTTTCTAAAGTAAGCATACCAAGTACAATACCATTTGCACCTAAGCTTTTTACAACTTCTATATCTTTTTTCATTATCTGTATATCATCGTTACTATATACAAAGCTATTTGCATGGTGTCTTATCATTACATTCACAGGTATATTAACACTATTTACAACTCTTTCAATCAATCCAAAACTTGGTGTTAGTCCAGCTTCTGTCAGCGCACTAACTAATTCTATTCTATTAGCCCCGCAACGCTCTATTGCTTTTGCATCTTCAACAGTCATTCCAATTATCTCTAACATTACTATTCCTCTATCCTTCCCTTACTATAAAATGTAATCTTTATTTTTATTAATTATAATATATATATTTACATTATATTACATTATTGTTTAATATTGTAGGGTTTATTAAATTTAAATATTATATATTTTTATCTTAATTATGTTATTGTGGTCTAGTTTCTATTTCTAACTCTGTTAAATAGCTTAGCGCCTCTTCTCTTGTACTTTTACACATTTCCTTACAAGGAGTTAATCCTGCACATACTGAAGGTCTTTTAGGGTCTTTAAAAATTTTACACATATTATTTTCATCAAGTTGAATACATCTAACGCCTGCAGGTTTTCCTTTTTCCATTCCTGGAATTTCAGATGTAATAGAAGGGGCTATACAACAAGCTCCACAATTCGGTCTACATTCCATTAACTTTCACTCCTTACATTATGTATATAATAATTTTCATATAAATTATATATTAACATACGGGATTAAATAAATGCTATTATTATAATAAAATTTTATAAAAAAAATCCCTACAAAGTATAAATACTAAGTAGGGATTTTTTTATAATGCTTTTAAAGCTGCTATATTTAGTAAACTCCAAGGTTTATTAAAATGTGGCTGGAAGAAGAAGTCTGTTACTGCTAATTCTTCAATAGTCATATTATTTTGTATAACAACAGATAATGTATTTATATACTGAGTTAAGTCTAATTTAGAAATAATCTGACCCCCTATTATTCTTCTTGAATCTTTATCATAAACTAACTTTAATATTACTTCTTCATATTCAGGCATAAATTCTGGTCTATTATTTTCTTTAACTATTACTGACTCAACATTTAGCTTTGTTGTTTTTTTAGCAGCTTCTTCTGTTAATCCTGTTGAAGCTATACAATAGTCATATATTTTTATACCTGATGTTGCTTGTGTTCCCATATACTTTAATTTTGGCTTCATAAGGTTTTGAGCTATTAACGTTCCCATTCTTACTGCATTTGTAGCAAGCGGTATATATCTATCTTCTTGTGCAGGATTAAATTTTACTACACAACAATCCCCAGCTGCAAATACATCTTCTTTACTTGTTCTCATATATTCATCTATTATTATAGCTCCATTTGGTAAAGTATCAATTTTATCTTTTAATAATTTTGTATTTGGTGCAAATCCTATGCATAGTATAACTAAATCCCCCTGGTACTCTCCTTTATCAGTTATAACTTTAGTTACTTTATTGTCATTACCTTCAAATTTTTGTACTTTCTCATTTAAAACAATATTTACACCTTTTGATTTAAACTCTTCTTCTGCAATATCAGTAAATTCACTATCTAAGTATTTTGCCATAATACGTTCTTCTGCGTCTATCAATGTAACGTTTTTACCTTTCATTTCAAACGCTTCAGCTAACTCAACACCGATGTATCCAGCCCCTATTACAACTACATTCTTTGCACTTTCAGTTTTTTGTATTATATCTTGTGCATGATAATAGTTCTTGCATAGTACAATATTTTCTAATTCTCCACCTTCAAACTTAGGTACTATTGGCCATGAACCTAATGTAAGAACTAATTTGTCATAAGTATCTGTAAAAACCTCTTTACTTTCCAGATTTTTTACACTTATTTGTTTATTGTCAAAATCTATATCTAATACTTCATGTTTCATATTAGTTTTAACACCAAGTTTTCTTAAGCTTTCAGGAGAGTTATAGAATAATGAATTAGTATCATTTATAACCCCTCCTACATTTAGAGCTATTCCACATGATAGGAATGATATATTATCATTCTTTTCATAAATAGTTATTTCACTTTCAGGATATATTGACTTCATATTAACAACAGCAGCAGTACCTGCATGAGTACATCCTACAACAGCTATTTTCATAATAATTACCTCCTATAAATATATTGTTATACTATATATATACCTCAAATAAATACTTCTAAACATTTTTTGTCATTTTTTTATCAAAATTATTTTATATCATATGTATATTTAAATTAAGTCTATATATTATTAATTACTATTTCACTGCATAAAAATAGACTTGAAAAACTCAAGCCTACCTTATATTCCTTTAATCAATTTCAATCATTTCTCCTCTTATTGCATAAATCACTAGTTCACATATATTAGTAATATGATCACCTACCCTTTCTAGGTATCTTCCAACAAATAATAACTTAACTCCCTGGTTAATATTCTTAGGGTTTTTATGCATTGCACCTAGTGCATCAACATATACCTCATTGTATAAATCATCTATAATATCATCTTGTAATCCTGTTTTATGTGCTAATTTGTCATCCTTAGTTTCTAACGCCTTCTTAGCATTTTTTAACATAGATATACTTACATCTTTCATTTTAGGTATATCTATAAGTTCTTCAACATATTCATCATTTCCTATTTTAATAGTTTCCATTGCAATATTTACAGCATAGTCTCCAACTCTTTCTAATTCCATCGCTATTGCTCCTAAAGCATAGAGTATACGTAAATCTTTAGCTAATGGTTGTTTTAGAGCTATCAATTCTATGCTTTTCTCTCTTATTGTACTTCTTAAATCATCAATGTCATCATCTAATATAAGGATTTGTCTTGAAGCTTCTAAATCCTTTGCTACCATTGCATCTACCGCTTTAGATATTATTATTTCGCATTTATCTATCATTTCAAAAGTTAAATCTATTAGTTGATTAATATTTAAATCTAAATTACTTAAATTCATATTAATTCTCCTTCATATAAAATTTTAACCAAAACGACCCGTAATATAATCCTCTGTTCTACTATCCTTTGGATTTGTAAATATATTGTTTGTGTTATCATATTCTACTAACTCTCCAGTTAGGAAAAAAGCAGTCTTATCTGATATACGTGCAGCTTGTTGCATATTATGTGTGACAATTACTATGGTATACTTACCTTTCATTTCTTGGATTAACTCTTCTACTTTTAAAGTAGATATTGGATCTAGTGCTGATGTTGGTTCGTCCATTAGTATAACTTCAGGTTTCATTGCTATTGCTCTTGCAATGCATATACGTTGCTGCTGACCACCAGATAGTCCAAGTGCCGACGTTTTTAATCTATCTTTTACTTCATTCCAAATAGCTGCATCTTCTAAACTTTCTTGTACTATTTTATCTAACTTAGCTTTATCTTTTATTCCGTGAACTCTTGGGCCATAAGCAACATTATCATATATACTCATTGGGAATGGATTTGGCTTTTGAAATACCATACCCACTTTTGTTCTAAGCTTTATAACATCATCGCTTTTATAAATATCCTCTCCATCTATTTTAATCTCACCAGTTATTTTTACATTATCTATTAAATCGTTCATTCTATTTAAAGTTCTTAAAAATGTAGATTTACCACACCCAGAAGGACCAATGAATGCAGTAACTTCATTTTCTTCTATATCCATATAAATGCCTTTTAAAGCCTTGTTATCTCCGTAAAATAACTCTAAGTTTCTTACACTAATTTTAGACATCTTTGCACCTCATTTAATAATTAGCTTTGTTAAATTTCTTAGTTATTAACTTTGCAATAGTATTAAGAATTAAAATTACAACTATTAATACTATGCCTATAGCTGCTGCTTCTTCAATATTACCTTTTTCTTTGGTAACTAAGTAAGCTTGAACTGTTAGTGTTCTACCACTATCAAATATACTCTTTGGCATTTGTGCTACAGTTCCTGCCGTTAATAAAATTGCAGCAGATTCTCCTACTACTCTACCTATTGATAATATTAACCCTGACAATATCCCTGGAATAGAACTAGGTATTATAACTTTGTATAAAGTCTGAAACTTCGTAGCACCAAGACCTAATGATGCTTCTCTATAACTTAATGGTACCGTTTTTAATGATTCCTCAGTTGTTCTTATAATTACTGGTAAAATTATAATTGATACAGTTAGCGCTCCTGCTAATATAGAGTAATTGAATCCTAATACTACAACAAAGAATATTCCACCAAATAATCCATATACAATAGATGGTATACCTGCTAAGCTCTCTGTAGCAAATCTAATTAGCTTTACAATTTTACCTTGTTTTGCATACTCTTGTAAATATACAGCTGCTAGTATCCCTATTGGTGTAGCTATAATTACCGATAATAAAACCATATACAATGTCGTAATTATCATTGGTAATATTCCAGTATTTCCACTAGCTGAGTAATTACGAAATAAAAATGCTGGATTTATTAACCTAATACCTTTGATAAAAATAAATGCAACTATAACAACTAATACTCCGACAGTGAACAAAGCACATAAACAAACTAAACTGTTTAAAATTACATCTTTAGTCTTTCTCATATTAGCGACCTGCCTTATTAGATATTTTAGTTAAAACTAAATTTAGTACAAGTATAAATGTAAATAGTACAACTCCAGTTGCAAAAAGCATTTCTTGATGAGTACCATATGCATATCCCATCTCTAATGCTATATTAGTAGTTAAAAGTCTTACACTGTCCATTATTGAACTCGGCATAACCGGAGAATTTCCTGCAACTAATATAACTGCCATAGTTTCTCCTATTGCACGGCCAACACCTAAAACA
Source organism: Peptostreptococcaceae bacterium (assembly GCA_051654865.1). GTDB lineage: Bacteria > Bacillota > Clostridia > Peptostreptococcales > Peptostreptococcaceae > JBOFOR01. Next base: position 111,940 of record JBOFYV010000053.1, read on the forward strand.
ACCGCTGCCAATATTCCAGATTTTGCTGCAGGCAATATAACTTTAAATATAGTTTCAGTTTTTGAAGCTCCAAGCGCTAAAGAACCTTCTTTATAATATTTAGGAACTGCCTTAATAGCAGTTTCTGAAACAGTTATTATTGTGGGTAACATCATAATTGCTAAAACTATAATTACAGCAAATAAACTTTGACCCTTTGGTAAATTAAAAAGTTTTTGTATATTCGGTACTATAAATGCTATACCAAATACTCCATATAATACAGATGGTATACCTGCTAGTAATTCTACGGCTGGAGATATAAATTTACTTAAACCTTTTGGGGCTACTTCTACTATAAACACTGCCGTTAATATTCCTATTGGTACTCCAACAATTAGTGAGCCAATAGTTGCATATAACGAACCAAGTATCATTGGAAGTATTCCATATTTATCACTACTTGGAACCCATTCTTTACCAAATATAAAATCTATAATTGAATAACCTTTTGATATAAATGGTGTTAAGCCCTTATAAAATACAAATCCAATTATTAATAGTAAACTTATAACTGCTACTAACGCACTAACTAAAAATATTTTTTCAGTTAGTGACTCTACAAGATACTTGTTTCTATTTAAATTATTATTTTGCATAAGTACCTCCATATATAAATAAATCTCCCTTGATAAGGGAGATTTAAATTAAATAAAAAATTAATTTATTTTATTTTTATTAGACCATTATCTTCTACTACATTTTGTCCCTCTTCACTTAAAATAAAATCTATGAATTTTTTAGCATTTCCTGTTACTTTATCTTCTTTATACACTAATAAAAATGGTCTTGAAATTTTATATACTTTATCTAGTACATTTTTAGCATTTGGCTCTACATTCTCTACTTGTAGTGCATTTATTGAGTCATCTAAGTACTCAAACGAAATAAATCCAATTGCATTTTCATTTGTAGAAACCAGTGATTTTATATTTCCAGAACCATCTGCTATTTGAGCTTCTGGAGTCAATTCTTCTGATTTATAGCCTACCTTTTCTTGGAATGAATCTCTTGTTCCAGAACCATCCTCTCTACTCACTACAACTATAGGAACATCCTTACCTCCTACTTCTTTCCAGTTCTTTATCTTGCCTGTATATATGTCTTTTATTTGAGATATTGATAATGATTTAATAGAATTGTTCTTATTAGTAATTAAAGCAATACCGTCGTATGCAATTTCAACTTCCTTTAATCCTTGGCTTTTTTCAGCATCTTTTAAGTCTCTAGATGTCATTCCAACTTGTACTGTTCCATTAATTGCATCTTTAATACCTGCAGAAGAACCTAATTGATTAACTTGAACACTTATATCTGGTGTATTATTTTTAAATGCTTCGGCTTCTTTTTCTATAAGTGGTCCTACTGAAGTTGAGCCTGATATTGTTACGCTATTTACATCTTCAGTCTTCTTAGAACATCCGATAGATATAGATGATACTATAGCAATACTAGTTAGTATCGTAATTACTTTTTTATTTAACATTTTTAACCTCCGTTTATGTAATAATTATTAACTAAGTATAGTATAACCATATAACATTGTTATTATTTCTAAATTTAAAAAGGATTAAATTATTTATATTTAATCCTTTTAATATACTTTGTATTTATAAAACTTCTTTAAATACTCTCATTGTATTTTTATACATAATTTTGTCAATCTCAGATGATTTAAACCCTACCCTACTTAGTCTATCTTCTAACATATATATATCTCCTATGTTTTCAATCTCTAATCCATTTGGAATACCATCAAAATCAGTTCCTAATGCTACTACATCAATACCTCCAATATTTACAATGTGCTTTATATGTTCTATCATATCATCTATATTTGAAGTTGGTTTATTTCCTAAGAAAAATTTACAAAAATTAATTCCAGTGATACCTCCACTATTAGCTAGTACTTTAATCATATCATCTGTAAGGTTTCTGCTATGATTAGTAATAGCTCTAGAGTTTGAATGTGATGCAATAAATGGCTTCTTTGATATTTGAGAAACTTCATAAAAACCATAATCATTAATATGTGAAACATCTATTATCATACCTAATTCATTCATTTTTTCAACTACTTCAATCCCAAAAGGCTTTAGTCCTAAATTCTTACTACTATTATGAGGGTATCCTATCTCATTTTCATAATTCCACGTTAATGTTATTAATCGTACCCCCTTATCATACACTTTATTTAAATTCTCTATTTTACCATTTAGTGCTCCACCTTCTTCTATTGAAAGTATTGCTGATATCCTATTTTTATGTTCATTTTTAATTATATCATTATAGCTCTTTGCCAATGATATATGTTCACTATGTTGATTAACTTGTTCTATAAATTTATTATACATTTCATTAAATCTACTATAAGGGTTATCCCTATATTTTTCTAAGTCAAAGTATAAAGCAAATACTTGTGCTAGAGAATTAGAAGTTTTCAATTTTTTTATATCTACAGAATAATTATTTTCGAATAAATTTGAATTCGAATCTTCCATTAGCTTATCTATTGTATCACAATGTAAGTCTACTATTTTCATATATTTAACTCCCTCTGTTTATATTTATTAATTCTATTTTATAATAAATTACTTCAAATAAAAAGCGTAGAGTTTTCTACGCTAATTTTCTATGATGGTCTCATTAATTTCTTTACTTATATCTTTAGGTTTATAATAATATATTAAATCTATCACCTTACCACTTATTGTAACTGCTATTAACGAATAAAATACGTCAAATGCTGATAGGTATAATAATGAAAGTAATAGTATACTAACATCACAAATCAAATATACCTGGCCTACGTTTAAAGATGTAGTCTTAGCAATTACTAATGCTAAAGCATCGTCTCCTCCTGAAGCTGCTCCTGATTTGATGATTATACCAACTCCTATACCAACGCTTATTCCAGCTAAAATCGTTGCAATAAACATACTATTGATTCTAGGTAGCACAGGTCCTATATATTCAAACATACCATATAACATCGAAAAACTGATTGATGCTATTATTGAATATACAAAGAAATTTTTACCTAAAAACTTATATCCTATTAAAAGAAGTATACCATCAATAATGATATTTGCTATAGAAGGTTGGATATTGAATAAGTTTTTTAACAGTAGTAAAAGTCCTAACACTCCACCTTCTGTAAGGTTATTTAGATAATAGAAATTATAAAACCCAAAAGATAAAATTAATGAACCTAGTAAAATGTGTGCTGACGTCTTAAAGAATCGCCGCCTGGCCATAATATCCCTTCCTTTTTATAAGGTTAGTATATTATATTAAGATGATTTTAGTTTGTATACTGGCATTTTAGAACATCTAATTTTAGTATATTAAATATTATTTATTATACATTGTTTTTGTAAATTAATTTTTAATTTCTTATGTTATGTAATCGTCTATAAACTAATATATTTTATAGTATAAACTATATTAGTTTATATAATTATCACTTATAGTTTAGTATATATAAATATAAGTTTATTAAAATTTTTTATTTGTTTACAAATACTATCCTTAATAAATTTTAGTTCTATTTCGTCTAAAGTAAAGTTTTGCATTAACTTCCGATCCAATGAATAAAGCCCAACTACTTAGATAGAGCCATGTCATAAGAACTATTATTCCTGCAATACTTCCATATATTACTTCATAATTAGAAAAGTTATTAGCATAAAGTGAGTAAAGAAAAGATATTAGTAACCATACAAAGGTTGCAACTATCGATCCTGGAACAACTTCTTTTATACTAACTTTTTTATTTGGTGTGTATTTATATAAACTTACTAAAATTATTATTACAGTAGTTATACCAACACTATATCTAATTACATTCCAAACTTTTATAAATATGTCATTTAAACCTATCAACTTAAAAAGAAAATATCCTATTTTTTCTCCATATACTAAAAATATCATAGAGGAAAATATTAACAAAATCAAAACTACAGTAAACAAAAAAGCTATAAATGAAACTTTAATAAAAGATCTTGTTTCTTTGACTTTAAATGATTTGTTAGTACCTCTTATTAATGCTCTTATCCCTCTTGATGATGTCCATAGAGTTAAAATAAAGCTCATAACTAAAAAACTTAGACTTCTATTATCAATGGCTGAATCTATTAATATAGCCGTAATATTAAAGGCACTATTTGGCATTAAATTTTCTAATAATGTAATATATTTTTTTAGATGAATTATAGGTATGTATACTATACTACTTATTGTGAATATTAAAAATGGAAAAAAGGATAAAAGTAAGTAAAATGACATTTCTGCTGCTTTTGAACTTATTTCATTAAAATTGCAATATTTAATTATACTAACGATACCTTCCTTGTCTAATCTTATCATAAATAACTCCTTAAAATTATTATACAATATATACTATTTTAAGCTTGCAGATTAAATTCCTGTATTTAGATAAAATATAAGCAAAAGGATGTAATATTAATTACATCCTTTTGTTAAAACTATATAAGTTTTTCTAATATTAAATTTATTCCATCATTTATGCCTTTAAGCTTTTGGTCTGCTTCACTTTCATCTATACCTTTTACTGCAATATAGAACTTAAGCTTCGGCTCTGTTCCTGATGGTCTTATCGCTATCCATGACCCATCTTCTAAGAAGTACTTTAAAACATCAGCCTTAGGTAGTCCATCAATTCCATTATTATAATCTTTTTTGTCTATTATATTTATATCATTTATAGACTTTATATCATTATCTCTAAAATATGTCATTACATCTTTTATTTTAGCTAATCCTTCTATTCCTTTTAATGTTATAGATATTGTCTTTTCTTTGAAGAATCCATACTTTTTGTATAGTTCAATTAACCCTTCATATAAACTCATTCCTTTTGAGTAGTAGTATGCAGCCATCTCCGAAATTAAAACTGAAGCAACAACTCCATCCTTATCTCTTGCATGAGTACCTATTAGATATCCATAACTTTCTTCATATCCAAATACATAAGTTCCCTTATTTGTCTCTTCAAATGACTTTATTTTTTCACCTATAAACTTGAACCCTGTTAATACATTTAAAACATCAACATTATTAGCCTTAGCTATATCAGCTCCAAATTCAGATGTAACAATAGTTTTTATTAGTGTAGCATCTTCCTTTAATGTATTGTTCTCTTTTAAACCTTCTATTATGTAGTTAGTTAATAATCCACCTATTTGGTTACCTGTTAATAATGCATAATCTCCAGTTGTTGTCTTTACAGCTACCCCAACTCTATCACAATCAGGATCTGTTGCTATTACTAAATCTGCACCTTCAGATTTAGCAAGTTCAATCCCTCTATTTAATGCTTTTTGTTCTTCTGGATTTGGATATTCTATTCCAGCGAAATTAGGATCTGGATTTTCCTCTTCTTTAACAACTAAAATATTTTCAAATCCTACTTCTGATAATGCTCTTCTTATTGGAACATTACCTGTTCCACATAATGGAGTAAAAACTATTTTAAATTCTTTTCCTACTTCTTTTATTATCTCAGGTCTTACGACTTGTTTTTTTACTTCATTAATAAATTCAGTATCTTTAGTTTCATCTAACATTACAACTAAATCTTTATTATCTTCATTAAGTGTTGGTATTTTACTATAATCATGTATACTATTTATTTCATCTGTTATTGCAGAAGCTATATGTGGCATAACTTGTGCACCATCTTCCCAGTATACTTTATATCCATTGTATTCTGGTGGATTATGACTTGCTGTTATAACAATACCTGCTATTGTACCTAAATTTCTTACTGCAAATGATAACTCTGGAGTAGTTCTTAACGAATCAAATATATATGCTTTTATTCCACATGCTGCTAATGTATTTGCTGCTTCTACGCAAAACTCTCTAGACATATGCCTGTTATCATGTGCTATAACAACACCTCTATTTTTCTCTTCCTCAGTTGTGTTTTTTATTATATAATTTGCTAGTCCAAAAGTTGCTCTTCTTACAGTATATTTGTTTATTCTATTTGTTCCTGCAGCAATAACACCTCTTAATCCTGCTGTTCCGAATTCTAAATCTTTATAAAATCTATCTTCGATCTCCTTATTATTATTTCCAATACTTTTTAAGTCTTCCTTCGTTTCATCATCAAAATAAGGATTTTTTAACCATTCATTATATTTTTCTATGTAGTTCATACAATATTACCTCCCCATTACCTCTTTTGTTATACTTTTGGTCTATGTATATTTTATACTGTTTTCCTATTCAAGTAAATACTGTAATTAAAATTTTAGAATTTAATTTAATATATAGATTGGAGTGGTAGCAGTTCCTATATTAAAAACTATTTATGTACATATATATCAATAGTTCTTCGTCCCCAATTATAACATTCTTTTTCACTACTCATAAATATGTCTATTTTATTCCCTTTAATTGCTCCACCACAATCTTCTGCTGTAAATGTCATATTAAACTGAGGAATATAAACGTTGGTTCCATAAGGAATAATACTTGGATCAACAGCTATTGTACCCCATCTCGGTCTAGTACCTGTTGATGTTATAGTATCACCTGCATATGCAGTTGCCACTACTTCCATATGATTTCCTCCTCTTGAAAGATTTTCTCTTGATGCTACTGTAAATTCTTGTTTGATTCCTTTATTTACAACTTTTTCAACTGGCTCTTTAGATATTTCCTCTTTAATAATTTTATCCTCTACTAAGTTTCCATTTTCATATGTTAATTCATAAGTTATTGTTTTTTCACCACACTCACCATCTTGTTTCACAAAAGTTTTACCTTTTAATAGATTTTTATCCTCAATTATTGTTATCTCAAAAGGTATTTTTTCAAATTCCTTTTTACTTTTAATGTCTACTTTTATAACTTCAATCTCCATATAGTCATCTAATTTCGTTCCTAGGCTAGGTGATATTTTGTCATTACTATCATATTCTATATTATTTTCATTTAATAGTGCCCTTACATCTTTTGCAAATGTTGAAGCTTTAATTATTTTTCCTGAGTATTGTATTGTTATTTGCTCTTTATTTAACTTCCAGTAAGTTCCTAATGTTAATGCTAACAAAGATGTGCATAAACATATAGTTAATATAACCTTTCGTTTTTTCTTATCCAAATAATATCCCCTCCTTAAACTATTCTCCATATTTAATTTCTTTGTGTTTTCTTTTGTACTCTTTTTAATATGTATATTTAAAAATCTATAAAATATGTAACTTTTTTGTAACCTTTTTGTTTGAGATTGATTTAATATTCTTATAAATAAAAAAGCACATCTAAATTAGATGTACTTTTTTCTCTGATATATATTTATGTCTAATCTTTTCTGATACTTTTACGTTTATATTTTTTCTTTCTAATCTTTTTGACTTTTTTAGTTTTTGAACTTCTTAATATTTGTGAAGATATATCTTCAACCCCAGTATTTGTAGTATCAATTTCTGTAATTATATCATTTTGGTTATTCCTTATACCCCTTTGCAATCTAAGTGTAGCTAAATCTGATTGTACACTACCAAGAAATACGATAAATAAATCTAAGTCAATATCGTTCAATTCTTCAGCTATAGCATATGCTAGAACAGATGACAATACAACAAAATCTGCGTAACTCCAATTTTGCATTCCTATTACATTTTTTTGAGAGGTATTCTTTGTACCGTTACAATTATGTCCACCATTACTACTATTGTTGAAATTGTCCATTATATTACCTCCCCCATTTAACATTTAAATATATACGTTCGCCTATAATATAAACTTGTGATTATTCTTTTTTAACCATTCTACTTCTGTCTTGTACGTAGGCATAATAGACTTGACTAAATTATAAAAGCTCTTTGAATGATTCATATGAACTAAATGACAAAACTCATGTACTAAAATATAGTCTATTGCTGATATTCTTAACATTGATAATTTTGAATTAATATATATTGATTTTTCTGACGTGCATGATCCCCATCTCTTTTTCTGTTCTTTTACTTTAAGTTTTGATGGCTCTAGATTATACATAACTGCCGAATTTGTCTTTAAAATTAAAAGCCTTTCCTTGACTATCTTTTCACTTTGACTTTTATACCATATTTTTATTTTGCTTCTTATATATTCTTCTTCATCTGACTTTGTGTAAATTATCAACTTATTGTCTCTTATTAAAACCCCCGACTTAATATCTTCTTTCATATTGTTAATTATTATTTCTAATATATATTCATTTCCTAAGTAATATAGTATCGAGCCATTTTCTATTTTTTTTAGATCTATAGCCTCGTCAATATCCTTGTATTTTTCTATTTTATTTATAATCCAATTCTTATTTTCTAATATGATTTCTTTTAACGCTTTTTCACTCACATTAGGTGGAGATATTATACTTACTTTGTCCTTTGGTCTTACTTGTATTGTTATATTCTTCCTTTTTCTATATACTATTAGAACTTCTACATTAAGTTTTTCCTGTTTTATTAAAATATTATTCTTACCTTTATTCATAAATTACCTCTATTACTTATATTTTTTGTTTTGTATCTGTGTATTATTTCAATTATAACCAAAACACCCACTATAATGAAGTAGGTGTTAATTAATGTTTCTATTTTTCATATAAATTGCCTAGCCAAAAATTCTGAGGTTCTTGTTCTTGATCTATTGCTTTAAATTCATAACCCTCATCGTGTAAGTATTTTAATAGTTTATCTAAAGCCTCAACTGTTTGCTTCTTTTCATGTATTAGTATTACTATTTCATCTTGATTCTTAGAGTACATTTTTACATTATTTATAATTTGTTCTGATGAAGCTCTCCAATCTTCGGTGTCAATATCCCAATCCCAAATGCTATATCCACTATTTACCAAGTTATTATATACCTCTGTAGAGGTATATGGCTTACTTCCATATGGTAGTCTTATTAGATTAGTTTTTTGTCCTGTTATTCTATAAAAGGTTTCTTTATTTTTATCAAATTCCTCTTTAGCTGAAAAATTAGTTCTATATAGCTCATGTATATCATGAGAAACACTATGAAGTCCAATCGCATTGCCTTTGCTTAATGCTTCTTTAACTTTTTCAGGGTATACTTTCATATTCCTATCTATCATAAAGAATGTACCTTTTGCTTTATACTTTTCTAATATTTTAATAATATCTTCGGTATATTTAGATGGTCCATCATCAATAGTTATGTATGCTATTTTCTTACTTGATTTAAGACTTTCACTTTCTGATAAATTTAAAGTTATTGAGGTTTTGATATTTTTATTTTCAATTGTATAACCATAAGTTGTATTAATATTTGCTATGGTTATGGACATAAATACCATCAAACTATTCTTTAAAACTTGTTTTATCTTTTTATTATGCCTAAATTTTTTGTCCATAACTTTTCCTCCAATGCGTACTTATTTGAATGTCATTTTCTCTTCTATTCATATATATTATTAGTTAAATTTCTTCTTTTATCAGCATTTGACATAAATATATTTCAGTTTTGTATATTAATTTTTGGAAATATATCATTTTTTATATATTTTTATATTTTTATTCCATTTCTATTATGATGTAAGTTGTACAAAAATAAACCTAAGGATACATCCTTAGGTTTATTTCTGTATAACTATATATTTATATCTACTTCGACTCCAAAGTGGTCTGATATTATATCCTTATTTATACCATTAAATATTACATTCGAACTTTTAATCTCTATATTCTTATTTGTAAATATAATATCTAATCTTAAGTTTTCACTATTGCTGTCCCATCCTGCGATTTTACCTTTTACAGTTATTCCATTATCTTTTTCGTTTGCTAAACTGTATGTATCAATTAATCCATTATTAATCAAGTAATCATATCCTTCTTGTCTAATATAAGCATTATTATTGAAGTCTCCCATAATAAATACTAGTTCATTTGTATCTATATCTTTGATTAGTTTATTTGCTTGATATATAAATGGTTCTTCTTCATCTTTCCACCATCCTAAGTGGCAAGAATAAAACACAATATCCCTTCCATTATAATCAAGTTTAGTTTTAATTAATTTTCTAGTTTTCCAATATCTAATATCTGTGGATTCAGAAACATAAAAACTACTCTTTTTATTTATAGGTAGCTTAGTCATAATACAAAGTCCTTCTGAGTAACATTCATATCCAATATGCGCTACATCCCAATAAAAATTATATGTTGTATTACCTAATCGTTTTAATTCTTCATTTAATAAAAATACAAAATTATCTTCTCTGATGTTTTCATACATAACTTTAGAATTTATCAATTGACTAACTTCTTGTAAAGCTATTACTTCATATTTTTTTTCATCAATAATTTTTGCTAGATACCGAATTTTTCCTATTTGATTTTCTTCTTGCCAAGAATGACAGTTTAGTGTTAATAATTTCAATTTTTATGCTCCTAACATATCTAATATATTCGATTTTATAACATCAGCCTTAGGTCCATATACAGCTTGAACGCCTTTATCCTTTAATATAAGCCCCAAAGCACCTGCTTTTTTCCATTCTTTTTCATTGTTTACTAAATTTATATCTTTAACTGTAACTCTTAAACGAGTCATACAAGCATCAACGTCTACTATATTATCTTCTCCACCTAATAATTCTATTATTTTTTGAGATAATTCATCACTTTTAATACTTACATTTTTAGATGTTTCACTACCTTCTTCTATGTAATTACCTTTACGCCCTGGAGTAGCTATATTAAATTTCTTTATCAAGAAGTTGAATACTGTAAAGTTTAATATAAAGAATGCTATAGATGATAATATGAAGTTTATTAGATCCGGTGCTAAGCCCGCTTTTACTAACATTGGTGTACGAGTTAAAAACTCTATAAAACCAAATGCATGTACTCTTAAGTTTATTATGTCTGCAAGTGCAAATGCTAAACCTGTAAGTATAGCGTATGCAATATATAATACTGGTGATACAAACATAAACATAAATTCTATCGGCTCAGTAACACCTGTTAAAAAACATGCAAGTAATGCTGATAAGAATATAGGTTTATAGTTTTTGAGTTTGTCATTATCAACGTTTTTGTACATAGCTATTGATATACCTGCTAATGATGCAGTAGATAATATAACTTGTCCTGCTTTAAATCTAGCTGGTGTTATTGTTGAGATTAATTCATTATATGAAGCCATATCTCCTACAGATTTAAAGTTTATTAAGTCTGCTATCCAAGCTAACCATAATGGGTCTTGCCCTGATACCATTGTTCCTTGAGCTGCACCCGTAGCTATTTCGTATATTCCACCTAATTCTGTATAGTTCATAGGTACTGTTATCATATGATGTAGACCAAATGGTAATAATAATCTTTCAAGTGTTCCATACACAAATGGGGCAAGTATTGGTGCTGTATCTCTAGATGACGCTATCCACATACCAAATGAATTTAGCACACCTTGTATAAATGGCCATATTATAGATAAAATTATAGCTGATACAACTGAGCCTAATATCACTATAAATGGTACAAAACGCTTTCCATTAAAAAATGCTAATGCTTGTGGTAATTTATCAAAATTGTAGTATTTGTTGTATAGGTTTGCTCCTATAAATCCTGATATTATACCTACAAACACTCCCATATTTAATGCTGAAGCCCCTAATATAGAAGTAAAGTAATCTTTTACTACTAATGTAGCTCCTGTTAAAGATATAACTGTAGCATTTGGATCCCCTAACATCTCTCCACTTACTCCGAATATTGCTCCTGTAACACGATTTATTAATATAAATGCTATAAGTGCTGCAAATGCACCTCCTGCTCTATCTTTTGCCCAAGATCCTCCTATAGCTACTGCAAATAGAATATGAAGGTTTCCTATTATTCCCCACCCCAGATCTTCTACTACTCTAGCGACAGTCATTATAGTTTGTGTATCTGATGACATTCCTATTATTTTACCAATAGATACCATTAATCCTGCGGCAGGCATTACTGCAATTACAACTAGTAGTGCCTTTCCAAATTTTTGCCAAAAATCGAATGATACTAATTTTTTCTTTTCCCCTAATTTTTCCATGATAGTCTCCCTTTCTTTCTAATAAATTATATTTAGTTTTATTTTAAATCTTGTAAAGTCTAGCTTCCCAAGGATTTAATGTTAATTTAACAGTATTATCATGTTTATTTACATTGTAATTTGATAATTTTAAATTATCATAGCTTAGCATATTTTTAGAATAATCATAACTTGCATTTTCATCACTTATATTACATATTACTAAGAATTTTTCATCACCTAATATTCTTTCATATGCAAATATTTGTTCATTATCTGGCAATATCAATTTGTACTCTCCATATATTAAACATTGATATTCTTTTCTTACTCTTATCATTTTCTTATAAAAATTAAGTATAGAGTTTTTGTCGTTTAATTGATCCTCTACATTTATTACTTTGTAGTTTTCATTTATTTTTATCCATGGTTTTCCTTGTGTGAATCCACCACTTGTCGAATCATTCCACTGCATAGGTGTTCTAGTGTTATCTCTAGACCTAACTGATACTATTTTTAATGCTTCATCTTTACACATTCCAGAGTCTATTAGTTCATAATACTCATTTTTAGTTCTTACATCATCATAGTCATTTATTTCACTATATTCAACATCCGTCATTCCTATTTCTTGTCCTTGGTATATAAATGGAGTTCCTTTGTGCATAAAATACATAAGAGCTAATGCCTTAGCACTTTCATTTAAATACTCCTTATCATTCCCCCATGCTGATACTATTCTAGTTACATCATGATTTTCTACAAACAGTGCATTCCATCCGTTTTCAGCTAAACTAATTTGCCATTTATTCCATACTTTCTTCAAATTCGGTAAATTAAAATCCGACCCTCCATCATTATTCCATAAATCTATATGCTCAAACTGGAATAACATATTGAATTTTCCATTTTCTTCTCCTACCCATAAATATGCTTCTTCAGCTTTAACTCCATTTGCCTCTCCCACTGTCATAATATCGTATTTATCAAAAGTGTTAACCTTGATTTCTTCCAAGTAACTATGTATTCCCTCTACATTCATATGCTTGCTAAAAGATGGTACATACTTTAAATTCTCAGGATTATCTAAATCAATCAGTCCATCTTCTTTATTTATATGACTGATTGCGTCTACTCTAAATCCATCTATACCTTTATCTAGCCACCAATTCATCATATCATATATTGCTTTTCTCATATCTTCATTTTTCCAGTTTAAATCCGGCTGTTTTTTACTAAATAGATGTAGAAAATATTGTTCTGTTGCTTCATCATATTCCCAAGCAGACCCTTTAAATATACTCTCCCAGTTATTAGGCTCTTTCTCACCCTTACCTCCTCTCCATATATACCAGTCTCTTTTAGAACTTTCTTTTGATGATCTAGACTCTATAAACCATGGATGTTCATCACTTGTATGATTTATCACTAAGTCTATTATCAATTTCATACCTCTTATATGAATTTCTTTTAGTAAATTATCAAAATCTTTCATATCTCCAAATTCTCTCATTATATCTTGATAATCACTTATATCATATCCATTATCATCGTTTGGAGATTTATACATTGGACATATCCAAATAACATCTATGCCTAGCTCTTTTAAATAGTCTAGTTTAGATATTATCCCTTTTAAATCTCCTATTCCGTCATTATTAGAATCCTTAAAACTTCTTGGGTATATTTGGTAGCATACAGCTTCCTTCCACCATACTTTTTTCATACTATTCTCCTTTTAGTGCAATCGATTGCGCATTTTAATAAAAAAATATACGCATTTTAAACCTTTATGCATATTCTTAACTTAACAATTTTAATATACCATTTAATGCAAATGTTTTCAATATATATTTTTACATTTTTTTATTTCTATGCAATCGATTGCTTTTGTAAAATATACTATCAAGCAGACATAGGTGTATCCCTATGTCTACTTGATAGTATATTTGCTTTTTGATATAAGTTCCTCTCTAATTTTATTATTTTCTTCATCTAAATATATTCTGTATGTTTTAACATTGATTTTATCTTTTTCATACTTTTCTTCTGTTCTTATATATATTTTTTCTCTATCTTGATTGCATCCATAGATTTTGGTTGTTATTGCACCGTTATTAATAATATTTTTTATATACACGGGGTGCGAGTATGGGTTTTTAAATTTCAAATCGGAGTAACCATACGAAACAGCCGAATCTCTTCCTCTTGGGGCATACTTAGAAGGAATTGTATGATTATGAACTTCTTTTATTTCCATCCCTGCTAGTAATGCTGAATTAAAAATAGTTGTTGATACTTGACATACCCCACCACCTTCACCATTAACAAACTTACCTCCAACTATAACCTTTGCAGTCTTATATCCTTTACTCCATGTTCTTGCACCTGTACATTTATTAAATGAGTATACTTCTCCTGGCATCACTATTATATCACTAGACCCATTACCTGCTACATATATATTATTACCTCTTGCACTACTATTATTGAAACTAGTGCTATATTGGCCTAGTGTTGAATTAATTGATTTAACATCTTGTGATGCAATTTGCGGTGTTATCACTCTTACTGGTAAATCTATTCTCGTAAATTTTTTTCTATCAATTGTGCCATAAATTAATTCCTTTAGCTCTACAACATCTACTTCTCTTCCTTCTTTAGACTCAGTCGTAACTATTTCTGAGCTATCTTTAATAAGAATACTAGCTTCTTTTGCAGGAATATCAATATCAATACAAATCTTATGTATTTCTTCACTAAGCTTACTTTCATCATAAGAAGCTCTAAGTGTAAATTTCTTTTTGTTGTTTAGTTGTAAATCTAATTTTCTTTTTAAATTGTATTTAATATCATCAGTTCTTGTATAATTATAAGCCTCGTCAATTACTTCATTAGTATTAAAGTTTAAATTTATACTTTCTGGATTGATATTCCATTCTTTTTCATTATATTTAATTTTAATAGGTTTTACTCTATAATACTTATCAATTATATTCTTAGCTTCTTTCTTAGTCATCTTGTCTAAGTTAATACTTTCTATATATATGTTTTTATATATTTTACCATCTTTATGATTATTAATTTTACCAATTCCTAAAGTAAAGAAAGCTAAAGTGAAGAGAATTGATAAGAAACAAATTTTTTTTATATTGAATTCAATTATTTTCATACTGCACTCCTTAATATATTTATTATAAATTTATATTTTCCCATAATATCTATTACATGCTAAACAAGTTAATATATTAATTACTTATTTCAATCTTTTATAAAAAAAATGTATATATAATTCAGATTTGCAAATAATTAAATTGAATATTATTAATAATATACCGGAGGTAAAATATGAAAAATGCTAAATCTCAACTTAATGAAGCATTCTCTCAACTTCAAAGCGCTCAAATGAATTTAAAGCATGCTTTAGAAACAGTTGAAAAAACAAATAATAAAAGAGCTATTCAAAGTACATTATCCGCAGTAGACGAAGCTGTTTTTACAGCTGCTAATGCAGTTGCAAACTATCAAGAAACAAATAATCAAAACTAATTAAAAATTAATAAAAGATGTAATAAAAGGCTTAATATTTATTAGGCCTTTTATTACATCTTTTATTAACATATTGTTAACATATTAAATTATTTTAAAATCTTCACTTTTGATTATTATTTATGTTATAATATATTAAATTAATTAACTATTAAAAATTAAACTCAATATTCACAATTAATCTTATTAAGAGAAATTTTCTCTATAAAAATTTATGAAAAGAGGTAAGTTTAGCCTCGTATGTAGAGAAATCTGCATAGGACACAACTTGAATTGCAGATAATTCCTAAAGCCTAAGTGCCACAACGTAAAAGCGAATAGTTTTAAGCGTGATGGAACGAAAGTAGAAAAAAAACTTAGGATGGCATACGGTTAAAACCTAAGTGCTGTTACAATGGATGTTCATGCAGGGAAGTCCCGAACAGGGAAACCTTCAACGACTAGACCGTAAGGTCGTACACTATAAGCGATTGATAGTGGAAGTAGGTTGCCCCTAGCGAGTAATGTCGAGGGTGAAGAAATAGTCTGCTCTCATATGAAAGTATGAGAAGTTCATTAGAGAACTGCATAGGTGTAGCGAACCTATGTGAACGATTGGTGTCTATTTTGATAAAAACAGTACAATTATCTAAATTTAACGGTGAGCTATGTGAAAATCTATTCACAGATGTTCGTTTTATAACTCCATCTATGTTTGATGACATTACTAGTTTATACAATCGAGTTAGCGAAGGAATGTCAAATAAAAATTGGCTCAAACATCGAGATTCCCTTTATCTAATGAATTTAATTGATAAAGGTGGATTTATTATAGGATGTTACGTTGAAGAGACCCTTGTAGCTTCTGCATTTTGTGAGGCTGCAAGTGGAGATTATTTAGATTATCTTTATGAAATGGGATTATGTGAAGATGAAATTTCTGATACGTTTGTGTCTGGATATGTAATGGTAGACCCTCTTTATCGTGGTAATTCACTTCATAGGATACTGTTAGAAACAAGAATAGATGAATCTATTCTTAGAGGTAAGAAGAATATACTTACTGCTGTTGCAACTGAAAATCTTTTTAGTCTAAAAACAGTACTAAACTTAGGATTTGAAATTAAGCTTCAAAAGGTAAACGAATTTGGAGTTACTAGAAATATATTATTCAAGCAATTGAATACAATGGCAGATAATATAGAATTTACAGCTTAGGAACCTATAAATTATAAAAGGCGAACTTTATGTTCGCCTTTTATAATTTATACTTATTTATTTTTAACGTTTTATATTTATTCTTATATACTTACACTCTCCCCTATACTAACATTTTCTATTTTATGCTAGTCATGAGTCTACCATCTATTTATCATTTTCATATTCAAAGTAATATATTTTTCTATTTTAGATAAAAAGATAATATAACTATAGTAATTACAATATTGTATTATTTTTACATTTTCTTTGACTATATCTGTCATAATACTTATAATTCTATATATAGAATATATTTTTTTGAAAATTAGGAGGTATTTTGTGAGTTTTTTGCAGAAAATAAAAGAAAATAAAGTAAAAACATCTATAATTTTAATAGTTATTGCATCTATTGGAATTGGTGGTTATTTTTTATCGAAAAGAAATACCAATATTAGTGAAGAAGTAACTAATATAGTCGAAACTTATACTATTGCAGATAATGAAAAAGTTTTTATAAATGGTTCAATTTTGCCTACAAAATCAAAAGACTTTACCCCTGCATCTCAAGGTGAATTAAGTAAGATGAATGCCACAAACGGTAAAATAGTAAAAGAAGGAGAACTTTTATATACTACAAAAAATCAAACGGTAATAGATGAAATTGAAAGTTTAAAATCTCAGGTCGATGCACTAAAAAAAGCTAATGTAGATAATGACCCCACTATAAAAGCTGAAATCACTAAACTCGAAGGACAAATATCATTATTAGATAAAAAAGCATCAACTGATACTACGGCTCCTTTTGCTGGTAAAATTTATCTAAATGAAACTACCGAAGTGGGTGAAAATCAAGCAGCTGCTATGACTTTAGTTGGTAATGAGTTTTATATGAAGGGACAAGTGAGCGAACAAGATTTACCAAAACTACAAGTTGATGATCCTGTTGAAATACTTATTTTATCTACTAATAAAAAAGTAGCTGGTAGAATAAGCTTTATATCTGATAGACCCTCTACTAGTAATCAAGATATGAATACGGGAGGTCAAAATAACTTATCTTATTATGATATAAGTATAGCTTTTGATTCCCAAGAAAATTTAGTGAATGGTTTTCATACACAAGCTACTATAGAAATAAAGGATTCTATATGTAAAGTCCCAACAACATCTATTCAAAGAGATGAAAATGATAAACCATATGTATTTGAAGTATTAGATGGAATATTAAAAAAGCAAATAGTTGAGATACAAAGTACAGGTGAAGAAATTACGGTTATTAAAGGTGGTTTAGATAAAAAAGACATTATAGTTAGGTATGCTTTACCTGAAATGAAAGAAGGAGACTTGATACCTACAGATACTCCTTTAAATTCGTCTGATGATATGTCAGTTGAAGAGTTACCTCAAGAAAGTGAAGGTAAATAATTTTGAATAGTTTAATAAATCTAAATAACCTAAATAAATATTATAAAGTTGGTAAAGACAAGTTCCATGTTCTTAAGTCTTTAAATTTAGATATTAAATCCGGAGATTTTGTAATGATAATGGGTAAATCAGGTAGTGGTAAAACTACACTACTTAATGTTTTAGCTTTTTTAGACAAGTTCGACAATGGCGATTACATATTTAATGATAAGAATGTAAATACTCTAAATGAAAATCAACGTTCTGAATTTAGAAATAAATATATGGGATTTATTTTCCAACAATTTAACCTAATAGAGACACTTGATGTATATCAAAATGTAGAACTTCCGCTTTTGTACGATGGTGCTATGAAAAAATCACAAAGAGATGAAATAGTTAAGGATAAACTTAAAGCAGTTGGATTAGCTAGTAAAATCCATCAAATGCCTCTTCAATTATCAGGAGGTCAACAGCAACGTATTGCTATAGCACGTTCCTTAGTAAATAATCCAGAGGTTATATTTGCAGATGAACCTACTGGTGCTCTAGATAGTGAAACAAGCAAGGAAATTATGACTATATTAAAGGACCTTAATAGCCAAGGTAAAACTATAATAATGGTTACCCATGATACAGACTTGACAAGCTATGCTACTAAAGTTGTAAATTTAAAGGATGGTGTATTATCTTGGGAGGTGCTATAGTCTATGAAAAACTTACTAAAAAGTTCCTTAGCAAACTTAAAAGGTCATAAGCTTAGGGTATTCGTAACTCTACTTTGGATAATAATGGGGATAACATCTGTTATATTAGTTAGCTCTATTGGTAACGGTCTAAAAAAAGAAGTTACTGACTCTATATATAAGATAAACCCAAATAAGACTAGAATATTCTTTAACCCTACTAACCCTAGTATGGTGAATATGGGTGTTTATATGAAGCCATTTGAAAATAAAGACTTAGAAGAACTTTCATTTGTTAATGGTGTAGAGAAGATAGGACCTAGTAAAGATGACTTTAGTATCGGTAATATGTATTATGGAGATATGATATTTGATAAAAAATCAACTTACTTAGATACAACTGAATTTAAATCAGATATGATTATTAAACCTTTATATGGAAGAAGTTTTTCTTATGATGATGAAAATAGAAACTCTATAATTATAACATTGCAAAATGCCACTGATTTATTTGGTAAACCTGAAGAAGCTATAGGAAAAGGTGTTACTATAGGTTCAAAAGTATTTGAAGTAATAGGTGTTATAGATGAATCATCGATAATTGATAAAGGTAAAGAGGATGATACTAATAACTATTATGACCCATCTTATGTTATGAGTTATGTAAGTAAAAAATCCTTAGATGCTTTAAATTCTCAGTATTATTATCCTGAAGATATATATACTCTAGATTTAATTGTATCAAAAGGATACACTATAGAAGAAGTATCTTCTAGTGTTATAAATAAATTATATGAACTACATCCTGATATAGAAGGAACTTATGAAATAGATGATCCTACAGAAGCTACAAAAGAAATAGAGTCTATGGTTTCTACTATAAATAAATTTGTTACTTTAATAACTGCTATTTCTATGTTTGTTGGTGGTGTTGGTGTAATGAATATTATGTATGTTTCTGTAATGGAAAGACAAAGAGAAATTGGTATTAGAAGGGCTATTGGAGCAAAACCTAGAAGTATATTATTCCAGTTTCTAGTAGAAGCTGTATTTATTACTGTACTAGGTGGTATATTAGGTATAGTAGTAGGATTTATAGTGGTTAACTATGCTTCAAATTATTTACCATTTAAGGCTATTCCTAATTTTAATAGTTTTGTATTTGCTAGTGCAACTACTGTCATCACTGGTATAATATTTGGTATAGTACCTGCTATTAAAGCTTCTAGACTTGATCCAATTAAGGCTATATACAAATAGTACTTTCATATTAATACAGTATAAAAAACACTAAGAAATAGAAGCTAATCAAGCTTTTATATTCTTAGTGTTTTTTATCTAATATTTAATTTATGTCATATGTATTGTTATCTGTATTTATATAATCAGCTATTATTCTTCTATATTTTCGTATACTATACTACCCTTACATATAGTGTATTTAACTTTTCCATATAAACTTTCTCCCTTAAATGGAGTGTTTTCTGATTTAGATGCAAATTCGTTTACTACATATTTTTCATTTGGAGCAAATATAACTAAGTCTGCATTATTTCCTTCTACTATACATCCTGATTCTAAATTGTATAATCTAGCTGGATTTATAGTCATTTTTTCTATTAATTTCATAATACTTAAATGACCTTTTCTTACTAGATGTGTTACTCCTAATGATAGTGCTGTTTCTAGACCTGTTATTCCACTTGGTGCTTTTGCAAAGTCTACATTCTTTTCTTTAAATGTATGTGGTGCATGGTCTGTAGCTATTATTTCTATAGTATCATCTTGTAATCCCTCTATTATCTTATACTTATCATCTTGTGTTCTAAGAGGAGGATTCATTTTTGCATTTGTTCCATATTTTAGTACATCATCTTCTGTTAGTGTAAAGTGATGTGGAGTTGCTTCTGCATATATATTTGCTCCTAATTTTTTAGCCATTCTTACTGTTTCTACAGATACTCCTGAACTTATATGTTGTATATTTACTTTTGCTCCTGTTTTTATAGCTAACATACAGTCTCTAGCAACCATTACATCTTCAGCTACATTGCTAGCTCCTTTTAATCCCATTTGTTTTGCTATTTCTCCATCATTTATCCCTGCTGTTGTGATAAGAGATGGATCTTCTTCGTGGAAACTAAGTGGCATATCTAATTCTTTTGCTTTATTCATAGCTTCTAGTATTATATCACTATCTACTATTGGTAATCCATCATCACTAAATCCAACAGCTCCACATTCTACAAGGTGTTTCATATCTACTAGGCATTTTCCTTTGAATCCTTTCGTTATAGATGCAACTTGTAATACATTTATCGGTGATTGTCTTGCTTTTTCTATTACATAATTTAGAGTTTCTTCATTGTCTACTATAGGATTAGTATTTGCCATACATACTACAGTTGTGAATCCTCCCTTTGCTGCTGATAAACTTCCTGTTTCTATGTCTTCTTTGTGTGTAAATCCCGGATCTCTAAAATGAACATGTACATCTATAAGTCCTGGTGCTACTATGCATCCACTTGCATCTATAACTTTATTGTACTCGCTTGTTATAGGGAACTTACCTATTTTTTCAATTTTGTTGTCTTTGATAGCTATATCTAAAACTTCATCTCTTTTTGTTTTAGGATCTATTAATCTACCATTTTTTATTAATATCATGTCTTATTTCTCCCCTTTAAGATATTCATATATTACTTTTGCTCCATCATATATACTCAGCAATGAAGAAAATTCACTTTTGTTGTGGCTTATTCCTTTATAGCAAGGAATAAATACCATTGCTGTATCACATATTTCAGTAAACGCCATAGCATCATGTCCTGCTCCACTTGGCATCACTTTATGTGATATTCTAAGTCTTTCACTACATTCAATAAGCTTCTTTTGCATATATGAACTCATTTTTACAGGATCAAATCGTCCTGTACTCTGTATAAAGAATTTTACATTTCTTTTTTCACTTATTTCATTTATTACTTTGTACATTTGTCCCTCTATTAAGTCTAAACTATTAATGTCTATACCTCTAATATCTATTCCTAGGTTTACTTCACCTGGTATAACATTTAATACATTCGGGCTATTGCTTAGTACTCCAACTGTTGTTACTGATTTTCTGTAGGCTTCTTCTTTTCCTAGTCTTTCTAGTTCTAATATAAATTCAGATGCTGCACATAGTGCATCACTTCTCATATCCATTGGAGTAGCTCCCGAGTGTTCTGCTTCCCCATGAATACATATTTCAAATCTTCTTGGTCCAGCTATATCACTAACTATCCCTACTTTAATATCGTACTCATCAAGTACTTTTCCTTGCTCAATATGTAATTCTAAATATTGTTTAATATTTTCTATTTTTTTAGGGCTTAAATTGTAACCTTTTGTATAAAAAATATCTACTATTGATCTACCAGTTTTAGATTCTAATCCTCTTATATCTTCTTTTGTTAGTTCTCCTGTTATAAGCCCACTACCTATTGTACATTTTCCAAAGTTACTAGACTCTTCACATCTAAAGGCACCAACTCTTAATGGTATATCAATGTTATCGTTTTTTGCCCAATTTAAAATTAATAATCCTGCTATTACCCCAGCTACACCATCATATCTGCCACCATTTACAACAGAGTCAAGATGTGATCCAATTAAGTAGTATTTTTTGTTGGAAATATCATTTGCAACAAATGTATTTCCAACTTCATCTATATACGTATATAAATCTTCTTCTTCTCCTAATGATGTAAACATTTCATGCATTTCGTCTTCTATTTTAGTATATCCTAGTCTTGTTACGCCCCCATATGAGTTTACTCCAATATCATAGAATTTGCTAAAAATATATTCTAAATACTGAACATCTTCTCTTCTTGATGACATATTATCTCCCCCATTTTGTAACGAATATTCTCAATACACTTTTATTATACATTAAAAACGCTTTTTTTCAAAGTATTCTCTAGCTTAATTGACATTGTTTTTTATATATTAAAAGGAGGAATATTCCCTCCTAATTATCAATCTCTGTTAAGTTTTTCCAGTATCTTGTTGGCATACTTCTTTTTTGTAGTCTATAGTTTGATCTTTCTCTTATACTAGTAGATTTAAAATACTGTTTCCATAGTTCTTCATACTTTACATCATTATCATTGCTACTTAAAGCATTTTTTTGTTCTTGAGATAGTTCTGTAAGATGATATTCTTTTTTGTTATATATAAGTGCTATATCTCTGTTTGTATCCTCTATAATAAAATATTCATTAGTTAATCTACTCTTAAAGTGGTTACCTATTAGAGGAAGTATGTTAAAATCTGGTTCTATTTTAGAATATAGTATGCCATTTATTTCTTTAAACCTTACAAAGCCTGTAAATCTATGCCTTTCTAATGATACTCTTTTACTCAATTTATCAATGTTAATTACTATATCATTGTGTTTATGACACTCTACATCTTTACCAAGCTTAAATCCCATTTGTAAATAATAATATATCACATTTGCACTTTCTTCTATTTCTGATAAATATGAATAGTATATTTTATTTAGAGACGTTCTTGATATTTTATTTTCTATGGCATCATATACTTTTTGAAATTTAATTGTATCTGTTTCAATTTTTATTACTTCATCTATTAAATTTGACTTATAATGCTTTATACTATAAATCCTATTAGGTTTTACTTTTGAATAATATGCCTCATATATGGCAGTAAGTAGTCCTTCAAAGGTTGAATCATATAAAAAAACTATCATTTTTACCTCCTATATCTGACCTATTATTGATGTAAATATATCATCTACTTTAGATGTAGCAGGTGATGGTAGTATATTTTTAGAATCAAAGAAGCTAATTTGTGTGCCTTGTGACTCTAATATGTTTAAGTCCTCTTTAGGTGATAATCTATCTCTTATTAAAGGTTCATCAAAACCAACATCTCCATAGTATCTACCCTTGCATGTTATAAAATACTGAGCTCTTTTTAGCACTACCCCAAGTTTTTTAAGGTCCTCAAATCCTAATGCTGTAACTCTTCTTATTGCCATTATTCTTTTAGCTGATTTTTCTCCTATACCGGGCACCCTAAGTAATAGTTCTATAGGAGCTCTATTAATTTCTATAGGGTATAGATGTATATTATTTAAGGCCCAGTTTGTTTTTGGATCAAAATTTATATCAAAGTTAGGATTTTTATCGTTTAGTAATTCTTCTGCTCTAAATCCATAAAATCTTAGTAACCAGTCTGCTTGATATAGTCTATGTTCTCTTAGTGTAGGTGGATTTTTAAGTTCCGGTAACCTTTTATCATTACTTACAGGTACAAATGCTGAGTAATATACTCTTTTTAAATTCATTTTATCATATAAGTTTTGTGACAACTCTAGTATTTTTAAATCACTCTCAGGTGAAGCTCCTACTATAAGTTGAGTACTTTGCCCTCCTGGTACAAATTTAGGAGCATTCTTAAAAGTCTTTCTTTCTGATTTATTTTGAATAATTCCTTTAGTTATACTTTTCATAGGTGTAAGTATTTTTATTTTATCTTTATCTGGTGCTAGCAACTTTAAACTTTCAGAAGAAGGTAACTCTATATTTACACTCATTCTATCTACTAATAGACCTGTCTTGTCTATTAATTCTTGATCTGCCCCTGGTATTGCTTTTAGATGTATATATCCATTAAAATTATGAACTGTTCTTAATTTAAGTACTGTCTCATACAACCTTTCCATTGTATAATTAGCACTTTTTATTATAGCTGAACTTAAGAACAATCCTTCTATATAATTTCTTTTGTAAAAGTTAATTGTTAAATCACATACTTCATCAGGCGTAAAAGTGGCACGTGGAATATCATTTGATATTCTACTTATGCAGTAGCTACAATTGTATATACATGTATTGGTCATTAATATTTTAAGTAAGGATACACACCTTCCATCAGGAGTGAATGTATGACAAATTCCACTTGCTGATGTATTTCCTATACCACCTTTTTCATTCTTACGCTTACTTCCACTAGATGAACAAGATACATCATATTTTGCTGCATCTGATAATATACTTAATTTCTTTTGAATATTCATAACTCACCACCTTATATTGCTATATCTCACTTAATTTATAATATATTATACCATATACAGAACGTACTTTCCCTTCCTTTAAATACCAAGAATTATGACTAAAAATGTTGGACAATAATTAATGAATATTCCAAATTATTGTGTTATATTTAATTTATGTATAATTTTATTTGTATTACAGGGGGAATTTATGAGTATATTAAAAAAGACAATGGCATGTGTATTCGGTATAGGGGGTACAAAGGTAGATACTATCGTATCTAGTAAGTGTATTTATCCAGGTGGTAAAATAGAAGGTTTAGTAAATATTTATGGTGGACAAGTTAATCAAGATATTAAAAATGTTATTATAGATGTAAAGACTAGCTACGAGAAAGAATATGATGATAAAACTACTATAGTAGAAACTGTAGTTCAAAGATTTTTACTTAATGTTGATAAAGTAATTAATAGTGAAGATAATATATCTTTACCATTTTCATTTATTTTAGATTATAATTGTCCTATAACAAAAGGAAAAAGTAAGGTATGGTTATCTACTAGATTAGATATAGAAAATGCTATAGATAGCTTAGATACAGATACAGTTACTATAAAACCATCTAAAGATATGGAGACTGTACTTAACTGCATTAGAGACCTTGGTTTTAAACTAAAAAGTACTAAAAACATATTTGATAAGCATAGTCTAAGTAAATATAAATATGTACAAGAATTTGAGTATACTCCTATTTCACTACCATTTAGAGGTAAGCTTGATGAGTTAGAAGTTGTTATAGTTGCTAATAATAATGGGCTCAGTGTTTTATTAGAAGTAGATCGAAAGGTAAGAGGTTTAGGAAGTTTGATTGCTGAAAAATTGTCTTTAGATGAAAGTTTAATTAAAGTAGAATTTAGTTATGACGAACTTCAAAACTCTCAGTTAGTAGTATCTAAAATAGAAAAAATAATAAAAAAACATAGCTAATATAAAGAACCACTAATTACGATAATTAGTGGTTCTTTATATTAGCTATGTTTTAGTTTGTTATAATAATATATTATCATTATTGTTCCACCTAGAAATGCATCAATCATATCTTGCATCGTATCTTTTAGTCCACCAGATTGAGTTTTCATTTTTAGATATGTATCTAATAAATATTCTACTATTTCACATATAGCAGAAATCCCCATAGCAAACATAAATATTGTTACAAAGAATATTATCCTATGTTCTTTAGGTGTAATATCTGTGTTGTTTAATGAGTTCCAAGCTATTTTAACTCCTATAAACCCTGACCAAAAATGAAGAAAATCATCATAGAATTTCACTTTATCATATAGCTTATATGATGATCCTAATACAAAAGAGCATAATATAAATAAGTTAGCCACTATGTATAGGCTAGTATCTATTAAGCGTGGATTTTTTTTGTGTATAATATATAGTCCAATTCCTATTATTAAGGAAAGTACACTTAGTCCTACTCCAGCATAGTCTTTATTTATTGTAAAATATATTGCTGAGAGTATATATATTCCAAATATTATATAATTAAATATTTGTAGCTTTTTATTGTTCATGATTTACCTACCTTCAAAATTATGCCTATGTTGTTTTTTCTATAGACTATATTATTTCCTAATTATATTGAATTCTATACATTAGTACTTTTTATATTGTTATAGTTACAATAAATAAAGCTGACCCTATAAAATGGATCAGCTTTATTTTAACTATTTAGTTGTTACTTTAATATTATCATCGTCTCCATCTACTACTACAGTAGATCCACTATAAACATCTCCTGCTATGATTTTCTTAGCTATTATAGTTTCTAATGTATTACTTATATATCTCTTTAGAGGTCTAGCACCATATACAGGGTCATATCCTTCTTTAGCCATTATTTCTTTGGCTTTATCAGTTACTTCTATTTTTATATCTTTTTCTTTTAATCTTTTTCTTAAAGAATCCATAAATATATCTATTATTTTCTTTATTCCTTCTATATCTAAGGCTTTGAAAGTTATTATATCATCTACTCTATTTAAAAATTCTGGTTTGAATCTACGTTTCATTTCATTCATAACAAGATTTTTAGTTTCTTCTGTTATGTTTTCACCAGCTTCTAATAAATAGCTACTTCCTATATTTGATGTCATTATGATAAGTGTATTTTTAAAATCTACCGTCTTACCTTTGTTATCTGTAAGTCTACCATCATCTAATATTTGTAAGAATATATTAAATACATCTTCATGAGCTTTTTCTATTTCATCAAATAGTATTACTGAGTATGGATGTCTTCTTACAGCTTCTGTTAATTGACCACCTTCTTCATATCCTATATATCCTGGTGGAGGTCCTATAAGTCTAGATACTGCGTGTTTTTCCATGTATTCACTCATATCTATTCTTATGATGTTCTCTTCACTATCAAATAAATTGTTAGCAAGTGTCTTAGCTAGTTCGGTCTTACCTACTCCTGTAGGTCCAAGGAATATAAATGAACCTATTGGTTTGTTTTCATCCTTAAGTCCTGCTCTTGCACGTATTACAGCATTTGATACTGCAGTTACAGCTTCATCTTGACCTATTACTCTCTTGTGTAATTCATCTTCTAGCTTTAGTAATTTTTCTCTTTCACCTTCTACTAATTTTGTTACTGGTATCCCTGTCCATTTAGCTACGATTTGAGATATTTCATTTTCTGTTACTTCTTCTTTTAATAATGCATTTTCATAGCTTTCTTTTATCTTTTCTTCATATTCTTTTATCTGTTCTTCTAGTTTTGGTATTATTCCATATTTTACTTCTGCTGCTTTGTTAAAATCATATTCTCTTTCATATTTTTCCACGTTACCTTTGGCTTCATCTAATTGTGCTTTTAGGTTTTTAACTTCTAGTATATTTTTCTTTTCTTTTTCGTATTTAGCACTCATCTCATCATTTTTAGATTTTAATTCGGCTATTTCTTTTCCTAGGTTTTCTAATCTTTTCTTACTCTTTTCATCATTTTCTTTTAGTAATGCTTCTCTTTCTGTTTCTAGTGTAAATAATTTTCTTCTAACTGTATCTAACTCTGTAGGTAAAGAATCTATTTCACTCCTTATCATAGCTCCAGCTTCATCTATTAAGTCTATTGCCTTGTCTGGTAAAAATCTATCTTGGATATATCTATCAGATAATTTAGCAGCTGCTACTATAGCACTATCATGTATTCTAATTCCATGGTGTATTTCAAATCTTTCTTTTAGTCCACGTAATATTGATACCGTATCTGATACACTTGGTTCCTCCGCTATTACTGGTTGGAATCGTCTTTCTAATGCTTTATCTTTTTCTATATATTGTCTGTATTCATCAAATGTAGTTGCTCCTATGCAGTTTAACTCTCCACGAGCTAACATTGGTTTGATTAAGTTACCTGCATCCATTGCACCATCAGTTTTACCTGCACCGACTATTGTATGAATTTCATCTATAAATAGTATTATTTTTCCTTCAGAACTTTGAACTTCTTTTAATACTGCCTTTAATCTTTCTTCAAATTCACCTCTATATTTAGCACCAGCTATTAATGCACCCATATCTAATGCATATACTATTTTATCTTTTAATCCTTCTGGTACATCTCCTCTTATTATTCTTTCAGCCAATCCTTCTACGATTGCGGTTTTACCAACACCAGGCTCTCCTATTAATACAGGGTTATTTTTTGTTCTTCTTGATAATATTCTTATAACTCTTCTTATTTCTTCATCACGACCTATTACTGGATCTAATTTATTCTTTTTAGCTAATTCTACTAAGTTAGTTCCATATCTAGCTAATGCTTCATAAGTTCCTTCTGGATCTTGTGTTTCTACTCTTTGGCTTCCTCTAACTTGAGACAATACTTTTAAAAAGTCGTTTTTATTTATCTTATATTCTTTAAATAATTTGCCTATTTGGCTCTTTTCTTCCATTTCTATTATAGCAAGCATCACATGCTCAACACTTATATAAGAATCTTTAAATTCTTTTGAAATAGCTTCTGCCTTTATTAAAACTTCATTTATTCTTCTAGTTGCTGTTACGCCTTGTGAACTTATTCCTCCTCCATGTATTTGAGGAAGTCTTTTTAGTTCTGTATCTAAAGAGTTTCTAAAAGAATCTACTGATACATTCATTTTATCTATTATATTTGGAATTAATCCATCTTCTTGATTAACTAATGCACTTAGTAAATGTATTACATCTACTTGTTGATTATGATTTTTAACTGCTATACTATAAGAATCATTTAGTGATTGTTGTACTCTAACTGTCATTTTTTCTATATTCATTAAAATCCCTCCATTATTTAAATTTTAAATTTAAGGCATTATTATTATTATGCTAATTTCATAAAAATTTATTATCTTTACACCTTATTAGCACTCTTTTCAATCGAGTGCTAATAAATCTTTAAATAAACTATACATCTATTAATTATTTTTGTCAACATAATTTTTTGATAATTTAAAACAATACAATTAATAGATTTATTCCATAAAGTTTATATTGTATGCAGAAAGTAGTCTTTATAATTTCTTAATTTATTAAATTTTCAGAATTTTCTTTTTATTATCTTGACATCTACTTATTATCCTCTTACAATATAATTACATATACAGTAATCAATAAAAACTATAAAGGATGGTGTTTTATTTATGAGTAAATACTGTGAGTTTGATAATAGTAATTTAGATTATGTAGCTTTTACAAATGATAAAGTTGAAACTTCAACTTGCAAAAGTGCTGATGAGTATATTTATAGTACAGATCGTGGATACAACTATTTCGGTATTAGAAGCAACATTAGTTACAGCAATAAAGAAGATTTATCATTTTGGGAATATTAACAATGATAGATATTAGCATATAAAAAAGTCCTTCCTGAGAAGGACTTTTAGTTTATTTATATATTCTTAATATAATTTACAACATCTTCTATTATCCAGTCTGGAGTAGAAGCACCTGCTGTAATACCAACTGTATTATATTTTTTTAAAGTATCTATATCTAATTCATCTTTTGTTTCTATTGCAAATGTATCTACATATTCTTTACATATTTGTACTAATTTTTGAGTATTAGAACTATGAGTACCACCAATAACAACCATACAGTCTACTTCTTTAGATAGTTCTCTAGCACTTTCTTGTCTTACCTTAGTTGCAGAACATATTGTATTATTTAACTTTACATTCTTTAAATGTTTTGTTAAGTAGTCTTCTAGTTCTTTGTATAAATTTAAATTAATCGTTGTTTGAGCAACTACACAGTATTTTTGAGAATTATCTAATTCTATATTTTCTAATTCATCCATACTTTTTATTATAATAGCACTATTGTTACACCATCCATTTATACCTATTACTTCTGGGTGTTTACTATCACCAATTACTATAACTTTATTGCCTTTTTCGTATTCTCTTTTTACAACTCTATGGATTTTCTTAACGAATGGACATGTAGTATCAATTACATTTAGCGTTCGTTTAGTTGCATTATTATAGATTTCTTCTCCAACTCCATGAGATCTAATTATCATGTTATTACTTTGTGGTACATCCTCTATTTTTTCAACTGTGACAAGTCCTTTTTCTTCATATTTTGATACAGCCTGTTTGTTATGAATTAATGGACCTAGAGCATATATTCCTGTGTTTTTGTTTTCTAGTTCATCCCAAGCCATTTTCATAGCCCTTTTAACACCAAAACAAAATCCTGCTTCTTTTGCTATTTTAACTTCCATACGTAATCTCCCTTGATTCTATCTTTTTTGGTCTGTATTTAAATAATAATTTTCTTTTATTACTTCTAATACATTTTGCGATAATCTCTCATGATCTTCTGTAGTAAGTTTTTGTTTGTAATATTCTTCAAAAGATATTGGTTTATCTATGTATATGGTAACCCTATTAAATATTTTATAGTTAGATATAATAGATATTGGCACAACTACTGATTTTGATTTAACTGCAAACAATGATAGTCCTGGTTTTGCTTTGCCAAATCCAGGTTCTTTTACTCTTGTTCCTTCTGGGAATATCCCTAAGGCATATCCTTCTTTGATTGCTCTTAATATATTTTTTATAGTTGATACATCTGGCTTTTCTCTATTTATAGGTATACCATTTAGTTTTTTTAGTATATACCCTAAAGGCTTTATAGCAAACAATTCTTTTTTACCAAGAGGCGCTAATTCTCTATTTCTTATTGCTCCAGCTACAAATATAGGGTCTAAATTAGATTTGTGATTAGCTGCAATAATTACATTACCTTCATTAGGTATATTTTCTTCCCCGATTATTTCATATTTGTAGAATACCTTTGAAAACATTCTAAATACACTTGTTACAAATTTATAAAAACTCACAGTATTCTCCCTCCAAATTTACTTATTAAAAGTAATTTTCTATATATTTATCTTACTTATTACAGATTCAACTACTTGTTCTATACTTTTACCTGTAGTATCTATTTCAATAGCATCCTTAGCTTTAACTAAAGGTGCAAATTCTCTATTTGAATCTATTTCATCTCTTTTTATTATATCTTTTATTATTTCGTCTAAACTTACATCATATCCTTTATTTGTTAGTTCTATATGACGTCTTTGTCCTCTTTCCTCAGGTGTTGCAACTAAGAAGAATTTATAATCGGCATTAGGGAATACATATGAACCTATATCTCTTCCATCTAATATTACAGAGTTTCTTCTTCCTATTTCTCTTTGAACGTCTACCATTAAATATCTTACTTCTTTTATTTTAGCTACATTTGATACATTATTACTTACTTCTATCGTTCTTATTTCATCATTTACTATTTTGCCATCAAGGTATATATTGTTATCTCTAAAGTCAATATCAGTTTTTTTAGCTATTTTTTTTACTTCTTCTTCGTTATTTATATCTATATTATTAACTAAACACTTGTGTGTAATTGCTCTATACATTGCTCCTGTGTCTATGTAGTTTATGTTTAATTTTTCTGCAATTATCTTTGCAATTGTACTTTTTCCTGCTCCAGCTGGACCATCTACTGCTATGACTAAATTTTTCATTGTTTTTCTCCTGCACTATTGTTATTTTTGTAAATCTACTCTTAAGTTACTTGCACTATTTAAGTATATATGTTTTATTTCATCTTTACTTTTATTTGTATTGACATACATCATTACTCTGATACACTTTCTTAGACTTCCTACTATATATTTTTCTTCATAGTTTAACATTGGAATATCCGTTATATTTAAGATTTCTCTTACTGCTACTGATGGATATACGCTATCTAAGTCATTTGTCATAGTAAAGCACATACTTATTATATCATCCTTATTTAAATCATTTTCATTTATAATACTTTGTATCATAGTAGCAGTTTCTTTAAGTATTTCTTCTTTGGTATTTGTTTTTACTGTAGTAGCACCTCTTATAGCTAATACTTTCATTTTTATCACCTACACACTTATTCCAGCTAAATACCCCGTTGAAAATGCAATTTGCAAATTGTAACCTCCAGTTTCTGCATCAATGTCTATTACTTCCCCTGTAAAGAATAGATTATTAATTAATTTTGACTCCATTGTAGAAGAATTAATTTCTTTTACAGAAACTCCTCCACTGGTTACTTGAGCAGTTTTTAAACCTTTACTGCCATTAACAGTAAGCTTCATATCTTTTATAAATTCTATAATTTTTTGTTCATCAGACTTCGATAATTCATTTGCTTTTTTATCTGTTAAGTCTAATAGTCCAAAAACTTCTTTCAAGAAGTTTTGAGGAACTAATCCTTTTAAGTTATTTATAACGTTTTTGTTTGGATTTTCTCTTATTTTCTGTGATATTTCATCTACTGATACACTCGGTGAAAAGTCTATTGATAACTCTAGTTCATTTTCATCTATATGTTTATTAATATGAGATGAAAACTTAAGTACACAAGGTCCAGTTATACCAAAATGTGCAAATAACATATCTCCTATTATCGATATTTTTTTCTTTTTTATTTTGCTAGACAATTCAACATTTTGCATTGATATACCTTGTAGATTTTTAATCCAGTTTTCTTTTACTGTTAGGGGGGTAAGTGCTGGATATATTTTATTTATTGTATGATCATACTTTTTAAGTATTTCATACATCATTCCATCTGAACCTGTATGTGGATAGCTTTTGCCTCCTGTAGATATTATAACCTTATCAGCAAGAATAATTTCTTTACCTTCACACTTTACACCTTTTATACAGTTATTTTCTATAATAAAGTCCGTTACGATTTTATTATATAGTATCTTAACTTTATTTTTTATTAAATCATTTTTTAATGTATCTATAACTTCTTCCGATTTATCAGATTTTGTATATATTTTATGATCATTTTCAGTTTCGATTTTATACTCTAGATCATTAGACTTAAAATACGATAGCAAATCTTGGTTTGTAAAAGAATAAAAACTACTATATAAAAACTTTCTATTGGTTACTACCTTTTCGAAAAAGTCTTCTATATCTCTGTTATTTGTGATATTACACCTTCCACCACCAGTAATTTTAAGTTTTTTTCCTAGTTCTTCATTACGTTCTATAAGTATTACTTGATTGTTATTTTTTGCAGCTGTAAGTGCCGCCATCATTCCTGATGGTCCACCTCCAACAACTATTACCTTAGACATAAATGCCTCCTATTCTAATGCTGAGTTGTTTAATTTAACATTATTTTTTATATGACTAGTGTCATTCATCTTTTGTACTACTGGTCCATAATCTTTAAATTCAACTATATTTAAGGCTGTATTGTCTTGTTTTATTCTATATATATTCTCCATCCCAGAGTTTAAGAATGATAATAACATTACTCTAACTGTTACAGAATGGCTAACAAGTAAGATATGCTTATTGTCATATTTTTCATTAAGTTCTGTTATAAACTTGTCCACTCTTTCCTTTATTATATGTAGTGTTTCTCCACCTTCTATATCTACTAGATGAGGTTCATTTCTCCAAGTATCATAAGTAGTTGCATGGTCTCTTTTAATTTCATTTATAAGTAAACCTTCCCATACACCAAATCCCATCTCTCTTAATGATTCCGTTTTTTCTACTTTTATCTCTATTTTATCTCCTACTATCTCAGCTGTTTGTAATGCTCTACCTAAATCACTACTAAATATTAAATCTATAGGATAATTATTTATAGCTTCTGCTAATTCTTTAGCTTGTTCTTCTCCTTTTTGTGTAAGGTCAGAGTTACCATGACCTTGTGTTTTTCCTAATATATTCCAATTAGTTTGTCCATGTCTTACTATGTAAAATGTATTTGCCACTTTTTGTCCCTCCTAAAATGTATGTATTTATTTTTAACGTATATCAAAATTTTATTATACCATAAATATACATTTCTTACAATAAAACAAAGGCTAGGATATAATCATAGCCTTTGTTTTATTAAATTTCTATAAGTTCATACTCTTTGCTACCTATACCTAATTTAACTGAATGATCTACACATACTTCCCAATTTGTTTCTGGATGTGTATTTATAAAATGGTCATGTGTATGCTGTTCTTTTTCAGCTAAATAGCTATCATTTATTATATGTTGTTTGTTAGCTGCATCGACACAAGCCATATCTAATGCAACAGGATCAAAAGATGCAAACATTCCTACATCAGGTATTATAGCTTTATCATTTTCTGCATGACAATCGCAGTTTGGGGAAACATCTATTACAAAGCTAATATGAAAATGTGGTCTATCATATAATACTGCATATGAGTATTCCGCTATTTTTTTATTTAGTATATCATTTGCGCCAAAGTCTGGATTTTCAATCGCATCATAATTACAACTACCTATACAACGTCCACATCCCACACATTTATCATGGTTAATTACGGCTTTTCTATTTTCATTAAAACTTATAGCTGAATGTGCACATATTTTAGCACAAGCTCTACATGATACACATAGATTTTCTTTAGATATAGGCTTCCCACTACAATGCATTTCCATTTTTCCAGCACGAGAACCGCATCCCATACCTATATTTTTAAGTGCTCCACCAAATCCGGTTGACTCATGTCCTTTAAAATGGTTCATCGTTATTAATATATCTGCATCCATTATAGCCTGACCAATCTTAGCTTCTTTTACATATTCACCATTTTCAACTTTTACAAGAACTTCATCAGTACCTTTTAAACCATCACCTATAATTATATGACATCCTGTTGAAAATGGATTATATCCATTTTCATATGCAGCATCTAAATGTTCTAGTGCATTTTTTCTCCTTCCAACATATAGAGTATTACAATCTGTTAAAAAAGGTTTCCCGCCTAGTTCTTTAACTACATCGACAATAACTTTTGAGTAGTTCGGTCTTAAGTATGCTAAATTCCCCGGTTCACCAAAATGAATTTTTATCGCTACAAACTTTTCTTTAAAATCTATTCCTTCTATACCGGCTTTCTTTACTAATTTTTCTAACTTCTGCAATAAATTTAAATTTGCATTAGCTCTCAAATCAGTAAAATATACTTGTGATTTCTTCACTTTTAAAATACCCCCTTATGCTTTATTTTTATAACGTATAGATTTGATTGGATAATATTTACTAAATTAAATTTTTTCGTCTTTCTATCCATTATTTATTATATCAAAAACAATAATATTTTATAACTAGGCACCTAAATTACACTTAGTAAAGTTACAGTTACTAAAAAAGAACGAACTATTAATCATAGTTCGTTCTTTAAATATTATGCTATATGAGTATTGTTTGATTTTATAACTTGCTGAGCTATATTAACTGAGTGATCTGATATTCTTTCTAAGTTACTTAGTAAGTCTAAGAATATTACTCCGTTATCTATTGTACATAGGTTTTCATTTAATCTTCTCATATGATTTTCTCTACATACTTTTTCCATTATATCAACTTGTTCTTCCATTTTTATAACTTTACAAGCTAATTCTATATCAGATGTTTCCATTGCTTGTAATGATATTGTGTACGTATCAACAACTTTATTGTAAATCTCTTTTAATTCTTCTTTTCCTTCTTTTGATAGCTCTAAATCACTATCTATTACTATTTGAGCTAATTCAGCTATATTTTCAGCATGATCTCCTATTCTTTCTATATCATTAACCGTGTTGAATAGTATATCTACGCCCTCTCTACCTTCATCGTTTAAAGAAGTCTTAGATAACTTTAGTAAGAAGTTTAATATAGCTTTTTGTAATGCATTTACTTTCTTTTCTTCTGCTAGAGAGATATCTACTTTTTGTTGAGATTTCTCTACTAATCCATCCATAGATGTAGTTAATGCAAATCTTGCCTTATCACCCATTCTTAGTATTTCTTTAACTGTATTTGATAATGCTATTGATGGAGTTTCCATCATTCTTTCATCTAAATATTTAACTGTTTTTCTTTCTTCTTTTTCATCTTCCTTTTCAGGAACAAGTTTCATAGTAAGTTTTACTATAAACTTAGAGAATGGAAGTAATACTATAACATTTATTATATTAAATAAAGTATGCGAGTTTGCGATTTGTCTACTTACATCATTTGGATCTAGTGATGTAACTATCATTTGTATCGGCTTTGTTAATACTAGCATAAATACTAAAGTACCTATAATATTAAATATCATATGCATTGTAGCTGCTCTTCTTGCATTTTTACTAGCTCCTATACTTGAAATTAATGAAGTAACACATGTTCCTATATTTTCTCCATATAATATCGGCAATGCCGCATTTAATGATATCGCTCCCGTTGATGCTACTGCAAGTAACATACCCATTGAAGCGCTTGAACTTTGCACTATTGCTGTTATACCAAATCCTAATAATATTCCAAGTATTGGATTTTTACCTAATGTAGATAACGCTGTTGTAAATCCACTAAACTCTGTAAGTGGCTTAACTGCGTCTTTCATAAAGTCCATACCTGTAAACAGTAATCCAAATCCTATTAATATCTCTGCAAGATTCTTAGTTTTCGGCTTTGATGAAAATAAATAAAGTATTATACCTAAACCTAATGCCATTGGTGCTAACCCAACTAAATCAAGTGACACTAATTGAGCTGTTATAGTTGTACCTATATTCGCACCCATTATTACACCAATTGCTTGAGGTAATGTCATTATACCTGCATTTACAAATCCTACGACCATTACAGTTGTTGCACTTGAACTTTGTATGATTGCTGTAACTAAAGCACCAACTATAACCCCCATAAGTACATTACTTGTTAAAAGTTCTATTATTCTTTTTAATTTTGAACCTGCTGATTTTTGTAGTCCATCTCCCATTAAGTTCATTCCATATAGGAACATTCCAAGACCACCCATTAAATTAATTGCGATTTCCACTTTAAATTTCCTCCTCGAGTTTAACCATTTCTTAACACAAGTATTATTCTATCAAAAACTTTGTCGTTTTTTGTTAAGAGAATGTTAAAAACTTTCTCTTTTTGTTAAAAAATCGTTAATACTGGCACCGAATGTTAAAACCCTATTAGGAAATTGTTAATTTAAGGTAAATTATTATTTATTATAATTCAATTGCAGCCCTTTAGTTTACACAACTATATTATACAGTCAATAATTTCTGTATTATTTATTTTATAAAAATATCTTGACACATTTATTTCTTCTATAACTTTAGCTATTTCTTCTTTTTTGTATTTACATCCACGAAGTGAATTTTCTATATCTTCTATATTTCCTTGTCCAAAAAAATCTCCACTGATTTTACAGTTGTTTATAACTCCTTTTTTTACATCTATATTAAACTCTACTTTACCACCTTCAAATCGTTTCCATTTCTTTATGTTAAATTTAGGAGAAGATCCATAATTCCAATCCCAACTTTCGAATTTCTCTTTAGCTATTTCATTTACTCTATTTATATCTTCTTCTGTTAACCTATAAGTCCCATTTGATTTTTCAAGTAAACTCTCAAGCATAATATTTTTAAATTTAACACTATCAATACTTTTATCATTAAAATGTTCTGCTACATTAGTAACTCTCTCTTTTACAGATTTAATTCCTTTAGATATTATTTTTTCTTTCGCAACAGTTATACTCTTTACCATTTCTTCTATATCTGTATTAAATAATATTGAGCCGTGATGTAGTCTACAATCTTTATTTTTATATTGAGCATTACCAGAGAATTTTTTATTATTAATTAATAAATCATTTCTTCCATTACAGTGCGCCTCTATACCTTGTTTTTTTAACGCATCTATTATAGGACTTGTAAAATTATTAAACTCTATTTCAGAGCTAGTATCATTTTTATCTATAAAGCTATATTGCCATCCATTCATGTCTGTGTATATTGTTCCTCCACCAGTTATACGTCTAACAACATTTATATTATTTTCTTCAACATACTTTTGATTTATTTCTTCAATAGTATTTTGAAACTTACCTATCATTAAAGTAGGCTCCGTTCTCCAAAACATAAATATTGTGTCATCACCTAAATCCTTCTCATGTATTAAATAATACTCTAGTGCAAAGTTAAAATATGGACTTGTTGAATTATGGTCTATATAAATCATGTATTACCCTCCTAAATATAAATATCTATTACATACTTTGATATTTACAGCCAAATTCCTCTTTAAAAATCTAATATAAGCAAGATATTTTTCTTCATTCTTATTTACTGAGCATTCACATCATTTTTTTGATACAATATAACTGAATAGATATTATATTT
This sequence comes from Peptostreptococcaceae bacterium, assembly GCA_051654865.1. Classification (GTDB taxonomy): domain Bacteria; phylum Bacillota; class Clostridia; order Peptostreptococcales; family Peptostreptococcaceae; genus JBOFOR01. The sequence goes on from JBOFYV010000053.1 coordinate 150,721, forward strand.
CATTTTGAAAGGAGATATTAAGTTGAATCTTTGGAATACTTTAGTTGATATATATCCGTTTTTAAAAAACTTGGACAATGAATCTAAGAATATTATCGAGTCATCTTTAATAATAAAAAACTTTGATGCAGACTATACATTAATGTATGAAGGTTCTAGTTGTTTGGGATTTTCTCTAATTATAAAAGGTACTATAAGAGTTTATAAAATTTCTGATAAAGGTAGAGAGGTAACCTTGTATAAACTATCCTCTGGCGATACTTGTTATTTATCTATGTCTTGTATTTTAAGTAACAAGTCTTACCCTGCCTTTGCTCAAGTAATCGAACCTGTTACTATTGCATTTATACCAAGTACTATATTTAATAATTTTATATATAATACATTAGATTTTCAAAAATATATTTTTAATAATTTGTATATGAAGTTTAACGAGGTAGTTAATGTATTAGAAGAAGTTGCGTTTGAAAGTATTGATACTAGAATTGCTAAGTATTTACTAAACACATCTAGAAATACGAATAACTCTAAATACTTATATCTTACTCAAGAGAAAATAGCACAGGAACTTGGTACCAGTAGAGAAGTAGTATCAAGAATGCTTACAGACTTTAAAAATAAAGACATTGTTACTTCAAATAGAGGTAAAATAACTATATTGGATTTTAATAAATTATTTTCAATTACTAATTTATGATAAAGTAATTATAATTTGATTGTACATAAAAAGGTAAGGAAAGTAATTAGTCCTTTTAAATTACTTTCCTTACCTTTTTAAGATTTATGTATTTTATTTAAAATAAAAAATTTTTTCTTTAGGAAAAGTTATTGTTACTTTGCTCTCAATTTCAAGCTCTAGATTTTCTTTACTAATTTCAAGCTCAATTAAATTATCCTCATTCATTACACTACTAACATATATTGTATTTGTAAAAGGATTACTTATTATACTCTTTACAATGAATTGACCACTATTACTATCGTCTTTGTTTTTTGATAGTATTATATCTTCTTTTCTTATCCCCATATAGTTTGCCTCTTCACTGCAAGGTTCAACTATATATTCATATCCCCAATCTAAAGATAATAATTTATTAGAATCTATTTTTTTGCACCTAGAAATATTTTTACATCCTGTAATTATTGACTCTAGTCTAGACTTAGGCTTATAAAATAATTCTTCAATAGTTCTTTTAGTATTCGTATTTCCTTCATTATAAATAATTACATCATCACATACTCTATATAGCTCTTCTACATCATGTGTGACAAAAATAACATCTCCTTTATAATCCTTTAACAATTCTTTTAACTCAATCTCCATATTTTTTTTTAAGTTGTAATCTAGTGCTGAAAATGGTTCATCTAATAACAGTACTTCTGGTTCCGTTACAAGAACTCTAGCTAACGCTACCCTTTGAGCTTGTCCTCCAGAAATTTGCCATGGATATAGTTTTTCTAAGCCAACAAGTTTAAATTTCTTAATGTATTCCATTGCAATATTTCGTTTTTCAAACTTACTAAGCCTATTAAGTCCTACTTCAATATTTTCAAGTACTGTCATATGAGGAAATAAAGCATAATTTTGAAACAAATAACCTACTTTTCTATTCTGAGGTGATAGATTAATATTATTTTCTGAATCATATAAAATTCTATCGTTTATTTTAATTATTCCTTTTGAAGGTGTCTCTAACCCTGCAATACATTTTAGTGTCATACTTTTTCCTGATCCTGATTGCCCTAAAAAACCTAATACTCCTTTTGAATGTTTAAAAGCAACGTCTAAATTAAATCTATTTAAATTCTTTTTAATGTTAACTACTAAACTCATTATTTGACCTCTTTCCGATAATTTTTTGTTGTTTATCTGACCAAAGGTTTAATACTACTATCATGAAAAGGGATAAAGCAAATATTATAATTACCCATAGTAATGCTTTGTCTATATCACCACTCTCAACTGCAAAGAATATTGCCAATGGCATAGTTTGTGTTTTACCTGGAATATTACCTGCTACCATTAATGTCGCTCCAAACTCTCCAAGTGCTCTGGCAAATGACAATACTGTACCTCCAATAATACCCGGAAGCGCTAATGGTATAGCTATTTTATAAAATATTTTCCACTCGCTAAGACCCAATGTTCTAGCAGCTAATATCATATCATTATCGATTTGTTCAAAAGCAGATCTAGTTGTTCTATACATCATTGGAAATGATACAACTATGGCGCATATAACGGTAGCTTCCCAACTAAATATAATATTTATATTATATTTTAAGAGAAATTCTCCTATATATCCGTTTTTTCCTACTAGCAATAAAATGAAAAAACCTACTACTGTAGGAGGTAATATTAATGGCAATGTAAATATTCCATCTAGAAGCCACTTTAACTTTCCTTTATAGCTCGACATTTTATATGCAATTAGTGTACCAAGTATAACGGTTATTATAGTTGCTAGAGTAGATGTTTTTAATGATATTAATAAAGGTGATAAATCTTGATTCAATGTAATTCTCCTCTTTGCTTATTTTTTATAACCAAATTCTTCAAATATAGCTTGCCCCTTTAGACTCAATAAATATGTTTGAAATTCTTTTGCTTTTTCTATATTTTTACTATCTTTAACTATTGCTATTGGATATGTTATTGGTTTATGGTTATTAGCATTAATTTTTTCTACTATTTTAACTTTTTCATTGTTTATAGCATCTGTGTAGTATACAAATCCAGCCTCAGCATTAGATGACATTACCCATGCTAAAACTTCTTTTACATCTTTTGCATAAACTATTTTATTCTTTATACTATTATATATATTCAAGTTATTTGTCGCTTCTTTTGCATATTCTCCTGCTGGTACACTACTCGGCTCTCCCATTGCAATATGCATAACTTTATTTTTTAACAAGTCTGATATTTCAATAATATTACTATCCTTTGGTGTAATTAACACTAATTCATTTTTTGATAAATCAGTAATAGATTCTTCAAGTAATAATCCCTTTTTACTTAATTCTTTAATTTGTTTATTACTTGCAGATATTATTATATCACAAGGAGCACCTTGCTCTATTTGTTGCTGTAATGAACCGGATCCACCATAGTTTATTATTAACTCTGTATCACTATTTGATTTTTCATACTCTATTTTTATTCTTTCCATTACTTCTTTTGTACTAGATGCTGCTGAAATATTTAGCTCAATTTTTTCTGCATTATTTTTAATATTACATCCTACTGTAAATAACATCATAGACATACTTAGTATTAATCTTAGTTTTTTGTTCATTCTGCTCAATCCCTTTGTCTAAATTTGTATATATTTAATGTACCTTATTTTATATTTTCTTTCAATAGTTCTTATATTTAAAAAGCCTACATCTCAAAGATATAGGCTGTTTTGTTTAGTTGTTATTCTTTTCCATAAACTATATTCGTAATAAATTCATAGAACCGTTTTATATTATTACTTGATTCTATACTTTCTTCACTTATCCATTTATCCCTCATAATAGAAATTTGATTTGCACTAGCAGGTCTAAAGATATTAGCTATACAACCAATCTTTACTTTATTCTCACTTGAAACACTCCAATTTTCTTTATATCTATCATCTATTTTATCAATATATTCTTCTACATTATATAATAGGTCTTGATACACAATGTTTGCGGCCTCTAATAATAAATCTTCTAACGTTCCTTTTGAATAATTATCCGGAAAGTAGTAATAATGTAGTTTAATGCATTCACCTCTAAGTCGTATAACTCCCCTCATAAAATCATCACTTCTAAAACAGTATTCTTTCTTATCTAATATTTTTAATAAATTTCTAATTTTCTCATTTGGTGTAACTTGATCTGCATCAAATATCAATCCTAATCCATCTATCTGTACTAATTCTTTTTTATTCATATTTGTTAAATATAGATCAACTTCTTTAATTATATTTTGTTCTCCATTTGAAACTACAACTACAACAAATATATTATTATTTCTATAGTAATCTGGTATTGGAGTAAATCGTTCTAATCTTCCCATCTCAAATGGATATGACTTTGGGACTCTATCTTGCCACATTTTAGGTAAATCCTGTATAAGTTTGCATTCTTCAAATCCATTTAGCTTAAGTACTTTACCTACAGTATTTGCATCATGAGCTCCTTCAACGAAAAATATATAATTCTTCACTATCTCACATCCTGACCTAATATACACCTAATATCTTTTAGCTTTTGTCCTCCCAATCTATTTGTATATATATAATTATCGTGGTGTTCTAATCTAAAGCATGTCAATTTATCTATATTGTTAGCTGTTTCTATAAATGCATCTATTACTTCTAAACTATGAGTAGTTGCTATAAGTTGTACTTTATATATTTTACATGCATTTATTAACCATCCAAATACATCTTTCATTATACTTTTATAAATTGCTGTTTCTATTTCATCAATTAATAATATTCCATTCTTAGCGGATACAACAGATGATGATAAAATTAGTATTTTCTTTACTCCATCTCCAAAACTTGATAAACTCATTAGACCATATTTATTATGTTTTATATATATGCCTAACGTTTTATTTTTCTCAGGTAATATTTCAAAACCTTCTATGTTATTATCAAACATCTTTAATAACTTGACTATTTCTTCTTTTTCACCACATTTAATTATCTTAACTGTATCACTTATAAGTTTATTTCTTAAATAATCATACGGTGTTACATAAACCATATTAATAATTTGAGATGTAGAATCAGATATTATTGAAGATGTTCTCTCTTCACAGATTTTAATTTCTTTATTTTCAACTAACTCTTCGTATTTTTTTAATCGTATACTTCCATCAAAAACTCTATTTTCAACACTTATTTCTTCGTAGTATTCATCATTATCATAACTTGGTACTAGTTCTGCATTTAAAGTTTCTACTAGTTTCCCTTCTATATTTAAATTATAAGGTACTGATTTGACTGTTGAAGTAATTTCAATAGATCTATTTTCATTCTCTCTTGGAAAAACTTCTAAAAACAAATCAAATGTAGAGACTAATCCCCTACCTCTCTTTGAACAATTTATTAAAATATTACTTATATCTGTTGGATTTTGAAATAAAGAAATAGCTTCAAGTACCGACGTTTTGCCGCAGTTATTATCCCCTACTAAAATATTAATTCTAGATAGATGGTTTAATTCTAAATTGTTTATTGCTCTAAATTTTTTTATATATAAACTATTGAGGTATGTCATATTTATCACTTCTTTCTTTTTATAGTTTATATATTTTATTTTTAATAGCTTGTATAATATTCAGTTAATCAAATAAAAATACCTAGTTTCCTAGGTGATTAAATTAATAGTAATGCAAATATCCAAAACAACGGATTTATATTACAGTTATTTTTACAATTACAATTTAATTGATTTGTGTTTTTGCAAATCATATTTTTATTGTAACACTTTCTGCGCTTTCTTTTAGGTTTATCACTTGTACACTGCATTTTCACATTAGTATTGCATTTTTTTTTAACTTTTAACATTTCTCTTTTTCTTTTACATTTTGTGCAATTACATATATAACTTCTTTGCATATGTTTTCACTCCTATTTATATTACAAGTAAATTTTACTCATTTAAATATAATATGAATATACATTGATTTATGGCACGTCTATTTATAAATACTAGAAAAAAGGTCTTTATATTAAAGACCTTTTTAGAGATTATATCTAACTGTTAAGTTGCTTTTTTTTACTTAATTTAGAACTTACTAGTTTCTTTTGATTACTTCTCACTATTCTCAAAACAAACTTAACTACTTCATTTAATATTAATACTGTTGATGATAGTAAAATTATTTTTAACCACATATTAACATCTAGTGAAACTGAATTGAAAAAACTTCTAAATACTTGAGTAAATAGTATTTGACAAATACCTGTAATAAATATAACTTGTATTGCTAATTTGTTTTTGAAGAAACTTGGTATAGTACTATTTAAACCAAACTCTCTACAGTTAAATGCATTAAACAGAGCACTAAAAGCAAATAGTGAAAATACTACTGTACCTTGTTCAGCTGGAGTTGCTTTTAGTATATTAAATATTAGTTGTAGTTGAACAATACCTATAATCAAGAATGCGTTTATTAATATATTTATAGTCATTGATTTTGAAATTATACTAGCTTTTCTTTTTGTAGGTTTTCTTCTTAGTACATAGTCCCTAACAGGTTCTAATCCAAGTGCAAGTGCAGGAGGTCCATCCATTATTATATTTACCCATAATAGCTGTATAGTTGTAAAAGGCATTGGTTTTCCCATAACTTGAGAAACTATTGCTATTACAAATGCTACAATATTTACTGTTAGTTGGAATTGTATAAATCTTTGGAAGTTTTCATATATTCCTCTTCCCCATTTAATGCCATCAACAATAGTACTAAAGCTATCATCTGTTAGTATTATATCTGATGCATTTTTTGATACTTCTGTGCCAGATATCCCCATAGCTATTCCAACATCTGCCTTACTTAGTGCAGGAGCATCATTTATACCATCTCCTGTTACTGCTACAACCTCTCCATTAGCTTGAAGTGCTTGTACTATTCTCATCTTAGTATCTGGTTTTGAACGTGCTACTATTGATATTTGTTTTATTTCTTCTTTCAGCTCTTCATCACTTAAAACATCAATATAAGTAGCTTCAACGGCTTTTTTAGAACCATCTAATAGCCCTATTTCTTTACCAATAGCTAGAGCTGTATTTATATTATCTCCAGTTAGCATTTTTACGTCTACACCTGCATTATATGCTATTTCAATTGACTCTCTTACTCCTTCTCTTAATGGATCTTGTATTCCAACAAATCCACTGAATACATAATCTTCGTCATTTTCAAATGCATATATTTCTTTGGTTAATGCTAATTCACCTTCAAAAGCAATTGCAACTTCTGCGTAGGATTTATCTACTTTTTTATATGCAAATCCTAGAGTTCTCATTGATTTATTTTGAAGTTTTTTAATTTCATTAAGTACTTTTGATTTGACTTGATGTGTCATTGGAATAATTTTATCATCCATTTGTATATATGCACAACTTTTTAAAAGTACTTCTGGTGCACCTTTACTTAACATAATAACTTCATTTTCATCCATTATTAACGATGACATTCTCTTTTTTTCAGAACTGAAAGGAATTTGTGATATTAAATTGGAAAACTTCCTTATTTGACTATAGTCTTTTTGAGAGTGATATAAAAGCAATGCGCATTCAGTTGCACTCCCTATATATTTGTAACCTAATATATCTTTTTCAATATCCGCAGTTGAATTTATCATACAGTTTTCATCAAAATAACTACAACTATTATAATTTGCATTTTCTCTATATTTACCATCTATATATGCAACTTCAACCATCATTTTATTTTGAGTTAATGTTCCTGTTTTGTCAGAGCATATTACTGATACACATCCAATAGTTTCACATGCTTCTTTTTTAGTTACAAGAGCATTTATCTTTGCCATTTTTTGCATTGTTATAGCTAATGTTATATTTATCATAGTTGGTAAACCTTCTGGAACTGTCGCTACTATTAGTGCTATACATACCATATATGCATCTTTTGCAGGCTCTAGGGATTGTAAAAATGGTAATATACCTGATGGATTTATTGTAAGTTCACCCCTTAAATGCATTTTCATTATCATGTATACACATAAAAGAGTAGCTATTATTCCTGATATACCTGCTATCTTTGCACTTAATTTTCCTAATTTTAACTGAAGAGGTGTTGATACATCATCTTGAGTCAAATTTTGTGCTATTTTTCCCATTTCAGTATTATCTCCGATAGAGGAGATAACCATTCTACCTCTACCATAAGCAACTAATGTTCCACCAAAGACCATATTTATTTGTTTTGCAGGTATAGCATCTTGTTCTATAATTTCATTTCTTCCATATACAACTTCCATATCAATTACTTCTTCAGCGCTTTTTACTACATCTGCAGATTCTCCAGTTAACATATCTTCTCTTATTTTAAGATTTGCAGATTCAATTAATCTACCATCAGCAGGAATCATATCACCAGTTTCAATGTACACAATATCTCCAGGGACTAAATCACCTTTTGATATTTTTTTTACTTTTCCATTTCTTAGTACTTTAACTTCTATATTATCGGTCATTTTCGATAATGCATGTGCAGCCTTTTTTGATTTACCTTCTGTAACTATACCTATCGTCAACCCTACAAATATAGCTCCTAAGATACCAAATGCATCATGTATTTCTCCTATGAATGCGCTTATAATAGCTGCACCTAATAATATTAATATCATCGGCTCCATTACACTATCAAATAATTCATCTAAAAAGGATTTTTCAGATTTTAGTGTAAACTCATTTAAACCATATTTTTTTCGTCTTTCTTCTACTTCAGCTTCATTTAAACCTACCTCTTGGTTTACTTTTAAGTATCTTAATACTTCGCTGACAGGTTTATTATAGTACCTCATTTTATTTATCCCCCTCGTAATTATCATTGTAACTTATAAAATTATATGTGCTTGTCCTAATTTATATTCATAAAACTAGAGACTAACTAAATTATTATAACTTAGTTAGTCTCTAGCTTCTTTGGCCCGTACTTTTTTTCTTAAATTATGATAAAACCGGTCAATTAATAAAGAAAAAGTTGGAACATAGTTTAAATGTATGCCCACTAATAGTATATATACATTACCCTAATAATATGACTTAATTTTAAATATTTGAATGTTAATATATCTTTTTATTTCTTATATTATATTTGAAAAACTCACTTAATTCTTCAAGTCCAAGGTCTTCTCTACATGATACCTCGAATACTTTTATATCTTTATTTAATGCTTTTATATCTCTATAAAACTCATTCTTATCAAAATCAGTACTATCTATCAAATCTATCTTATTTAGTATGACTACAGATGAAGATTTAAACATTGATGGATATTTTAAAGGTTTATCATTACCTTCTGTAACACTCATAACTACTACTTTTAAATCTTCGCTTAAATCATATGTTTCTGGAAATGCAAGGTTTCCTACATTTTCAATTACTAATAAATCTAATTTTTCAACTTCTAAGTGTTGAAGAGAAATAGCTATCATACTTGCATCTAGATGACACACTCCTCCTGTATTTAACTGTATTACATCTATATTATGTTTTTCTATTCTCATAGCATCTTTAGCTGTATATAAATCACCTTCTATTACTGCCATATTATAGTATGACTTTATATTGCCAATGATTTTTTCAATGAGTCTTGTCTTACCTGCTCCTGGAGATCCTAGTAAGTTTATTGTAAATATTTTATTATTATCAAATAATTCTTTATTCTTTTTTGCTAATTCTTCATTATTTTTTGCTACAGTTTTTTCTATGATAATTTGTTTCATAAGTCACAGCCCTCCTTATTATATAATCTATTTTAAACTTCAAAAGTAGATTAATTATTTACTATATATATTTATTTATGATAATTAAAAATCCTTTATTCTTTATTTTATGTAACTATTTTTCTTTTTTTTAATAGTATAATATTAGTTTATGACAATCAGGAGGTACAGTTATGCTTCAATCACTTGTATTGGTTATATCATTATGTATAGACACATTTGTAACTAGTATGGCTTATGGTGCTGATAGAATTAAAATACCTTTTTCATCTGGACTAGTAATCAATGCTACCTGTTCTTTATTCTTAGCCATATCCTTATTATTTGGTTCTGCTATTAAAAACTTTATACCGCAAGATATAGCTCCACTTATTAGTTTTTCATTATTACTTATATTAGGAATTTATAGATTATTCGAATCTTTTTTTAAAAATTCTATAAAAAAATATTCTAATATCGGTCATCCTTTAACTTTTAAATTATTTGATTTTAAATTTGTGCTTGAGATTTATGCTGATGAAATAAAAGCGGATTACGATAATTCTAAACTACTATCAGTAAAAGAGGCCTTTTACCTTGCTGTTGCTTTATCTTTGGATAGTTTAACTGTTGGCTTTGGTTGTAGCCTTGGAAGTGTTAATTTGATAGATGCTGTACTTTTATCTTTTTTCGTTGGTGCATTATTTTTAATTTTAGGTGGGTATGTAGGAAGACATTTTGCTAAAACAGTAAATATAAGTATATCTTGGCTATCTGGAGCAATGTTAATTTTACTTGCATTTATGAGGATAATTTAATAGATGAGTGATGCTTTTCACTTATCTATTAATTACTATAATTTACATATAAAAGTTTTTACAATAAAATGCTATAATTTAAATATAAAATAAATGGGAATTATTTTATATTTATTAATGTACATATGGGGGAATTAAAAATGGCTTGTGCAAAATGTAACACTAATTTAAAAAGAGTAGTATCTATTACTAATACACCGTATTATTATTGTTCTACTTGCAATTATAACAAAAATAAAGTTTTAAAGAATATTGCTTTTGATTATTTATTAAAAGAGCTATGTATCAATTTACAAAATGCCAAATATGCTTCAACAAAAAAAATAGAGATTCTAAACTTAAATAATAATTTAAATCTATTAATCAACAATGTAAATATATATAATGTTGATTTTCCATATAGTTTTTCAACTATGGATATTTATTTTTTAGAAAATACTTTAAATGATTTAGTTGAAGATACTATGAATATAGATAGTACTTTACTAGATATTTTAGTTTGTGCATAAATATTAAAATTTTATAAATAAACCTCCTTTCTTTAATAAAGGAGGTTTATTTATTACTCTAGCATATTAATAAAATCCCTTATATTTATAGTTATGTGGTTAAGTCTTGAATACTCAGCAGCAAAAGCTAATATATGGCTATCAATAGATTTATACAAATCAGTTTTTTTCTCACCCATACCTCTTATTACCATTATAAAATCATTAATTAAACTAAAATCGCCTCCCCCGTGTCCACTTTTATTCACTTTAGGATATATAACTGTATGATGTTCATCTCCAAATCTATGTACATCTATTATATTTTTCATATGATTTCCCCCAACTTCACCATGAGTAAACATTAATTTTATAGTTCTAGTGCATTCTTTTGTATATGCAGATAAGTTGAATGTTGCGGTTACCCCATTCTCAAACTCTAATATACTTACCATATGGTCTACAGTATTATTATCACATTTATACACACACCTACTATAAGGTCCGTCTATAATGGATTTTTCTAAATTTTCTTTAGATGGATTTATATGAACAGCATTTAGCGATGCAGATAATTTATTGTCTTCTAAATATATCTTTTTTGATGAATATGGACATATATTTACTAATTTACAATCTACACATTTATTAGCCATATTCTCAGTATGATTATTCTCTCTCATATGAAATAGATTACCAAAAGATGCTATATGAGTACACTTTTGATCTGTAAGCCATAATAGTATGTCTAAGTCGTGACAACTCTTTGCTAATATTAGTGGACTTGTTTCATTGCTATCCCTCCAATTACCCCTAGTAAAGCTATGAGCAAAATGCCAGTATCCAATATTTTCATTATGTTGTATACTAACTAATTCACCAAGTTCTTTACTATCCACTATTTTTTTTAATTCACTAAAAAATGGCGTATATCTTAAAACATGACAAATCATAAATACTTGTTTGTCGTATTTCTTGCTTAATTCTTTTAACTTTACAATTTCATTTAACTTATTTGACATAGGTTTTTCTAGTAATATATGATATCCTTTTTCTAATGCAGTTTTTGATGGTTCAAAGTGTTTATCATCATTTGTAGCTATTATTATTGCATCTGCCATTTTGTCTTTGTTTAACAAGTCAGTGTAGTTCTCAAATACATATTCATCTTCTATTTTATACATTTCTTTAAATAGATTTCTTTTTGTTTCATTTGGTTCTGCTATAGCAACTACTCTACCTAGATGAGGATTTTCAAGTAAATAAGGAGCATATGCATACATTCCTCTACATCCCGCTCCTATTACAGCAATAGTAACTTTTTCCATATCTACACCCCTTCTCCTTTATTGGTTCACCTTAAAATATATGTTTAATTAAATTTTAAAATAATATATTTTCATAGTTTTACTATAACATCAGGCTTATGCAAGATTTTTGTTGATTCATATTAATAACTATAATATAATTAATAGGTTATACTAGACTCTAAGGAGGTTTTTTCATGAGATTAAATAACTATATAAGTTCTACTGGACTTTGTTCTAGAAGAGAAGCTGATAAATTAATTGAACAAGGAAGAGTTTTGATAAATGGAAAAAAAGCAAAAGTTGGTCAAACAGTCGAAGAAGGAGATAGCGTAAAGGTTAACAATAAGTTAATAAAACCTAAAAATAATAACGTCTATATAGCCCTTAATAAACCTGTTGGTATTACTTGTACTACTGAAAGACATGTAAAAGGTAATATCATCGATTATGTAAATTATCCTGAAAGAATATTTCCTATTGGAAGACTTGATAAACCATCAGAGGGACTAATACTTCTTACTAATGATGGTAGTATTGTAAATCAAATTCTTCGTGAAGAAAATAAACATGATAAAGAATATGTCGTTACAGTTGATAAAAATATTTCTGATGATTTTATCAACAAGATGTCAAATGGTGTTAGAATATTTAACCCTGTAACTAATAAGTATGTTACAACAAAAAAATGTAATGTTACAAAAGTTAATAGTAGAACTTTTAGAATTGTTCTAACTCAAGGCCTAAATCGTCAAATTCGTAGAATGTGTGAAGTCTTTGGATATGAAGTAAAGAAGCTTCAACGTGTTAGAATAATGAATTTAACATTAAAAGGACTTCCTACAGGTAAATGGCGAAAATTATCTGAACAAGAAGTTAGAGGTTTACTTAAGAAAGGATAAATTATGAATAATAATAAAACAGCATTAATAACTGGAGCCTCTAGAGGTATTGGTAGAGCCTGTGCTAAACTTTTTGCTGAAAATGGATATAATGTTGTAATTAATTATAATAAATCAGAAGATAAAGCAACAGAACTACTGGTAGATTTAAATAGTAAAGGATATTCAGCTAGAATATTTAAAGCTGATGTTTCTAAAAGATATGAGGTAAATTCACTTATCAACTACTGTATTGGTGAGTTTGGACGTATTGATGTATTAGTAAATAATGCTGGTATAAGTACAGATAAATTATTCACTGAACTAACAGATGATGATTGGAATGAAATGATGAATGTTAACTTAAATGGAGTTTTTTACTCAACTCAAAAAACACTACAATATATGATTCCTGAGCATAGTGGTAAGATAATAAACATATCATCTATTTGGGGTATGGTTGGAGGTTCTTTTGAAGTTCACTACTCAGCTTCTAAAGCTGCAGTTATCGGAATGACTAAGGCATTGGCTAAGGAATTAGGACCCTCTAATATTCAGGTTAACTGTGTAGCTCCTGGTGTTATAAAAACTGATATGTTAAACAATGTAAGTGATGAAATATTAGCAGTTTTAAAAGACGAGACTCCTTTAATGAGGCTTGGTACACCTGAAGACATAGCTCATTGTGTTTTATTTTTAGCTAATGATACTTCAAACTTCATAACAGGCCAAGTTATAAGCCCTAATGGAGGTTTTGTAATTTAATTAATTTTTATTGTATTAAAAATAAAAAAGTGTGTATAATAACATATATCCACTGTAATTGTAACAAAATTTACATATGTAATTTAAAAGAGACTGTTTTTCCCAGTCTCTTTTTTCTTTGCATTTATATATCTACTACAACTTCATATTTAAATCGTTCAATTGGTATCTCTATAATAAATTCAGTTTCTTCCTCATCACTAATTGCATATATATTAGATTTATTCTTAAGTAATGTCTGTTTTATTGAATATAGTCCATAACCTCTGTTTTCACCCTTAGAAGATACTCCCATATCAAATATTACATTTACATCTTTGATTTTTGAACCATTGTTTTTGATTGAAATTATATGTTTACTATCTTCAATATAGGTATCTACATGTATGTATTTATACTCTTTTTTACATTTTTTTAGTTCATCTATAGCATTGTCTATTATATTTAAAAACATTGAACTAAGTTGTGTATCATCCAAATTAGTATTTTCTAACGTACTATCTATACAAGCTGTCAATTGAATATGATAATCTAAGCATTTTCTATTTTTAAAATTTAATATTGCATCAATATAGTTGCTTCCAGTATTAAATACTATTCCTATATTATTCACATCTTCTGCTAATCCTAATATATATCTTCTTGCATCTTCATTCTTATTATTGCTAATTTGCATTAAAATAACTTGTAAATGATTCATATAATCATGCTTTTGTGTTCTTAATAAATCTATAGTCTCTTCCATTTGTTTTAAGTTATTAGCAATCAGACTTTTTTCAAGTTGTACAATATCTTTATTTTTATCTAGTATAAGTACAATAAATATTAAAGCTGTTACACATAGTACACTAAATATAACTAACTGTATTAATAATGTCTCATACCTACTAAATAACTTATAACTATTCATATTCGATATTACTACTAGGCCTATCATTATTAATATATTTACAATCCCAACAAGAATTAACACATAAATAATTATCTTCTTTTTCTCTATAGGTTTATTTCTAGTTTTTGATACATTTAATATGTTAATCTTCTTTTTCGAATTTATTATAGATATAATAAATGGTATTACTAAAGTTATACAACAAAACAATATTTTTAATATTTGATTATCCAGTATCTCTCCTATTGTTAATCCATAGCTAGAGCAAATCATAACAATAGCAAATTCTGATACAAATTTAATACCATAGCTTAATGAAAAAGCTATAAAACAACTACTAATACTAAATTGAGATACTATATAAAATAACATCGTACATAATACAAATATAAGTAATGTTTCTATACCGATATCAAAGTAATTCTTTATAAAAAAACAACTAATTCCATATATTAAAGATATTTTTAATATCTTATTCATCTCTAACTTATTACCTAAAAAAGAATTCGTTAATAAATACAAAATTATTATTTCAGGTATGCTTACTAATATAATATCAAGTACACTGATATCTCTCAACCCCCTTCCCCTTTATTACATAATACCATATTTTTACATATTTTTCCTTAAAAAACAAAAAAACTCGCTATCTAAATTCAATAGCGAGTTTTTTGTTAAATGGTTCTAATATTTATAATTGGTTTTCTTAATATATAGTCTTTATCTACTTTTATATCTAGTTTTAATTTTACTATTTGTCTTGCATGAGGTGCTGACTCTATAGCATTTCCTTCTTCATCATACATTTCTTCTATTTTGGCAAGCATTGTATCTGTATATGGCCCTATAACTTCTATTTTATCTAAAACATTCATTTTGTTTCTTTGTTCAACTATATATAGGTCATTTTCTTTATCGTAATCTCTAACAATACCAATAAAGTCATAATTTCTAATGTATGAAGCACTCTCATAGTTATGAGCTGTATCATCTGGTTTGTCAAAATAGAATCCTGTACAATAGTCTCTATGGCTACCTTTTTTTAATTCATCTAACCACATTTGATTAAATTCCCATTGATTAGGATTTTCATAGTAAGCATCAATTGCCATTCTATATGCTCTTACTGTTGTAGCTACATAATAAGCTGTTTTCATTCTTCCTTCTATTTTAAAACTTGTTATTCCACAATTAATTAATTCTGGTACATATTCTACCATACACATATCTTTTGAGTTAAAGAAGAATGAATAATCTACATCATCAAGTACTTTTTCAAATTCACCTGGACTAACTTCTTCCATTAAATTATATTTCCATCTACATGGTTGAGCACAAGCGCCTCTATTTGCATCTCTTCCTGTTGTGTAATTACTAATTACACATTTTCCTGAGTATGACATACACATAGCACCATGAACAAAGGCTTCAATATCCATATCTTCTGGAGTATTATCTCTTAACTCTTTTATTTCAGAAAAAGACATTTCTCTAGCCATTACAACTCTCTTTGCTCCTAAGTTGTACCAAAAGTTTGCTGCAACAGAGTTTGTAGTACTTGCTTGAGTACTTATATGTATCTCCATATTAGGTATTGTGTGTTTTACCATAGTAAATACACCAGGATCACTTACTATAACTGCATCAACACCTATTCTATCTAACTCTAATAAATAATCTTCTAATTGATCTAATTCTTCATTTCTTGGTATTATATTTATAGTAACAAATACTTGTTTTCCTAAATTATGGGCAAACTCTATACCTTCTGCCATTTCTTCTATTGTAAAGTTTTTAGCTGCAGATCTCATTCCAAATATTTCTCCACCTATATAAACTGCATCTGCTCCATAAGTAAATGCAATTTTTAATCTTTCTAAATCACCTGCAGGTGCTAATAATTCTATTTTTTTCATTTTGTCTCCTTTGTTTAATAATCAAATTTATAATTGGATACTATAAAAATATTTTACCCAAATATATTAGTATCAAACTTGATTATTATAACATTTATTCTATACTATTTCAATTTACCATATTTATAAAATTCCATTTGATTTAACAAGAACTTTGTTAATTACTAAAAAACTAGGGTAAATAACAAATTGCTATTTACCCTAGTTTCTTAGTATAATTATTTAAAATCATTCATATTATTTGAAACACTTATATCTTGAAGTATATTTGCTAGTGGCAATTTTCTTTCTTCTAATCCTAGCCCTAGTTTTTCAAACGCTAAACGCTCCTCTTCTCCATATGTATTTAGTATTCCACTTTCTAATTCACTTAAATGTAAGTATACGTACTCTTTAATATCATCTATAGTATTTAAACTATTTATTTCTTCTCCGACTAAAGCATGTTTAAATATTTCAAAGCCTTCACCTTTAGCACCCCAAAGGAATATTCTAAATGTTATTAAAGATTTTTCTAAGTATATACCTGAGCTTATTGAATTCATCTCATTTTCATTTTCATATAAATGTTGATTAAAGTCTACAAATCCACTTTGCGCTATTTCATATGTTTTTTGATCATTATAATCTATTTTGCTTTCTATTATTTTCTTATGAAAATCTGTATATCCAGTACTTTCTACTAATATATCTGCATATTTTGTTGTTTGTATAAATACTCTTTCTTTGCTTAAAAACTTATTACTCATAATATTCTCCTTGTTTATATCCTAAATTTCACCAATATATTTTATCATATAAATACTAAGTTTTATATATTTACTTTTTAGCTCTAACAAAGTATCTTGTATGAAGTAACTCATGAGCTTTATTACTCAGTGGCTTATCAAGGTATCTTTCATATATTTCTAATACTGCTGGATTTTCATATGATCTTCTAATTTGCTTACTTCTATCTATATTGTTTAATCCTTCTGCTCTTTGCTGAAGTACTTCTTGTCGCTTTCTAGCTTTAGGTTGACCACCGCCACCTACACAACCACCAGTACATGCCATTATCTCAATTGCATGGAAGAATTCTTCTTTAGCTCTTATTTTATCTAACATTTTTGCAGCTTCTCTTAAACCATGTGCCACACCTATCCTTAATTTTATGTCTCCAACCTCTAGTTCACAGGTTCTAAATCCATCCCATCCTCTTAAACATTCAAACTCTATATTATCGATTCTCTCACCTGTCATTTTTTCTAATGCTGTTCTAGTTGCTGCTTCTATTACTCCACCTGTCCTTCCAAAAATAACACCTGCACCACTATACTCACCTAATACTTGATCTATCTCTTCATCTTCTATTTGAGATAAGTCTATATTAGAATCTTCAAATATTTTTATTAACTCTCTTGTAGTTATTACATAATCTACATCATAGTTTAATCCTCTTGAAAACTCAGGCCTAGATGCTTCATATTTTTTAGCAATACATGGCATTATAGCTACTGATGTTATATTATCTCTATGAAGGTTCTTGCTTTTTGCCCATAAATCTTTCGCTACTGTTGCAAACATCTGCATAGGAGACTTTGCACTTGATGGTACATCAAGCATATCTCCATAGTTTTGTTCTATAAATTTTACCCACGCCGGGCAGCAAGATGTTAGCATTGGTAATCTCACATCTTCATCTCCATTAAAGTATTTTTCTAGCCTTTCTTGAAGCTCTGCAGCTTCTTCCATTATAGTTAAATCTGCAGCCCAAGTTGTATCAAAAACATAATCAACACCTATTTGCCTTAATCCTGCTGCAATCTTTTTTTCTACATTTACTCCTGGTTCAAATCCAAAAGCTTCACCGATTGCTACCCTTACAGCGGGTGCCATTTGAGTAATTACTACCTTGTTAGGAGTTGCTAAATCTCTTAGGAATTTAAATGTATTATCTCCTGCTGTAATTGCATTTACAGGACATACTGCTATACATTGTCCACAATGTGTGCATCTATTGTAATCTATATAGTGATGTTCTTTTGGTGCTCCTAATATGCAATCCACAGGACATGCTCTTTTACACGCTCCACACCCTATACATTTTTCAGTTATAGTTAATTTAATTAAGTGGTTACATTGTGATGTATAACATTTATTCTCTTCAATATGTTCTTCTAGTTCATAATAAAACTTATCTATTATCTCTTCGATTATGTTATGCTTTTGATTCATCTTTTCTTTTACCACTTTACATAAATCTCTAAGCAGGTATATATCTCTCATATTAGCTCTACCCTTGCTTATTCTATCTAGTAACTTCCACATTTTAATTATTTCTTTATATACTACTGCATAGTTTTCATAGGCCTTATCTTTGATTTTACCTATTAAATAATCTATATAGAATTTAGCATATTGAACAATACAATCTTCTTGCGAAAGTACAATCATTGTTCTATTTGTACAATCAGAAAATAAATTAAAATCTAGCTCTTTATCTAAGCTATCTTCAGTTAAAAAACCTCCGAAAGGAATGCCTAACTGAACAGCTTTAAATCCGCTATCATGTAATAGCCCACCTGCAAGATTTATAACATCTACTAAAGTTGCTCCATTTGGAACTTCAATTATTCCAGGATTATTTATTTTTCCTGATATAGCAATTTTTCTTGTACTATCAGTTGTTATTTGTTTAAGCTCTTCTTCACTGAAAACAGTAAAAACTGAACCCAGTGAACTTTGTATTATAGTTGATTTTGTATTTGGCATTACAATTACTCCTTATTAATATTAAATACATACATATATATATTATCTTAATATTAATTTTTCCTAATAATTAAAAGCTATACTAATAAAAGCTCGAGAAATCTCGAGCTTTACTACATTTACTATTCATCATTCTCTTCTCTATATGACATAACTGTGCTTAAGAATATAGTTAAGCATATTACACTTGTAATAGCAATAATCATACTAATTATTTTAGCAGGTATTCCTACAGGTACTATATCTCCATAACCTATTGTAGTAAAAGTTATGATTGTATAGTAAAATAAATCAAATCTTGTTGGATTATTTGTAAAAGCTGAAGGATAAGATTGATCTATAATACCTACTGCTAAGAAAAGATTTAATATAATCATAAATAAAATAAGTACAGATACAATTGCAATCCTATAACCAATCTGCTGCCTCTTATCTTCTGTAGTGTTATTACTTTTGATTCTAGCAGGATTTATAATTAATTTTATAAGAACTTTTAAGTTAAGTATATATGATACTGCTAAACCAACTAGTGCAATATATTCAATCCCAATAAACTCTTTTGGTTCTACTAGATACACAGTAAAGTACGTGCTTATTATAAAGTAGCTTATTAATAAATTATATTTTAAAGACTTATCCTCTACTTTTGATATAAATTTTTGTATTCCAGATGTTATCATCAGCAAATAACCTAATGCTATATGTATAGCCATTAATACTATACTAATTAATATTAGAGTTGATATAATATTTGTTAAGTTGAAATTTTCAATTAATTTGTATATACCTACCCTAACAACTGTAAAAATCACTAATAGTTCCGATATAACAAATATTAAACCATGGACCATCCTGGATACTAAGTCCTTCTCGGTAAATATTTCTTTATATGTATTATTTATTTGTTTTAAAATAGTTTTAATGTTTTTTATAAGTCTTTTATTATTTTTATGCCTCAGCCCTAATAAACTAAATATTATTAACAGGGTACTGGCTACTATTAATATTTTTCCCATCGTTGTGATTCTCCATAGTTTAGTAAATTCTAAGTGTTAATAGTATTTATATTTTATCATTTATCAAAGAAATTAACTCTTCTTTAAAAGCATTATTTTCTTCTCTTATATCTAAAATATTCTTATCAATATTAATTATATACTCCTTTACCTCTTTCATTTCTTCTTTTATATTTTTATTGTATAGTTGTAAGTTTAAAAACTCTTTATATTCACTATTTATGTCTTCTTGAGCTTCTTTTAATTTATTTATACGCTTAATTAACTCATTTGATTTGTTAGTTAGTTCTTCTACCATTGTAAGTTCGTACACTGCATTTAAAGACTTATCAAGTTTTTCTAAAATCGGTTCAAGCTTTAAAAGCACATTAGTTAGACTTTCTGTTTCCTCTATGCTTTTTTCAAACTTATTTACTAAATTTAATATTTTATTTTCTTCCATACTTCTCTCCTACTCTTCTGTTAATATGTTAATTATTGTTTTAATTAACTCTATATTTTCTTTATTTTTATTAATTTTGCTTTCAATGTACGCTTCATAAATAGAATAAAAATCTTTTATCCATACCTCTTTACTATTTTTTTCTGTTATAAGTTCTATAGGATTAATATTATATTTTTTCAATTCATTTTTTATTTCTATGTATGATTTTTTCATTAATACATAAGACTTTATTGCTTTATAGTAATTTTCATCATCTAAATAACATTCACTAGCAAGTTCATATTCTCCTAATTTTATTAACTTACTACCAGCCTCCGAATACTTACCTTTATCCTTTAGTATTAATGCTTGGCATCTTTTTATATGGCCTTGTACTGTATTTGAATTGGATTTTTTATATAAATCAATTGCTGCTTGATATTTCTCTTTTGATTCTAAATATCTTCCTTCTTTTATAAAATCATCATCATTTGATATATAATTAAACATCAATTTATTTTCATCAAAGTATTCTACTTCCTCTACAAAATCCTTTATATCATCAAATACAAATTTTGTGTCTTCATCTTCAAAAAAACATATATAATCTCTTGCTCTAGTTATAGCTACATACAACATATTAAAATAGTATCTATATAAAGAATGATTTTCATATCTAATACCATTAAAAATTTCTTTCCACTTGTCTTTGTGTCTCGAAATAATGTTATAGCAAATAATATAATTTTTCTCTATACCTTTAATCTGAGAAAGTGTAAATACACTATCTTCTATTTTATATTCCATTTTTAATCTTTCTTTTTCGTATTCATCACATACAACTATTGCAGCATAATGTCTATTTTTAGTTATATTAAGTAATTTGTTTCTGTTATCATCATCTGTTTTCAATAAAAAAGGTTTATTTGTATTTTCTCTTATTGATTTTTCTAGATAATCATTTCTTTTATTCTTATATAGTTTATTTATTCTTATATTAGCAACTTCATTGCATAAATCTACAATTTCTTTACTGCTCCTATAGTTCGATGTTAATAATCTTTTATAAAATTTATCATTATAGCTTTTACTCATAAATAAACTTTCAATTCGTGTAGTATTGAAAAAAGTAGGGTTTATAGTTTGATTAAAGTCTCCACTAAATAATATATTCATTGGATTTTTAACAAGCTTATACATTAAGTATATTTGTATTTCCGTTAAGTCTTGAATTTCATCTACTAATATAAAATCATATTTTTCAATACTTCCATTATTTATATTTGATAACACTATTCTTGTAATGTCATTTTCATCGAATAATTCATTTTTACTTAAAAACTCTTGGTACTTTATAGCTATATCATAAATAACTTCTCTTTCTTCTTTGTTATAAATAGAATATTCTTTAGGTAAATTTAAGTAGTTATTTTTTTCTAACATATTTTTATTAACTATATCATCCTCAATTGATGTATGTATTTTTTTTAATTCTTTTTCTATAATAAGTTTATTTTCAGTATTTGAAATTACCAATTTATTATATATTAAATCTAGATTTGTATTTAATGTAAAAGTGTTATTGTTCATCTCTATAAACTCATTATCTATTAAGAATTTAATTGTATCTTTATTAAATTCATCAAATTTAAATATTGTATATGGCATCCAATTTAATCCTACTAACCCCTTAATTATACCTCTTATTTCTTTGTAGGTATCTAACACATCTATATTTAATCTTTTTACTTTAGAATTCCGATTTGCATTATCATAAAACCAATCTTCAAATTTATTATATTTTATAGTTTTTGTTTTGTTTGAATTATTATAGAAGTACTTACTTAAATATTTAAAACTAACTTTGCTATTATATAAAGACTTACCATTTTTTAAGCATAGATAATCAAACATTGAACTGGTTTCTTTCATTAGCATCTTAGAATATGTAAAATATCCAATGCTAATCTCATAGTCTTTATACAGTGAGTATATTCTATTTACACCTACAGTAGTTTTTCCACTTCCTGCACTTCCAAATAAAAATAACGGTGTTAAATTTGATTTAAGACATTCTTCTTGTTCTTTGTTTAAATAATAAATAGCATTATTATCATCTTCCTTAATTAAATCTACTAGTGTATTGTTATCTACTATCCTAGTTATAGTTTCTTCAGGGTTATAATAATAAGTTTTATAATTTTCATCAATCAATTCTTCAAACTCTTCTTCTTTATCTAATTCATTGAATTTAACATTTAATTTTAAATTTCTAGCTCTAATTATTTGATTATCATGATTACAATAATCTAGTATTACTATTACATTTTCATCTATATATCTTTTTCTGATGTTAGGTATTTTAGATGCAAATGTAAATAGTACCCTATTGGAAATATCAACTCTAAATTTAAATATATTATCGTTACCTTTAATTTTTCTTACTGAATAACTATTTTGTATGTTTTTAATTTCGTTATTATTGTTTATTAATGCTTTAATAAATGAATCTACCTTGTCCAGTATATACTCTCTTTTGTCAGAAGGTAAATTTTTTATAAAGCTTTCTGTTATCATTGTTTTCATAGTTTAGCTTCTCTCTTTTTATTTTTTCTACTTTAATTATATCTAAAATACTCAATATAAAAAAGTTTATATAGTAAATTTTGTATATAATATAAAGCGAACTTATAAATATAAGCTCGCTTTATATTATTTGTATTAAATTTTATCTAATAACATCTGAAGCAATTTTTGCTTTAATTGTTCATTAATATTACTTTGTGACCCTTTTTTGCTCTTTTTATTATTTTTATTTTTAGAATTATTCTTCTTATTAGCTGTATTATTTGATTTTCTTTTTCTAGCCATATATCTTCCTCCAATAACCCCTAAAAACTAATTCCTAATATAAAAATATGATTTATATCATTATTTTGTTACAGTACATTACAAATAATTGTACATTTTTAAAGTTTATTGGCTAATATTATTTTTTTATTTAGGAATAATAAGTTTCTAGGGAGGAAATTATGAATAAAAAACTGATCGGGATATTAACTATAATTTACTTTTTTAGTTTTACATCAAATATTACATATTCTGAAAGTTACAAAGACTACACCATTTCAAACTTGCCTTCTCGAGTTATTTGTGAGGATAATTGTGATTTAAGGTTTGGGCCAAGTCAAAGACACAAAGTTATATGTAAATTAAAAAAAGGTACCTATGCAAAAATCATAAACTATGAAGATGACTGGTATAGAGTACTTGTTAAAAATAAAATAGGCTATATACAATCTAATTGTTTATCTTACGAAAATATTTTATTTTTAGATTGGTTTGAAGATGGTCAATATCTTATGTACAGAGATGAAACTGGTCAAAATATTAATCAAAAATTTACTGTCGAAGATGCTTTAACAGGTAAACAATTTAATTTATTAAGGACCGGTGGAACTAACCATGCAGATGTAGAGCCTATAACTATAAATGATGCAAAACAGATAATAGACATATGGCATGGTTATAGTTGGAAAAGAAGACCTATATATATACATATTGAAGGTAAAGTTTATGGCGCATCTATGAGCGGCATGCCTCATGCTGGTTTAGATAATGAACCCACTAGACAATATACAAATTTAAATAGAAGTGATAATTACGGCGCTGGTGTTAATTATGATTCAATAAAAAACAATGGTGTTGATGGTCATTTAGATATACATTTATTAAATTCTAGAACACATACAACTAATAAACACGATATTAACCATCAAGAAAATATACAAAAACTAATAAACCTTCATAATAAACAACAGGGATCTTAGATCCCTATTTTGCGTGAATAGTGTTATAATTTTAATGAGACTATTTTCGAAAGGATGATTTGTATATGAGATTAATAGCCACTGATATGGATGGAACATTACTTGATAATAATCATAATCTACCAAATGAGTTTGGTGATATTTTAGAAGAATTAAAAGAAAATAAAGTTCTATTTACTATAGCAACTGGTAGAAATTATTTAGATATTTCAAAAAAATTAGGAAAATATAAGGATGACTTATTGTTTATTTGTGAAAATGGAGCGGGTATATTTTATAAAGATGAATGTATCTTTGCAAACTTTTTAGATAAAACTACTATTTCAAAAGTGTTAAAAATTGCTAAAAATATTGATGATGCATATCCGGTTCTGTGCGGAACAAAAGCTCTTTACCTTGATAGCCAAGAAGGAATCGAATTAATTAATAAACACTTCCCTGTTAATATGCCTATTGTAAAAGTTGATCGTTTAGTTGATGTTGATGATGGAATATTCACAATAAATATGTTTGATATGAAATCAGCTGAGTTAAATAGTTATAACTACTTTAAAGATTACAAAATCGAAAATGTTTCTTTTATTCCATCTGGGTACTATTGGTTAGATATTATTAGTTCAAATGTAAATAAAGGAACTGCAATTAAGAATATCCAGTCTTTATATAATATACCATTTGAAGAAACTATGGTATTTGGAGATTTTATAAATGACTTAGAAATGATGGAAGTGGCTAAATATAGCTATGCTATGAAAAATGGTCATGAATTAGTAAAAAAGGCTGCTAATTTTGAAACTAAGTATACTAATGATGAAAATGGCGTAATTCAAACAATAAAAGAATACATACCAGCTAAATCTAATGCATAAAAATCAGACCAAAACAAGGGGATAACTCTATCCCCTTTTATTGATTCCTATTTAAATAACTTCTCAAGTGAGCTTTCAATAGTTTCAAAGTATTTACCTCTTTGCTTTAAATATTCTTCATAACTATTTACTTCTTTACAAATTTTATTGATTTTTTTAGTTAACATCTCATCTATTTTATAGAAATTTTCTACATATATAAATTCAATAGTATCAATTTCTACTATCTTTTCAACTATCACCCTATATATATCATTAATTATCTCATAACTATCTTCTTTATTAAACTTTTCAATAAGCTTGTATAAGTTTTCTTCAGATAGCATATTTTCTTTTATAAATAATAAAAAGTTTTCAAAGTCTTTTTTATTGTTATATGGCTCTATTTCAAATAATATCCTAAAGAATAAATTCCATGTAAACTCATAGTTTATCTTCTTAATCATATATTCACCTAAAGCTTTAGACACTTCATCCTCATAAGCTGGAGGTGCTTCAAATTTTATTTTAGAATTAAAATTAATATCTTTTTTTGATATTTCATTTATTCTAGTTAATGCTTTAAGTGTTATATCTCCAAAAGTATCATCCTCTTGTACTGTTTTACTGAATGAATAATGAATAATTGTCTCACAAGGAGCTTTAAAATCTACTACAAACCCTATATTGTTTAGCATTTTATCTGCGAATGCATCATACATAATTTTTGCTAAAAACTTTTCAATATTCTTACTTTTTTCTTTCATTACGTTTGTATTTGCTTGGAAATTATTATATACAGTTAGAAGTTGTTTATCAATCATAGTTAAATTATTTTTAATAGATATCATAATATCATTTAAAAAGTTATCTGCTATTAAGTATGTATTGTTTTTGTATATTATTTTATGCTCTATTTCACTCCAGAATATATTTACTAGCGACTTTATTTGTATTTCAAAATTAATTAATTTATCCCCATAATCAAATAATCCATCAATTCTATATATCTCTAACCCATTCTTTTGTTTTTGCGGTTGTTTATCTACTAGCTTTATTTTTATTCTTTCATTTCTTTTATTATAAAAGTATACTTTATCTTCAGTTTTGTTAAAGTACTTCTTTAATAACTTATAGAGTTTCGTCTCATCTTCTATAAATCTACATTCAAGTCTTATTCCTATTAGATCTGATAAACAATGTATTAACTCTTTTGGAGTATCAAATTTCTTTATGTATCTGTTTCTAATTATCTTCTCTCTTAAACTATCTTTTGACTTAACCCTTGAACTTGCATTTAAATATTCTACTTTGCTTTGATTTAGAATTTCCTTAAAATAATCTTCTAATTCTAAAGATAACATATTTAATGTTGGTTCTAGACTATCTAATAGCTCAACTGATTCATTTATAAACTCAAATTCTTTTAATGACATTTATTTACTCCT
The DNA here is from genome assembly GCA_051654865.1 of Peptostreptococcaceae bacterium. Classification (GTDB taxonomy): domain Bacteria; phylum Bacillota; class Clostridia; order Peptostreptococcales; family Peptostreptococcaceae; genus JBOFOR01. The sequence continues at coordinate 177,555 of JBOFYV010000053.1, forward strand.
ATGCTCTAAACTTAATTATATTGCCTATAGATTATTATACCTTAAAAACCATATAAAAATATATTTTAAATTTTATAGTATATAAACATATAAAAACACTATAGTTTAAGCTATAGTGTCCTATATGTTTATTTAAATTTATGCTTTATATTATGAGTATTTCCATAAACCGTTAATTTATCATATGGTTTAAATATATAATCAGGTGTTGGGTAATTTATAAGTTCATGACCTTGATCTATATTTAATACTTTAATTTCTATATCACTTAGCCTACATTCTTTAATACTTACCCCTATTAAGTCTGAATTTTCACTTATATACACTTCACAAATAGAGTATCCCTTGTATTTTGTAATAAAATTTAAATATTTAGAGTTCATCTTTTTCCATATAGATGATTTTTCTATTAAATACACTATTATGCTTTCTATACTTTCAAGTAATGGGCTTTTGAAAAAAAATGCTGCTAATAATATAAATACAAGTAGTGCAACTATAGATTGAACGTTGATTAAGCTCTTTGAGAGCATATTTACTAATAAAGATATAAATGTTAAAGTACTCACATAACTTATAACCATAAGAGCACTTGCTAGTTTTCTTCTAGTTGGATGTTGAGCAATTGATTCACTTTCTTTTGTTGTATACCCTGTACTTGTAAGCAAAGATATAACTTGAAATCTTGCTTTTTCTATAGACATGCCCGTTAATCTAAACATTACTGCAAAAATGTCTATAATTATTAGAAATATTATTAAACATATTATAAATGTTGCTAAAGTTACCATATCTGCCCTCCATTCATTTAATTATAATATCTTTAAAATTATATATTATATATATTTTATATTTATACTAATAAATCCTTCTAATATTGAATTTTGTAACTTATTAAGTAATGCCTAAGGTTAAAATATCAATCTGAAAAATTTTACATTAGTATAAATTATTATTTTAGTAGATACTATTGATATATTTAAAAGGAGGTTTTATATGAATTCTAATACTGAAAATAGAATTATGAACAATAAAAAAATTGAATCCAATGCTAAAATGGCTTTAGATCAATATAAATTAGAAATAGGAAATGAGCTAAATGATTTTAATAAAGATGAAGTTCCTTATTTAGGAGGACTTGCTACAAAAAAGTTAGTAGAAATGGGTGAAGAATTACTTCTAAATAAATATAATAATAAAAATAAATAATCGTTTAACGTCTCAAAAGGTAGCAATTTGCTACCTTTTGTTGTTTAATGTTTTACTACTTTTATTTCAAGTATTTCCCCTATACCTTCTTCGTCTAGAGATGTTTTAAAAAATTCTTGAACATCTTTGTATGTAGTATCTTTAGTTAATTTCAAAGAATAACTATAAATATCATCTGTACTTAATTGAACTGTATCTGTTTTAGGGTCATACTCTAAATAATTATCAAATAATTCGCTTAATCCAGAGAATGTTACTAATTCTTTTTCATTCATTTCATTATCTTTATACTCAAATATTAACTTATTTATATTTATCATGTCTAATCCTCCTATTGTCGCATACTTTTACGATAATAGTTTCTTCTCATTTATGATAATTTATGCTTTGTTGATTAATTTTTATCATCTATACCTTTGAAAAAAAGTACCAATTTATCATCACTGTTACTATGATGACTTTTTACTATGTTTAAAATTTCACTACTCTCATTTAATTTCTTTAGCATTTCATAACTATACTCACTATGATTATAATAACATTGAACTTTTTTTGATATTTTTAATTTTTTTAAGTTTCCTTTAGTTAATTTGTTTAAAATTACTATTATAGATTTATCTATAACATTTATTCTTTTTATACTTTTTCCTACATCATGTAAAAGAGCTGTTTTTATAAGTAATTCTTTGTTATTAAGTATTTCATCATCTGTTATTTTTCTATTATCGATTATAGCTTCAATATCTTTAGCTATTCTTACGCTATGTTTTTGTTCTGACTTTAATAATTTTTTAAATAACTCTAATTCATCATATTTTAGTATATTTTTTACATATTCATAGTCGCTCTTACTCATTTTATCAGTTATATTTATATAAAATTGTTTTACTCTCTTTGGAACCATCTTATTTCTCCTTGCTATATTTATATATTTTAATTTATCATATAAACAAAATAACATCTACCCTTATATATGTAGATGTTATTTTACTAATTATCTTGTTTTTAGTTTTCCTTTTAATATATTTATAATTAACTTTATTTCATCTACTTTAAGTACAAATATAGCTATTCCATAAGTTAAAGCACCTAGTGCTACAGAAAGTATTAGTGTTACTGCTTCTTGAATAAATCCTGTTCCTAGTACATTGAAAGCAAAGTTATAAGTTACTTTTGCAACAACTGCCATTATTATAGCTGATACTATACTCTTTATCATAACTATTAATATTTTTTTGCCACCAAAGTTACCTATTTTCATTTTTAGATTTATAAATAAAAGTATTATAGTAACTAATGCTGATATACTAGTGGCAAATGCTAACCCTGCTATTTGCATATTTGTATATCTTACAAATAAAATATTTAAGGTTATATTTAATACCATTGCAATTACACCATTAACCATAGGTGTTCTTGTATCTTGTAGAGAATAAAATACCTTTCCTAGTATATCTCTTAATCCATATCCAATCATTCCTATTGAGTAAAATATAAGAGCTATAGCAGTCATAGAGGTAGCCCTTGCATCAAATTCTCCTCTTTGAAATAAAAGCCTTACTATAGGATTAGCAAGTACTATTGCTCCTGCTGATATCGGTATAACTAATAATGTTACTGTGTTTACAGAAGTTGCAATTGTTTTATTAAATTTTTCTTCATCATTTTCAGTTGATAATCTAGATAGCATAGGATACACAACTGATGATATAGAAACTATAAACATTCCCATTACAAATTGATTAAGCTTTGTTGCATAATTTAGTGCTGATATACTACCTTCTACTAGTGTTGATGCTATAGTTCTATCAACTATAGTATTTATTTGATTTACTGCAACACCTATTAAAACAGGCATTATTAACCACAACATCTTCTTTACATATTCATCATTTATATTTACATAAGCTTTATAGCTAAACCCTTTTTTTCTAGCAAATGGATATAAAAATACAAACTGTAGTGATAACCCAAACAACGTACCCCATGGCAATATATTCGGATTAATAGAGGCACTTAAAAATATAGAAGTTATAATTAAAATGTTATAAGGAATTGGCATTAGCCCAGCTATTACAAATTTTTCTTTTACTTGTAAAAATGCCATCATAATATAACTTATACCTAAAAAAGCAAGGCCTAGTATAAGTACACGAGTATAATAAACTGCTAGTTTTAAAGTTTCCCCTTCAAATCCCATAGCAAATAATTTTACTAATGGTTCTGTAAAAATTGCTCCTAATACTGAAAGTATTAAACAAATTATAACAACTATATTAAGAACATTATTTGTAAATATATTTGAATCTTTATCTCCTTTACTTGAGTTTACTTCACAATATAATGGAATAAAAGCAGTCCCTAGTGATGTTCCTATTGCTTGGAATATAACCGCAGGTATATTCATTGCTACTAAAAATGCGTCACTTACGCCAGATGCTCCATAAACTGATGCTAAGGCTAGTTCTCTACCAAATCCAAGTATTTTAGCAAGTAGAGTCGCTGCCATTAAACCTACCGCTGCTTTTGCTACTTTTGACATAATATTTTTTCTCCTAACTTTTACTACTATTTATCTTTGTGATGAAACTCTTTATCAAGAGCTCTATTTAACTCTCTTATTTGATCTGCTTCCATATACATAGCAAAGTTTTGCCCTGTGTTATCTAAATCTCCAGACATGTCCATTAAGCTTCCTAAAAATGCATTACCTAGAATTTCATACTCTAAGTTTTCTATATTCTTTTTTTCTTTATTTTTTTTATTTTTCATATGTTTACTCCTCTCAATTGATATGTTATTAGTATTTTGTTTTTGAGCATATAATACTCATAAATATTTAAATTATAAAAGCAAAGAACTTGGATAAACCAAGTTCTTTACTTTTTATGTCTAAATTTTACTACTTCCATAATTGCAGTTGAGATTAAAGCTAATATTAAACATATACCTAGGTTATTAAATCCAAAATTATTTGGAATATCAAATATTGGTCTTAAGAATGGTACTAATGTTAATCCATAAATTATTAAACATATAATTACAGCATAAATTACGTACATATTTGAGAAAAATCCTAGCTGTATTAAATTATATTTATTTGATCTAGCAGGTAATGTTTGTAATATTCTACTTAGTGTTATTGTTGAAAATGCCATAGCAGTACCTACTTGTGGAGATGTTCGCATACCTATATACTGAGCTATTATAACAAGTATTCCCATTACAATCCCTCTAAATAATACTGACTGAATTGTTCCACCAGCTAATATGCTTTCATTAGGATCTCTTGGCGTAAATGCCATTATATCTTTTTCTGGCTTTTCAAATCCTAATGCAATTGCAGGTAATGAGTCTGTAATTAAGTTTATAAATAATAATTGTAAAGTTGTAAAAGGATTTGCCCAGTTTGCAAAAACTGCAAATAGTATAGCTATTATTCCTGCAAAGTTTCCTGCAAACAAGTAGGTTACAGACTTTTTAATGTTATTATAAACAGTTCTTCCTACTTCTACTGCATTTACTATTGTAGCAAAATTATCATCTACTAATATCATAGCTGATGCGTCCTTCGCAACATCAGTACCACTTCCCATACCTATACCAATATTCGCTTGTTTAAGTGCAGGAGCATCATTTACTCCATCACCTGTCATTGCAGTTATTTTACCTTTATTTTGCCATGCTTTTACTATTCGTATTTTATTTTCAGGAGATACCCTTGCATATACTGATATATGTTCAAGCTTCTCATTTAATTCTTCTTCACTTAAAGAATCTAACTCCTTCCCAGTAAGTGCCATATCTCCTTCATTCATAATACCTATATCTTTTGCTATGGCTGCTGCCGTAGTTTTATGGTCTCCTGTTATCATAACAGTTTTAATACCAGCAGTTTTAGCTTCTTTTACTGCATCATAAACTTCATCTCTTGGTGGGTCTATCATTGCCATTAACCCAACTAACGTCATTTCAACTTCATCTTCAATTGCAGGAACAAAGTTTTCATCATCTACATCTTTTATTGCAAATGCTAATACTCTAAGTGCCTTATTTGAAAACTCTTCATTCTTTTCTTTGTATGAATCTATTATCTTGCTATCTATTTCAACCATATCACCGTCTACTAGTGCATACTTACATCTACTAAATACTACATCTGGCGCTCCTTTTGTGAACATAAACGCATTGCTATGTATATCATTAACTGTAGACATTAGTTTTCTATCACTGTCAAAAGGTAACTCACTTAATCTATCATATTTTTCTCTTAGTATTTGGTATTCTAAATTTTGCTTATTCGCAAATTTTAGAAGTGCTACTTCTGTCGGGTCACCTATTTCTTTTCCTTCTTTATTTATATTTGAATCATTACATATTGCAGATGCAATAGTAAGTGTTTTGGATTGATATGAAAAATTTACATTGTCTGGTTTTAGTTCTTCCTTAGGTGTACCATACATATAAAAATCTACTACTGTCATTTTATTTTGAGTAAGAGTACCTGTTTTATCTGTACATATAACACTAGTAGAACCTAAAGTTTCAACAGCAGGTAGTTTTCTAACAATTGCTTGCTTTTTAGCCATATCATTAGTCCCAACAGATAGCACAATAGTTACTATTGAAGATAATGCTTCTGGTATTGCAGCCACTGCTACTGCTATAGCAAACATAAACGAATCTATAATAATAGTACTATTTCTAAGACTTATTCCACTTATATATCCTCTTACTACTTGAATAACAAATATAAGTAGAGCTATTCCAACTATACCTATACCAAGTTTTTTACCAAATTCATCTAGCTTTTGCTGTAATGGTGTTTGTTTATTTTCTGCTGTTTCTAGTAATCCTGCTACTTTACCCATCTCTGTAGCCATCCCTGTACCTGTTACAACAAAAGTGCCTCGACCATATACCACTAATGAACCACTAAATACCATATTTCTTTGATCACCTATACCAACATCATTATCTATTTTTTCATTATGCTTTAATACTGCCTCTGATTCTCCTGTTAGCATACCTTCAACTATTTTTAAACTTTGAGCTTCTATTATTCTACCATCTGCAGGTATATAATCCCCTGCTTCTAAAAGAACAACATCTCCTGGTACTAATTCTCTTGCACTTAGTGTTACTTTATGGTTATTTCTAAGTACCTTAGCCTGTGGAGCTGATAATTTCTTTAAACTCTCTAAAGATCCTTCAGCCTTTTTAGTTTGAGTTACTCCTAGTATTGAGTTTAGCATTATTACTATGAATATTATTATACTTTCTACAACTTCACCTAAGAATATTTGAACAATAGCTGCAATCAAAAGTATTATTACTAAAGGGTCTTTGAAACTTTCTAAAAATAATTTCCATGTAGGTTCTTTTTTACCTTCTTCTAATTCATTGTATCCTACTTCATCTAACCTTTTTTTTGCTTCTTCTTCAGTTAAGCCACTAATATTAGATTTTAGACTTTTGATAGAATCTATATACTTTTGTTTATAATGCATCTTTACCTCCTTAATAACTAAAATAGCATCTATAGTATTAGTATCTCAAAGTGATTTAATTTTTATTTATACAAAAAAAGAAGCACATTATGCTTCTTTTTGAGGTACTAACATTTTTTATAAAATGCTAATACTATATGTACATTCAAATGTTTTTCCTATTTCTAATGTGTTCATGCCTAGCTTTTCTTCATATTTTTTATTTCCATTTACTCTATCAGCGATTCCATACCATGGCTCTATACAAACAAATGGTGCTATTGTATTGCTTTCATTGTAGTATGGACTCCAGATTCCTACAAATGGGAATTTTTTGAAAGAAACGCTTATCTTATCTGAACTATTATAAGAATTAATTGATATTTCTTCAACTCCTGAATATATCAATGCATCATTTTTAAATGTTTCAGGTGTTATGTCTATTTTTTCTACAGTGTCTATATTTTCACACCCATCTACATGCGGTCCATTTAATTTATATTCTTTTACTTTATCTTCACATTTAAATGTTAAGTAATAATCTTGTAGTTTATCTTCTTTGTTGAATGGTACATTAAAAGCAGGATGTGCCCCTATTGAGAATAACATTTCTTTATCATCTACATTCTCTACTTTCCAAGTAACATCTACTGTAGAATTATTTAATGTATATATTATATTTAACTTAAATTTAAATGGATATTTTTTTAAAGTTTCATCACTATACATTAAAGAGTATTCAACTCTATTATCCGTTTTACTTACTAATTCAAACTCCATATCTCTAGCAAAACCATGTTGTCCCATTTCACATCTTTGACCATTTATATATGTTTCATTATCATTTAATTTTCCAACTATCGGGAATAATACAGGCGAATATCTTCCCCAGTATTTACTATCACCATTCCATAAATATTCTTTGTTATTCTCTTTAGAGAATATTCTGCTTAATTCAGCACCATGATTATTAATTTGAATTAACATTTTGCTATTTTCTAATTTGTTCATTTCTTCACCAAGTTCCTTTTTATAATATTATTCTTCTTAATTATATTTATTTTACTCTGTTTTAGCAATAGTCTTTCTTTTAACAATACCTAAATTTGTCATATTTATAAAGATTCATATAATTTAAAGGTTATTCATATACTTTGGAAGAAGTATACTTTGTGTGTTTATACTTAGATACAAAATTGAGAGGAGTTTTTTATGAATTTTATAAGTAAAGAGAGTTGTAACTATATTTTATCAAAAGATAATAGGGCTGTATTAAATATTAAAGCTGGTGATACTGTGACATTTGAAACGTATGACTGCTTTAGCAATCAATTAAAAAATGATGATGATAGTGTTTGTGATATTGATTTTGATAGAGTAAATCCTGCTACAGGACCGCTATACATAGAGGAAGCTAAAGAAAATCAAACTCTAAAGGTATATATAAAATCTATCGATATATTAGATCAAGCTGTAGTTACAACTGGAAATAATGTGGGTGTTCTTGGTCACTTACTAGAAGATAGAAGCCATAAGATTTTAAAAATAAAAGATGACAAAGCTATATTTAATAATATAGAGCTTAAGCTAAATAAAATGATTGGAGTTATAGGTGTAGCTCCTAAGGATGACGGTGTAAACTGTGGTACTCCAGGAAGTCATGGTGGAAATATGGACTGTAAAATCATAGGTGAAGATGCTACTATCTATTTCCCAGTCTACCATGATGGTGCTCTATTATCTATGGGAGATGTTCATGCTGTTATGGGTGATGGTGAAATAGGTGTAAGTGGAGCTGAGATAGGAGCTAAAGTTACTGTTGAGGTTGATGTACTAGATAGTGTTACTATAAAAAATCCAGTAGTCGAGACAAAAAAAGCTTATTATACAATTGCCTCTGCTTTAACTTTAGATGAAGCTTATAAAATAGCTGTTGAAGATATGTTTGACTTACTTAGCCAAAATTGTAGTCTACCTAAGGATGAATTAATAATGTTAATGAGTTTAACTGGTGACATAGAAGTATGTCAGGTTGTTGATCCATTGAAGACTATAAGATTTAAAATGAAGAAAAAATTATTAAATAAATTAGATGTTGATAAATTGATATAGTTTATATATGAAAAATAAGAAAGGAAAATACACATATATTTTCCTTTTCTATTTTTCAATAATATTATTTTTTATTTGATTATATTTCTTTATTTTTAAATAAGTTTAAAGAAAGGAAAGCAGATAGTGTTAATGAAAATGCTGCAGTTATAATAGAAATAATAAATGCATTTTTTTCTATTATATCAATTATTCTACTAATATTTCCAAATGAAATATTTTCACCAAAAACCATTATTAGAACAGATGGTATCACCATTACCGCAACCATAATAAACCTTCCTTTTTCAGAACCATATTTTATGATAATAGGCATTATAATAGATAGCATTACCATTGATATTGCCCAAAATATGATAGGCATATTTATTACACTATTAAATAAACCATTATCTATGAAGCTTAACATCGAAGTTATCAAAAGTCCTACAGTAGATAAACCTATTCCTAAAAAATATTTGCTCAAAACTATATCTTTACGGCTTACAGGCATTGTTAACAAGTATTTATCCCAGTTTACTTTTTCATCATATGCCATAGCTGTTAATGGCATCATAACACACATTAAAGCTACTACTGCCATTAATATATTTACATCTTTACTGACAAAAGTTATAGCTATATAGATAGATATAAATAAAACATAAACTTTTAGCTCTTTTCTTAAATTTAGTAAATCCTTTAGTATTAAACCTAGCATCCTACATCCTCCTTAACATAATAAAGCATTATATCTTCTATAGATGCATTATCTACTATATAATTTCTGGGCATTTCTTCTTTAAGTACTAAAGCTTCAGCACTGAAACTACTTTTTCGGTAGCTGATAATACTATCTCTGTCTATTAAGTCCAAGTCCTCATTGCTACATTTTAATATCCCATATTTTTCACTAAGTTCATCCTTAGCTTCATTAAATACTAATTTCCCTCTATGAATAAAGGCTATATAGTCACAAATTTTCTCAAGATCACTTAATATATGTGAAGAAATAAGTACTGTGTGGCTTTCATCTTGAACAAAATCCCAAAATACGTCTAATATTTCTTCCCTTGCCACAGGGTCAAGTCCTGAAGTAGCTTCATCTAGTATAAGTACCTTAGGATTATGAGATAAAGCTACAGCTATAGATAACTTCATTTTCATTCCTTTTGAAAATTCCTTAATTATCTTCTTCTTTGGTAGTGCAAATCTACTAATATACTTATTGAAGGTTTTACTATCCCATGTTTTATATACATTTTTTAGTATTTTCTCTATATGTGTAATATTTAACTCTTCAGGAAAGCATGAATCATCAAATACTACACCTATTTGTTCTTTAAAATCTTTATCTATAGTTGTACTATCCTTACCTAATATTTTTATAGTACCACTATCTTTTTTTATGATATCTAACATTAACTTAATAGTAGTACTTTTCCCTGCTCCATTTTCACCTATAATTCCCATAATACATCCTGATGGAATTACTAAGTTCAACTTATCTATTTTAAATCCATCATATAATTTACATAAGTTTTTAATCTCTATTGCATTTTCCAATTTTACCCCTCCTTATATACTAACGTTAGCATTTCTACTAACTCCTCTAAGTTTATTCCACATACTTTTGAAGCTTCGCATATCTTTTGCATATGCTCTTCAATAGTTCTTAGATGTTCTTCTCTTATAAAGTCGACATTTTGTGCCCCTACAAAACTTCCTTTACCTGTAATTGATACTATAAAACCTCCTTTTTCTAATTCTTCATAAGCTCTTTTGGTTGTGATCAAACTTACCCTTAACTCTTTTGCTAATAACCTCATAGAAGGAAGTGCATCCCCTTCTCTAAGTTCTCCCGAGAGTATCAAGTTTTTTATCTGCAAGTATATTTGTTCATATATTGGTTGACCACTTGAATTACTTATTATAATATTCAAAAGTTAATCACCTCTTTATATATAATGTATTTATTTTTATATTGTATATATACATTATATACAATATAAATAGTAATTGCTACTATTTTATATACATTTTTTTCAAATAAATATAATTTATCAGTATACAAAAAGACTATGGTAAAATTCTCTTTAACCATAGTCTGGTAATTCAATTAAATATTAAATTTTATAAATCTTTAGTTTTTATGTTTTGTTAGATTTAATTACTAAGAATACTGATAAAAATTCCATATAATAAATACTATTGGTACTTGAACACCGATTAAACTTATATAACTATTTACTCTTGAAGATACGCTCATAGATATAATCGCTACTATAACTCCAATCCCAATATATATAGGGAATAATTCTTACTTATTTAAGATTTTGTTTTATCTAATAAATTCTTTGTGGTTAATTCTGGTATTTTGTAAACTATTTTTTCTTCTTTATTTTCATAAGTAGTATAATTGTTTTCATATAGAGTTATTATCGTTCCCTCGTTATCTTTTAATATTATATATGGACTACTTTCTACGCCTTTAGTTTTAGTTTCCTCCCAATTGTACGATTCTAAAACCTCAGATTATTTATAAAAGCACTTAATATATAAGTATCGATACTAGTCGAAGCTTCGTGCCCTTCATTTATTCTCTCCATTGGAGAATAATTAATTAATACACCTTTGATTGGTAGTTCCCTTAATTTAGCTTTTCTATAGTCAATATCTTTATAATTATTTTTTACTAAATCAATAATATACTTACATTAGCATTATAGTTTTTAATACTATAACTTCTATATTCTAGTGTATTGTAGATAAATCCATTTACAAACCCAACTGCTAATATAGAAATTCCTAAAACTGCACATTTATGTTTTGTAGTTTTGTTTATTCTTTCTTTGTTTCTCATTCCAAAGTTATATATTATAAATCCTATTGGTATAACAATCGGAAATGCAAGAAAGCCATTTATTCTCCCCTTTACCAAGTACCTACTTCTAAAAAATTCTTTGCTCTATTTTCAGCCTTTTCAACTATTATTTCATCATAACCCATAAACTCTAGTAGCTTTATAGCATTTCTAGTCATTGCTCTTCCTTTATGTAATTTATAATCAAATTGTATGTCCTTGTTAGTTATTTTTTCTTCAAAATGATAATTTTCAAACTCTTCCTCTAGTAAGTGAGTAAGCTCTATATCATGAGTAGCAGCAAAACATATTGAGTTTCTACTGCCTATAAAGTTTAACACTTCACAAGATGATGAAATTCTTTCTATAGTGTTTGTCCCTCTAAGTATTTCATCTACAAAACATAAAGTAGGTATATCCTTATTCATATTATCTAATATCCTTTTTAAGGATTTAATTTCAACAATATAGTAACTTTCATTACTGAAAATATCATCCTTTAATGCCATAGATGTGTATATATTAAAATATGAAGATTCATAGTTTTTAGCAGTCGTTGTATAAATAGTTTGAGCTAATATTGCATTTACTGCTACTGTTTTTATGAATGTAGATTTACCTGATGCATTTGACCCTGTTAGTAATACGCCCTTATTAAACTTACCACTATTTGCTACCGGTTCTTTTATTAGTGGATGATATATATCTACAAAATCTAGTTTATTTTCACTTTTTAGATTAGATTTGGTTAATTTAGGTAATACATAGTACTCTAAACTGTCTCTAAAAGATGCTACACCTATTAGTGCATCAATAGTACCTACATAGTCATAAATAGATTTAAAGTTTTCAGATTTTTTTATTACTGTGTTTTTTACCTTTTCATAATTTTTTAAATCTGATAAAAATATCATTTTTGTATATTCACTAAATACATCTACATCTGAAAGTAATGCTTTGGTATTGTGACCTACGTATTTATTTTTTATATTTTTTACAGCTTCTAAATCTTTCTCAATATTATTTAAGTTACTATCTATTTCTTTTATATTTAAATTCTTTATTTTATTAGCTGATTTTATTAAAGATATCATATATGTAAATCCATCTGTATTATATTGGTACTTTTTATTATTTTGACTAATATAGATATTAAGTACAATAGATGCTGCAACTAATATTAAAAAGTATCCATTTACAAATATTAATAACGTACTTATTATAGGAAGGTATGATAAAATTGTATATTCTAGTAATTTGCTTTTACTATTGTCTACTTCATTAAATAAACAATTGGTAGTAAATAAATCATCACTTTGTCCTAATTTACCTAAGATAAACTGTACTTCTTTTCTTTTAGCTTCGTTTTCTCTAAAGTACTCTATTATTTTATTTCTCTTATTTAGGCTTTCTTCTTCATATAGTGGATTTCTTAGTATATCATAAAGTACTTCAATACCTGCACTACACTGTGTGTTGTTTATCTTCTTGAATATATCATCCATACTAAGATCATTCCAAGTGATATCATCTATTGATAAATTTTCGTTTTTATTTCTAAAGTAACTACTTGCACTATCCATTTTTATTTTTACTTCACTTAAATCGATTTCTTTTCCATATTCTGTTTCTATTTTGTTTTTTATATATTTAAGTCTTTTTATATAATCAAGTATAGATATGGATATTCCAATTAGGATAATTACTCCTACCCCTATTATAAATGCTATTAATTCCTTCATATTACACCCCTATTTTAGATTCTAGCTATTTTTCTTAATTCTGTTACTATCTCTGCAAATCTATTATTATCTTTGATACTTTCAAATTGTATGTCTAAAGTTACAACTAAATTTTCAATAGCTATCTTTAATGCGCTTTCACTATTTATTTGGTTTTTATCTGGTAAATAATTAAAACACCAAACTTGGTTAGTCTCAATAATGCCTTCTTTAACTCCATACTTTATGTTTTCTAACATTTTTTCTAAGTTTAATATAGCACTTTCTATATCTCCTTCTTTCATATACATCTCTGATAATATTAAATAATTTGCATCTAAAAACATTAATCTTTTTCCTTCTGGATTCAGTAGTTCTTTTATTTTCATCGATAGATCAACATATCTTTTAGCTATATTAGTATCTATATGCTCTTTTAATATATTTTTATTTGAGTTATAATAAGTTGCTGCTAACATACTACAACTAGAGTACATATCTGCTAATCCATATAGCACATTGTTTTGCAATACTTTTCTTGCTTCTTCTATATTTCCTTGTTCTACATAAATGGATGACAATATAGTATGTGGATTTACTTCTGGCTTGTGAATTTTCTTTAAGCATGCTTCTGCTTTATCAAATTTTTCAAGTATCATATAATTTGAACTTAATTGAAATAACGATTGTTCTATCAATTTAATATCATTAGATTCATTAACTATTTCTTCAAGTAATTCTATACATCGACCTCTCCATTTTGTAACTTTGTCTTCTTCATTATTTAGTAAATTACACATATTGTATATTCTACATAAATTAAACTTTAATAAATAACTCTGAGGATATTTATTAATATACTTTTCACATAAATTTGTTGCTTTAATTAGTTCACCTTGGTTTATTAATATTTCACATTCTTCTACTATTTTATTTATATCCTCTTGTGTAAGGGTTATTTTAAAATTCATAAGATCATCTATAGTTACATTAAAAAATCTAGCCAATGTAGGAAGTGTTACTATATCTGGATAAGATGATCCGCTTTCCCATTTAGATATTGCTGCTGTTGAAATACCTATATGATTTGCCAACTGTTCTTGTGTTATTTTATTTTGTTTTCTAAGTCTTTGGATTACTTCACCTATTTTCAATTTGTCCATCTTTATATCTCCCCTTGATTGTTTGCTTATTCTTTATAGATTAATTATATTTTACTTACTCTTATACTTCAATAGAGGTAAAGTTAACTTATAATTTAAAAATTTAACCTATAGTTAATATAAAAGTAGTAATATTTAGATATTTATTAACCTAAACATTACTACTTCTCCTTCATACTTTTTAACTCTAGTTTATATATTGCATTCATCCATAGTATTCGATTTGTACTCTTTTGTAAGTAAGAATGGTAAGAATAATATAGCATTAACTACAATTGACATTATAAGTGTTTCTAATGTAATCACAGATTCATAACTTCCACTAAGTATAATAGAAATACTATTGTTCACTAAGTGTATTAATATTGGTGCCCATATATTTTCAGTTTTCATATATGCATATCCTAAGAATACTCCTAGTATCATACAAAATGCTATATGATTAATTACACAATATATTGGTGTTTGTGGGCTATATAATGTAAAGCAAAGTGGTAAATGCCATATTCCCCAGATTACTCCTAGTATTAAAACTCCATACTTCTTACCATAAATCTTTTGTAGCCTTGGCTGAAGAAAATACCTCCATCCAAACTCTTCTCCAAAAAATAAATTGAACGCTAGGGCAAAGTTTGAAATCAAGGACATTATAGCTAATGGAATAGTTTCTTCTATATTTACAATACTATCACTATTTATCATTATACTCATAGCTATTTTTATGATAATAATTACCACAAATATTAATACTACAATTAAAACTTTTTTAATATTTTTACCTAATGATAAATTGATTTCTTCAAGTTTCTCTCTATTGTATATAGTATTGTATATAATACTCCACACAATAAACAAAGATACGACTATATCTATTACTGGTGATAGATATATACTGTTAAATACCACGGCTTCTAATACAGATAATACTAACCTCACTATGGTAGTTATGGCAAATACTCTAAAAAATCTCTCTACTATTGGATTAAACTCGACCTTAGAAACCTTCTTCAAAACAACAATTACTGAAAATGCTGGAATGTACATAAATAATCCACCAAAGTTTTGTACAAGCAAGCTACCATTTTGCTTTGACGCTGATGTAAATACAAAAATAGATATAAAAGCAATAAGCACAAAGTTTATTAATAAAAAATTTTTTATCTCCTGCTTTATATTTTTAATATTTGAATCCATCTCATTACCCCCATTTAATAAATTTTATATCCTTACATTCTTTAAGTAATTTTTTATATCTTGTAGGTTATTAGTGGTATCATTAT
The DNA here is from genome assembly GCA_051654865.1 of Peptostreptococcaceae bacterium. GTDB lineage: Bacteria > Bacillota > Clostridia > Peptostreptococcales > Peptostreptococcaceae > JBOFOR01. The sequence continues at coordinate 193,371 of JBOFYV010000053.1, forward strand.
CTTTAGCACAAAGTTATTTTCTGAGTAGTCTGTAACCACTTCTCCCTCATATTTTTCTACTGTTCGTTTTATACCTTCAATTCCTATTCCATGAAGGAACTTATCCTTTTTATTAGTATTTATTTTGCCATCTTTTAGAGTAATCTCATTAACCTTATTGTTCTCGATTTTAATAATAAAAAAATTTTTTATATATGTACTCACTATAGATATTTTCTTATCACTATCTATTACTTTGTCACAAGCTTCTATTGCATTGTCTAAAGCATTAGAAAATATACTACATATATCTATCTCCTCCATAAAGTCAATTTGCCTTGAATCTACCTTAGATACAAAGCTTATATTCTTTTCTTCACATATTCCATATTTTTCATCTAATACTATATCTAAAATCATATTTCCTGTGTCAAAGTTATTCTCTAGTTTATAAATTTCTTGTTTTATATTATTTATATATTTTTTCGATTCATTACTATTATTTAATCTTTCAATACAAGCTAAGTGATTTTTCATATCATGATATAATTGCCTAGTTCTAAATTGCTTTTCTTTTATTCTTTCATAGTAATCATATTGAGTTTTAAGTTTATCTTTTATAAATTTATTTTCTAGTGATAGTTTATTTTCTCTAACTATTTTTCCTACAAGTAAAAGAATAGAAATATTAGATATGAAAACTAATATAGTTAGCATTAGAATTTCCATATTAGTTTTTGAGAGCTTTTTTAATGGCTGTAATTTCTCATCAAAGACTGTAAGTATAAATATTATATTTGTAAATATAGGTAGTGATATATAAACTATATCCCTTGTTCGTAGCTTATTCGATATTTTATGATTTCTAATCACTAGTAACAATAAAACCATAATTCCTTTGGCTATTATCATACTTACTAGTCGATACTCTCCATTTATTAAAAATATAGTTGCATCTTTTTCATTACATATATTCATAATAACACTCATAACTATAGCTTCAACTCCAATAGCAACCATCCAGAAAATAAGTACTGTAATAGTACACCTTTGTAAGCTAATATTAAAATTAATTTTATATAAAATAAAGCTAATCGCTATATGTATTAGCACTTTAATATTAGGATCTATACCTATTGCATCTAATATAATTCCAGTTAGTGACGCTCCAAATATCATAATATATATAACTACAGATGAAGTTTTAGGTTTACTTAATGTCTTAAATAAAAAGTATATTAACATCCATTCCACTATAAATATCCCATTATTAACTATACTCCAAAATAATTCATTCTCTAACATAATACGTCTCCTAATACATTCGTTAACTTTTCTTTTACTTCTTTTATTTTTCTCTTGCTAACTGGTATCTGATGATTTTTAATACTTATTATTCCTTGATTTAGAGCTTCTATTTCAAATAAGTTTACCATATATCCTGAATGACATCTGACAAAGTTGTGTTTCTCTAATTCTTTTTCAATCTTGGTCATAGTTGTCTTTATATACTGTATGCCATCATTTGTATAGACTATTAATTCTCGTTTCCCTATTTTAGTTTCGATAAATAAAATAGAACTTATTTGTATTCTATTTATATTATTTTTTTGACTTATAACCAAGTAATTGTCTTTCTTATTTGTAATATCAGATAGACATGAATTTATTTGTTGTTTAAAAGTATCATAATCAATTGGTTTTAATAGATATCTATACGCCCTTACCTCATACCCCTCTTGTATATAATCTATCGTAGCTGTTGTAAATATTATTTCTACTTTACTGTCAAACGCTCTTAGTTTTCTAGCTACATCCATTCCATTCATTTCACCCATTTGTATATCTAAAAGTAATATGTCTAAGTTACTAGGATATTCACTTAACAAGTCCTCCCCTGAATCAAATTCGACTACTTGATATTCAATATTATGATATTTTATTACCTTATGAAGATATTCTTTAAAATTCTCTCTTTGTATTTTACAATCTTCACATATTGCTATTTTTAACATTTATTTTCTCTCCAGTAATATTTCTTAGTATTTTTGTATTATCATACCTGTATATATTACCATATTTATCTAATTTTTATCTGTTATACTCTTATTTTAAACACTTTTCTTCAAAAACTTCCAAAAACTCCGTTTTATATTTAGGTGAAATATATCCGTACAATCTCCCATTATATATAATCTCAATTCTCTCAGTAGATAAAAAAATTGGTACTAAAAATGTTCTTTTTTCATTTATTGCTGTAATATCGCTGTAATATACTATATCTTTTAAAGGCCCTGCTTTTATTAATAGATACTCCTCTTTAAATTCATAGTACGTTCCAAATACAAACCAACTTATAAATAATATTATTATAAAGTGTACAACTGTATATAAATTAGGTTTATGCAACATGTCCTTAATAACCTCTATTAAATAAAATCCTACTCCCCCTACAAATAATATAGTTATCCATAAATCTTTTTTAGAGTAAAATCTTTTTCTCACTCTACTTTTCTTCATCTACTAATAATCCTCCCTTTTATTTTTGTTATCATACAATCGACTAAATAGATTCTTTTATATACATAATTATATTTATTTATATATTTAACTCAATATTTTTGTCATAAGTGGTCTTTAACTATACATAAATGGATTTTTATTAAAGCGATTTTTATTATGAATTAATATATTATATTAATTTGCTAATACTATTTGTATCCCAATATATATAGAGGTAATTTTATGAATAATAATACAAATAGATTTAATCCCATGTATAGAGAAGGTTTAACAAGTAATCAAGTTCAAGAAAGAATAGATAAAAACTTGATTAATACGGCTATTGATAACCCTTCAAAAACTATAAAAGAAATAATAGTAAGTAATACCTTTACTTTTTTTAATTTGCTAAACTTAGTCCTAGCTTCACTAGTAATATTAGTAAAATCCTATAAAAACGCGTTATTTATGGGTATTGTTGTGAGTAATACACTTATCGGAATAATTCAAGAAGTAAGAGCAAAGAAAACAATTGATAAACTATCATTAGTATCGTCTTCTTCTATAAAAGTAATTAGAGATAGTAAACCTAAAGACATACATATAAATGATATTGTACTTGATGATATTATAGAGTTAAAAGTTGGTAATGAAATACCTGTAGATTGTATAGTAGTTGATGGTGAAGTTGAAGTAAATGAATCTCTCCTTACTGGAGAACCTGATGCTATATCTAAAACTAAAGGAGATACTCTACTTTCAGGTAGCTTTATAGTTAGTGGTAGTTGCTACTGTAGAGCAGATAAGGTTGGAGCTGATTCATATGCGGCTAAATTAACTAGTGAAGTTAAAAAAAGAAAAAGAGTAAACTCTGAACTTATGAATGCCCTTAATAAAATTATAAAAACTGTGGCTATAGTTATAGTTCCTATAGGCCTTGCGTTGTTTTTAAAAAGTATCTACATTGTAAATGTACCTATTAAATTATCTGTTATAACAACAGTAGCTGCTTTAATAGGTATGGTACCTGAGGGACTTTATTTACTTACGAGTATAGCTCTTTATGTATCAGTTGTTCGTCTTGGAAAAAATAATGTTTTGGTTCAAGAACTTTATTGTATAGAGTCTTTAGCAAGAGTTGATTTAATATGTTTAGATAAAACCGGAACTATTACTGAAGGTATTATGGAAGTTAAGGAAATTGAAGTGCTTAATGATAGTATCACTATAGATGACATCAATAATATTGGATATAATTTTGTAAAAGCTGTAGATGATAACAACTCTACTTTTAATGCTATGAAAAACTATTTTAACTCTAATATTAATTGGAATTGTGCAAATATAGTCCCCTTCTCTTCATCTAGAAAATGGAGTGGAGCTGCATTTAATGAATATGGTACATATATTATAGGTGCTCCTGAATTTGTATTAAAGGGTAAGTACTCTCTAATTAAAGATAAAGTTGAAGTTTATTCAACTAAGGGTGAGCGAGTATTATTACTAGTAAAAGTTGAAGATAATATGCTACAAGATACTATTAGTGGTGATATCACTTCACTTGCACTTATTATCATTAAGGATAAGATCAGAGATAATGTTAATGAAACTTTTGATTTCTTTTACAATGAAGGTGTAGATATAAAAGTTATATCAGGAGATAGTCCTGTAACAGTATCTGAGATAGCAAGGCAATCAGGAATAAAGAATGCTAATAAGTATATAGATGTTTCAACAATAAAGACTGATGATGAATTAGAAAATATAGCAGATGAGTTTACAGTATTTGGACGTGTGAAACCAGAACAAAAAAGATTGATTATTAAATCATTAAAGAAAAACGGACATACTGTTGCTATGACAGGTGATGGTGTAAATGATGTTTTAGCTCTAAAAGATTCTGACTGTAGTATAGCTATGGCTTCTGGAAGTGATGCTGCTCGTAGAACTGCAATGTTAGTTCTTACTGATTCTAATTTTAAATGTATGCCTGGTGTTGTAATGGAAGGACGAAGAGTTATAAATAATATAGAAAGAAGTGCATCATTATTTTTAACAAAAACTATATATTCATTTTTACTTTCTTTACTATTTATATTTTTACCCTACAATTATCCATTTGTACCAATTCAACTTACTCTAATAAATGCTTTAACAATTGGTATACCTTCATTTTTCTTCACCTTTGAGAGAAATAGAAATATAATAAAAAAAGGATTTTTAAAGAATATATTAATTAAATCCTCTATTGGAGCTTTTACTATTGTATTTAACATTATTCTAATAATGCTAATACATAATAAGGTCAATTTTAATGTTACTGAATTATCAAGTATTGTTGCTACAATCACTGGTATTGTAGGACTTATAATACTACTTAGTGTATGTGAACCTTTAACTAAAAAAAGGCTAGTACTCGTATTATCAATGACAACTTGTTTTATATTTATACTTTTAATTTTTGGTAGTATATTTAGTATATATAATGTAAGCCTTTTGGGTAAGTTTATTATTTTTTTATTATTAATCCTTGATTATCCTATAATATTTATATTACGAAAACTGATAAGAAGTGTATTAAGATGAAGTCTAAACTTCATCTTAATACACTTCTTAATTTTTAGTGATGGCTACAACCATTATGTGAGCAAGTATGATTCAGAGAAAACTCTTGAAGCTTATTTTCTTTTAATAAGTTTATATTATCCCCTATTGTATTTGCTTGTGCTTTATAAACCTTTATTCCCATTTGGTTTAATTTTATTATTGCTCCTTGACCTATCCCTCCTACAATAACAGCATCAACCTCTGTTCCTGATAATGCTTTTAGTGGCTGACATTTACCATGTTCATGGCCTAAGTCTCCATTATCAATTTTATTTACTTCACCTGAATTTAAATCACATACAACAAACATTGGAGCTGAACCAAAATGACCAAATGGTTTGCTCTCTAACCCATTATTTACTTCTACTGGTACACAAATTTTCATATTTATTACTCCCTTCTCATACAACATTTTTTAAACGATTTACAATTTGATTCAGATTCACAATTAAAACCTACAATATCTAATTTTTTATTAATTTCTTCGGTGTTCCCTTTCATTAGTAGCCTTAAAAAATTTAAACATTCATTAAAAATATCTTGATTTATGTGATAAATCACATAATATCCTTCTTTATATCCTTTAATGAGATTTGCATCTTTTAATACTTTTATATGTTGGGATACTGCTGAATCCGATATTTCTAAGTGCTTAGAAACTCCTTTTTGACATATATTTCTCCTTGAAACTAAAATTAGAATATTTAGTCTGGTTTCATCACTTAATGCTTTAAATGCTTTTGATAAATTATCCATAAAACTGTTCCCTTTAATTTAGTTAAGTATTTACTTAATTAGATTGTAGTACTCTTAATTAAATCTTTCAACTATAATCTTATAATATAAAAATTAAAACTGATGACATATAATTCTTTTACTCATTATATATCACCAGTTTTTCTATGTTATCTATATTATTTTTCTAATTTGCCTTTATAATTTGATATCCCACCTAAGTTGTATACTTTATTAAATCCACTATTTGAAAGTATTGTAGCTGCTTTAGAACTTCTTCCACCTGATGCACAATATACTATTACTGCCTCATCTTTATGTGGTTGTAATGAGCTTAATTTTGAATTGATATTTTGAACAGGTACATTTCTTGATTTTGGAATATGTCCTGTTTTATATTCATCAGGATTCCTAACATCTAATATTAAAACATTTTTATTTACTTTTATTATTTGCTGTAGTTCTTCATTACTTATATTATTATATCTTTTATTGCCTAATAATTTAGATAAAAAACTCATAATTTATCCCTCCATTACTTTGATAATATTTCATTTAATGCTTCATACGAAAAATCAATTATCTCTGAACAACTCACTTTATTTTTCTTCAATACAGAACATATCTCACTATTATATTTCTCCCTTACCCTATTCATTAATTCTCTAGAGTAATTTCTTGCTTCATTGGCTTGCATATTATCTTCTCTTCCTTTTATTAATCCTATTACCATAGCAGCTGCATTTACTGCTCCGCATAAACTTCCTACTGTCATACCTACTCCCATACCACTCCCAAGAGATATTGGTATATCCGTGTTATGCTCTTCATTATATGATTTTATTAGTGCTTCTGCACATGTATATCCTTTACTATGATAAACTGATGGTTTTGTCATTTTTATTCTCCTTTTATTTATATTATACTTATATATTATTATATACGTATTTTGTTTTCTGTAACTTTATCACATTAATTATGTGTTTTTTTCTACTGGGAATTTTATTTAACAAAAGAAATACAGCAAAGGCTATATTCCATTTGTTAATTATTATATAAATAAGTTTAATCCTGAATCCTCTGCTGATGCTAAATATGAAGCTACTCCTCCTATTTCTACACCTTCTATAAACTCTTCCTTTTTAATTCCCATTAACTCCATACTCATTGCACATGCTACTACTTTTACTCCCATATCTATTGCATTTTTTATTAATGTATCTATATCATCTACATTGTGTTTTTTCATTATTTGATTTATCATCTTAGGTCCCATTCCTCCCATATTCATTTGAGATAATGGTAATTTTCCTGTATGTGATGGTAACATTACATCAAACATTTTTTCCATTGTATCCTTTTTAATACTTGGTTTATCTTTTCGTTTTATTATATTTAATCCCCAGAATGTAAAGAACATAGTTACTTCTTTGCCCATAGACGCTGCTCCTGTTGCTATTATAAATGATGCTATTGCTTTGTCTAAATCGCCACTAAAAACTACCATAGTAGCACCATTTTTCTCTGGTGCACTAACTGAACAACTATTGTTAGCTAATACATTATTTGATCCCTTTTTAATCGTTGCTATAAATGCTTTTTGTTTTTTGTCAAACTCTGTTTTGAGTAAAGTATTTCCTGTTTTTTCACACCATCCACTTATATCCTTACTAAATCCAGGATCGCTTGCTTTTACCTCTAAAATCTGTCCTTCTTCCATTTTATTTATTTCTTCAAATACTCTTCTTATTGGACCTGGGCATTGTAGTCCACAAGCATCTAATGTAACATGTGCATCTATATTCATACTAATATCCTCACCCTTTATATCTATTTTTGTATTATTAGTTTTATTTTGTTTATTTAAACTTTCCTGAGCACTTTTTACAAGATAGTATGTTTTTACTCCTCCATCTATATTAGTACAAGCTATATTAAGTTGTTCTAATATTCTACATGCAATATATCCTCTATGGCCTACTCTGCAAGTAGCGTATACCTCTTTATCTTTTGGTATTTCGTTTATTCTATCTCTTAATTCTCCTAAAGGTATGTGTATCGTTCCTGGCATATCCCCTGTTGCTACTTCAAACTCTTCTCTAACATCTATAATTACTCCACCATTTTCAATTATTTTATCTACTTCATGCCACTGAACAATGTCAACCATACCTTCTATTATGTTAGATGCATAGTAACCTAACATATTTACTGGGTCTTTAGCTGAGTTGTATGGTGGTGCATAGCATGGCTCAATGTCTTGTAAGTCAAATACAGTTAATCCTGCTTTTATAGCTGTTGCTAATATATCTATTCTTTTTTCTACACCATCCATACCTACTGCTTGAGCTCCAAATATTTTACCAGTAATTTTATCAAATATCATCTTAATAGATATAGGAAATGAACCTGGATAATATCCCGCGTGTGAACCTGGATGTATATGAATAGCTTCATAATCTATATCTAGTCTTTTTAAAGTTTTTTCGTTGTTACCTGTTGAAGCTACTGTATAGTCAAATACTTTAGCAACTGATGACCCTAAAGTACCTTTATACTTTTCAGTTCTACCACAAATATTATTTGCAACTATTCTTCCTTGTCTATTTGCAGGCCATGCAAGTGGTATCATAGTTGGTTTATTATTTACAAAATCTTTTATTTCAACTGCATCACCTAAAGCATATATATCTTCATCTGATGTTTTCATATATTCATCAACTACAATTGCTCCTCTTTCATTTAAATTTAATCCTGCATTCCTTGCAATTATAGTTTCTGGTTTTACACCTATTGATAATATTATCATATCAGTATCTATTGTTTTACCACTTGCTAATACAACTTGCTTACCATTATTAGCAAATGATGATACACCATCTTTTAATATTAATTCTACCCCCTTATCTATTAAATGTTCATGTATAATACTCACCATTTCAATATCAAGAGGTGCCATTACTTGTTCACTAGCTTCTACTAATGTAAGGTTTATTCCTCTATCATACAGATTTTCTGCCATCTCAAGCCCTATAAATCCTCCACCAATGACTACTGCATGCTTTGGATTATTGTTATCAATATAGTTTTTTATTTTATCTGTGTCTGGTATATTTCTTAATGTAAATAAGTTATCACATTCTTTGATTCCACCTATTGGTGGTACTATTGGACTTGCCCCTGGAGATAAAACTAATTTGTCATAAGACTCTTTATAAATTTCATTAGTTTTGTGATTAATTACAGTTACTACTTTATTTTCTTTATCTATTTTTATAACTTCACTTAGATTTCTTATATCTATATTAAACTTCGAGCTCATTGCTTCAACGCTTTGAACTATTAGCTTCTCTCTATCACTTATAGTTTCACCTATATAATATGGTAAGCCACAATTGGCAAAGGATATATATTCACCTTTTTCAAACATGATTATCTGTGCTGTTTCATTTAATCTTCTAAGTCTTGCTGCTGTTGATGCTCCTCCTGCTACTCCACCTACTATAATAATCTTTTCAGACATAATACTCCTCCTATAATATATAACATATCTTAATAATTATTTAATATGTTTACATTATATTCATAAATGTTAAATATTTCTGTGACTTTATCACATAAGGAAAATAGTTTATGTTGTGAATGAGCCGTAGATAGGTGGCTTATATAATCCCATTACTCCAAAATACTTCACATAATAGTTTTACATCTTCACTATTTCTAACCCTATTATTAGGATACCATTCATAAGGGAATAAACTTTGATATCTTCTAGTCGCATATCTATTATCCAACAGCATAATTACACCTTTGTCTTCAGCAGTTCTTATGCATCTACCTGCTGCTTGCAATACTTTTATCATACCTGGATATACATAAGCATAATCAAAACCTTTATTTTCTTTGTTCATATGATTTTTTATTATATCTCTATCAATACCTATTTGAGGCATTCCTACACCAACTATAATTACTCCTATTAATTTATCATTAACTAAATCTATTCCTTCTGAAAAATGGCCACCTAAAACACAAAATCCTATATGAGTTTCTTTGTTGTCTTCATTAAATAACGATAGAAACTCTTCTTTTGCCTGTTCTGTCATATTACTTTCTTGAATAGTTGTATTTATACTTGGATACATTTCATTCATTTTTTCATATATAAGTTCCATATATTTATATGAAGGGAAAAATACCATATAATTTCCAGTTTTGCTATTTACACAATTTGCTATATGGCGTACAATTTCTTCACTTGTTTGAGTTCTTTTATTATAGGTAGTTGCTATGTTATCACCTATCATTAATAGTCTATTCTTTACATTAAATGGGCTTTTTAGATTTAATATAAAATCAGTTTCTAAGTATCCATACATTTCTTTAAAATAATTCATAGGTATTAAGGTTGCCGAGAAAATGATAGTTGATTTTGCTTTTTTCATTCTCTCAGTTATTGCTGTAGATGGATTTACACAATAAAGTTTTACATCTACACCAAAGTAGTTATTTGAAAATACAGTTACATAGTTTTCATCGTATAATTCACTTATAGATAAGAAACTATATACATCGAAATACAAATCTCTTACTTCTTCATTCTCTTCATTGTTACTTGCTAAATATTCATCCATTAATTTTATAAACATTGTCAGTTCTTCACAAAGGTTCATTGGATAGATTTGTTCTACTGAATCATCTTGATTATATTTTTTAAGTTCTTTAAACTTATTTATAAAATAATTTTCTATGTTATTTAAAACATTATCTAATCTTTTATCTTTTTGACCTATTATTTTTCTTATTTTTGAAAACTTTTCTTCTCTTATGGTAGCCGAGTACATATCTCTAGCTCTATCTACTAGATTATGACTTTCATCTATTAAAAAAGTAAAATCTGTCGTTTTTATATCAAAAAATCTTTTAAGATATACTCTAGGGTCAAATACATAATTGTAGTCACATATTACAACATCACTATGCATTGTAAGATCTAGTGATAATTCAAATGGACATAATTCATATTCTTCACTTATTTTATCTATACTATCTCTATCATAATCATCATATTTATCTAGAATCTCTTTTAATGATTCATTTATTCTATCAAAGTATCCATTTGCATATTTACAATACTCTGGATTACAATTAGTTTCATCCATCTTACATATTTTATCTTTTGCTGTAATAGTTACTGCTTTTAGTTTTAGGCTTTGTGTTTTCATTAAGCTTATACTATTTTGTGCTACTTCTCTTGTTATTGTTTTTGCTGTTAAATAAAATATTTTTGATGTTTGTTCTTCTCCCATTGCTTTAACTGCAGGAAACATTGTAGAGATAGTTTTTCCTGTACCTGTAGGTGCTTGTGCAAAGCATTTTTTACTATCTACTATACTTTTATATACACTTACAGCTAGCTCTCTTTGCCCTGGTCTGTAATCCTCAAATGGGAACTTTAATTTTTTTATACTATTATTTCTAGTCTCTATCCAATCACTTTCAATTTGTGCCCAATGTTTATATTCTTCTATTAACATAAAGAAAAACTTATCCAACTGTATTAGAGAATAAGTTTTTCTAAGTATTCTAGTAGTTTTTGACTCAATATTGTAATAGGTTATTTGGATATCTATTTCATCTAAATTCTGTTGTACACAATATATATACCCATAACACTTAGCCTGAGCCCAGTGAAGTGGATAGCTGTCTTCTTCTATTAATAATAAGTCTTTAGTTGTAGTTTTTATTTCATCAATTATCACTTTATCTTCTTCTATTAAAATACCATCTGCTCTTCCCTCTACTACTATATCTAAACCTTCATAGTTTAAATTATATTTTAAGGGTACTTCAGCTGTATAATTATCTCCATAAGATTTTTGTATTTTTTGATGACCTCTAATTCCTTCAACTGCTTTTACTGAACTAACATATCTATTGTCTATACTTCCATGTCTTAAGATGAACTCTACTAAGTTTCTTATAGATATTCTTACACTTTTGTTCATACTAGCATCCTCTTTGTTTTGTTTTATATTATATATTTTTCTTTAGGAAGCTTTATAATAAATTCAGTTCCTTTTCCAACTTCACTATTTACTACTATATCACCATTATGTTCATCTAGTATTGACCTAGATATAGTAAGTCCTACTCCAAGACCTCCTGTTTCTTTATTTCTAGATTGATCTACTCTATAAAAACGTTCAAATATATAATGTAAATCTTTCTCTGGTATACCTATACCTGTATCCTTTATAGAAATACACGCATAGTTATATTCTAGATACGTTTTTATATATACATATCCATCATTATTAGTGTATTTTATTGCATTTGATAATACATTTATCAAAACTTGAGATATTTTGTTTTTATCTAAGTATATCCATACATTCTGTATCTCACAACTTATTTTAATATTTTTTTCTAATGCTTTTGTTTCTAAATTATATACCACATTTTCTATTATATCTTTTAGATATACTTCTGATTTATTTAATTTAGTTTTATCTGTATCGTATTTAGCTAATAACTGTAATTCTCCTATAAGTTTTGATAGTCTAGAAACCTCTTCATTTATACTTTTTAATCTATCTGGTGTTGGTTCCCATATGCCATCTATTATGGCATCTAAATGCCCTTGTACACTCGTAATCGGTGTTCTAAGTTCATGAGCAATATCTGTAGTTAATCTTTTTCTTAATAGTTCTTGTTCATTTAAATCTTCTGCTAGTGTGTTTATAGATGCTATAAGTTCATTTACTTCACTAATATCGCTTTTATAATTTACATTTTTAAACATACCTTTACTTATACTTTTAGCTATTTGAGAAACCTCTACAATAGGTTTTGATATAGATTTTGATGTAAATATTGATATTAATACCATTGATCCTATAGCAAATATACTAAATACAATCATAAAATTATTTATTTTGTTTAAGAACTCTATATCATTTTCCATATAATAAGTAGAACTATAATGAGTTATTTTTTTATATCCTACATAATCTCCATTTTCATCATAAACCTTATATCTATGTGCTTCAAGGATAGCATCCCAGTACTGATCTACGCTTTGTGTGTTTTCTTTTATATTATCTAAATTATAACTAACTGATGTTTGTGCATCTACATACATACTCCATATTAATTCATCATATTTATCATATATTTCTACAGCTAGTCCCTTTGTTATTGCATCATTAGCTATTTCTTTTACGTTTTCTAGATTCCACTTACCATTTGAATATATATGGTCTAATTCATAGTTTAGCTGCTCTACTTTAATCTTATTACTTTTATCTATATATCTATCAAATTCTGTTTTAAATGTAATATCTACTACAACAGTAACTATAATAATTGCTAAAGTCATCATAAATGTAAATGCATAGGTAATTTTTTTATTTAAGCTTGTAGTTTTAATTTTAAAGTCCAAACTTGTATCCTACACCATATACTGTTTGTATTATTTTGTTGTCTTTCTCTTCTAACTTTATCTTTTGCCTTAAATTCTTAATATGACTATCAATTACCCTATCTATTTTTACATAATGATCTTCTGTTGAAATTTCTAATAACTCTTCTCTTGTAAATATTTTCTTTGGATTTGATGCCATAGTTAACAAAATCTTATACTCTGTATTTGTAAGTATAACCATTTCTCCTCTAACCATAACTTCATGTGATGTAGTATTTATTTCTAGCTCATCATCAAATTTCATTACTTGATCTTCACTTACTCCACTTCTTTTTAAAATAGCTTTTACTCTAAGTATAAGTTCTTTTACGTTGAATGGTTTACAAATGTAATCATCACAACCTAACTGAAAACCTTCTATTCTATCTTCATCCTCAACTCTAGCTGTTAACATAATAATAGGTAATGTAGATTTTTTCCTTATATAATCACATACCTTTTCTCCACTTATATCCGGCAACATCCTATCTAGTATTATTAGCTGATATTTATTTTTATCAAAATGTTCTATAGCAGAATTACCATCATATACTACATCCGTATTATAACCTTCTTTATCTAAATATGCTTTAACAAACTCACATATCTTCTTTTCATCATCTACGAGTAAAATATTTATCATTTCAATTCTCCTAAATATACTTTTATATTATATATTTTAATATTGTTTCTCTATTCTTTATTATATAGTATATCTACATTTTTGAAAAGTTTGTCGAAAAAAAATAACAATTAGATATTGATTACCAAATATCTAATTGCTATTTTTAAATTATATTTATATTACCTCTTTTTATTACTCTTTGAGCAATGCTTACTGCATGTTCTGATATTCGCTCTAAATTACTTACTATTTCTAAATATGCAACACCATTATCTATTGTACATTGACCTTCATTTAATCTATTCATATGATTTTCACGGTATGACTTTTCCATAAGCTCAACTTGTTGATCCATTTTTATTACCTTGTACGCTAAGCCCTTATCCATTTGTTCTAAAGACTTAAGCGAGTAAGAGTATGTTGCTATAGCCGTTCTATACATCTCTATTAAATCTTCTAAACCCTCATCAGATAAATATATTTCCTTTTGTAAAATATGATTTGCTATATCTGCTAAATTTTCAGATTGATCACCTATTCGCTCTATATCATTAACAGTATTAAACAATTCATCTACACTCTCTCTTGCTTCTTCACTAAGAGATACCTTTGATAGTTTTAATAAATAGTTAAGTATTTCTTTTTGAAGAATATTAACTTCTTTTTCTTCTTTCCGTGCAAGTAATACCTTGTTTTTATTTCTATCAAAAATTGAATCCATTGAATTTTCAATAGCTAGACGAGCTTTTTCTCCCATTCTAATTGTTTCATTGAAAGTATTTGCTAGCGCTATTGAAGGAGTTTCCATCATTCTCTCATCTAAATATAAAACATTACCGTCAAATTCTCTATCACTTTCTTTATTAGGTATTAATTTCATACTTAACTTAACTATTAAATTTGAGAATGGTAGCAATATTAATACATTTAATATATTAAATAATGTATGAGAATTTGCTATTTGCCTACTCATATCATCTGGATTTAATGATGTTACTATAAGCATTATAGGTTTACTTAGAACTATCATAAATATTAAAGTTCCTATAATATTAAATATTAAATGCATAGTAGCCGCTCTTCTTGCATCTTTACTTGCACCAATGCTTGATACAAGTGCTGTAACACAAGTACCTATGTTCTCACCATATAAAATAGGAAGTGCCACTTGAAGCGTTATATTATTTGAATATGCTAAGGCAAGTAACATACCTGTAGATGCACTTGAGCTTTGAACTAATGATGTAATGGTAAATCCTAATAATACTCCAAGTATTGGATTATCACTCAGTGCACTTAAAGCCATCATAAAACCTTCATTATGACTTAGTGGCTCTACTGCTTCTTTCATAAATTCCATTCCAGTAAATAGTATTCCAAACCCTATTAGTACTTCTCCTAAATTTTTATATTTAGTTTTTGATGTAGTTAAGTAAAGTATAATTCCAATACCAAGTGCTATTGGTGATATCATTGATAAATCAAAGGAAATAATTTGAGTCGTTATTGTAGTACCAATATTTGCTCCCATAATCACTCCGATAGCTTGTGATAATGACATTATACCTGCATTTACAAAACCTACAACCATTACTGATGTAGCACTGCTACTTTGTATTATTAAAGTTACTAATGCACCTACTATAACACCTATTAATACATTATTTGTTAGTAATTCAATTATTTTTTTTAATCTATATCCTGCTGACTTTTGTAGGGCATCTCCCATAAGCTTCATGCCATATAAGAAAAGTCCAATTCCTCCCATCAGCCTTGCTGCCATTTCCAAATTACATATCCTCCTTAATAAGTATCTAACCTATATTTAACTTATATATCTATAATATCAAAAAGTATGTCGAAAAGCATTAAAGAGATGTTAAGTTGTTGTTCTTGGTGTTAAATTCATGTTAAAATGTATAATAACTATAAAACTATATTTAGGAGACAATGTACAATGGATAAATATTCATGGAATGAATCAATGATTTTAGATAAACTTCAAGAAATATTAAATAATGATAATTTAGATGATCTAGAACTTTCAGTTGAAAACCTAGAGTTTATTAAGGATGAATTAGCTAAAAACACTACATATGAGGAAATCAATGATTCTGCATATATAGTAGCTGAAAATATCAAAGAGTTAAAAGCATCTTCTAATGAAGATATAAAAGACTATATAGCAAGATTAAGAGATTATTTAGATAACACTAGTGTAAAATTTATAAAAGCAGAATATAAAGGAGTGGATTTTGAAGTTTCTAAAGGCTGCAATATAGATAAAGTATTTAATGAATACTATAAAAAGTATGACGAAATGTATGGTATATCTGATTTATTATCTGACCTTGGTTTAAAGTAAAGTATCCAACAATTTATTTGTTGGATACTTTTTATTTATGTTCACTTATTATTTATTTTGTCCGTTATATTTTCTTAATAAAGCTTCTTCACCCATTTGAACTAGTTTTTTGCTCATTTGACCACCAACTCTTCCACCTATTGCACCATTTTGTTGTGCAGTAAGGTTTGCACCATCAACATTGTTTATTTGCATACCTAGTTCATTAGCTATCTCAAGCTTCATTTGATTTAATGCTGTCTTTGCATTTGGATTTGTAAATTTATTTGCCATGATGTTCCTCCTAAATGTATGATGGTTATATTTTGTATCACTTACAAATATATTATTTGTGTAAAAAAAAGAAAGTTGAAGATAAATTTAACTTTCTTTTTTTACTTTATTTAAATAAATATAAGTTTGATACAACACTTCGCTCTATATTTTCTAATGTATCTTTTAGTCTATTTAACTCATCTGAGTAATTATTTACTTCATAATTAACAGTATTTATGTCTATTATATTTTCATTTATTTTTCGGCTTAAGTTTTCAATTATATTTTCTTTTGTATTTCTTAGGTCAGTATCTAAACTTTCAATTTTATTCTCCATTCTATTTAGTCTATTATTAAAATCTTTGATATTATCTTGAATTATAAGCATCTCTCTAGCGACCCTATCAATTTCTATTCCATTTTGATCTATAAAATATGTATTAGGTGTAGCTTTACATTTTGTACATTCAATATCTATACGCTCTTCATTACCCTTATCATCTATTTTGATTTTGAATAAATCATTCACACAAGATTCACATATGTTTTTTAATGCTATATATTTACCTAGACTTATTAAATTTGTAGTTTTGCAACTCTCGCATATTAACTCAATATGTTCATAACTTGAATTCATACTGAAAACCACTTCTCCACAAGCTTTACAAGATTTTGTTCTAATCATAATCATAATCCTTTCATATAAATAACTATTTATATTATTTATATGCTTACCTATCAAATTATTCTTTAATTTTCAGATTATAGTATTAATATTATAATAATTTATCTTTTTTTATAAATGAATAATATTTATTTGGGTAAACATAGTATATATTAAAATATTTACTTTACTATAGAAGGGGTTGTTTTTATGAAGATATATACAAAAACTGGAGACAAAGGTCAAACATCTTTATACGATGGCACAAGAGTTGATAAAGATGATATTAGAGTTGAATCATATGGAACTTTAGACGAATTAAATTCTTACATAGGCCTATGTACTTTATACGCAGAAAACTCAGACAAAAAAATACTAAAGGATATTCAAATAAAGCTATTTTCTGTATCTGGAGAGCTTGCTACTAGAGTAGAAGGAAAGTATAAGCATCCTGTATCTGAAGAGGATGTAACAAAGCTTGAAACTTTAATTGATAAATATGTAGAAAAAACAGATGATGTTAATGCCTTTATTGTACCTGGAACTAATCTACTTGCAGCTAATTTACATATTGCTAGAACTATTTGTAGAAGAGCTGAAAGAAAAATCTTTACTTTAAGCAAGATTGAAGAAGTCAATCCTTCACTATTAAAATATGTTAATAGACTATCTGATTTAATTTATGCCATTGCTAGGTTTAATGAAAGCGAGTTAATTTACATCAATTTTTAAATACTACAAAAGCCCCATAGTGTATTAGCCGTAATTCACTATGGGGCTATATTATTTCCTTTTGTTTATTAGATTATATCACTCCATATCTTAATAGCCGAGAGAAATATTAGTAACGCTAATAGAGGTTTTAATACTTTAGGATTTGATGCCTTTCCTATCTTTGCGCCAAGGGGTGCTGCTATTAAACTTGCACCAACTATAACTATTGCAGGTACTAATAATACTTGACCTGTCAATATTTTTGTTCCTGCGGTTCCTATAGCAGATATGAATGTTATTGCTAAAGAATTTGCAATAGTTACTTTAAGTGGTATTTTTAGTACTACTAACATAAATGGTACTAATATAAATGCTCCTCCTGCTCCTACAATACCAGAGAAAATTCCTACTATAAATGCTATTATACTAGCTAACTTTTTATTAAAATCTTCTTCTTCATATTCTACCGTTTCATTTCCCTTTTGAGGCAATACCATCATTACTGAAGCTATCGTCGCCAAAATAGCAAATACTAAATTCACTATACTTTGATCAAAAAATGATGAAACATATCCTCCTATCATACTTCCCGTAAGTACACTTATTCCCATATATGTTACAATATCTTTTTCTAAGAATTCACTTTTTCTATAAGCTATAACACCACTAAATGTGGAGAATAGTACTTGCACAGCTACTATTCCTGTTATTT
This sequence comes from Peptostreptococcaceae bacterium, assembly GCA_051654865.1. Taxonomy (GTDB): domain Bacteria; phylum Bacillota; class Clostridia; order Peptostreptococcales; family Peptostreptococcaceae; genus JBOFOR01. The sequence continues at coordinate 211,994 of JBOFYV010000053.1, forward strand.
CATGGGAAGTTAATGGATTTAATCCAACTAAAGGAATTACATATAAAAGCATAGGATAATTTATAACAGACCCTCCTATACCCAAAAGACCTGATATAAATGCACCTATTAACCCTATAATAAATATTGTTACTATTAATTCTATGCTCATAAGTATTCCTTCTCTCTAGTATCTCTTAATTACTATGTTGAAGAGCGCAACGATTTGGTCCAATCTCAATTTCTTGCATCTCTTCATCATTCGCGTATGTTTGACCTTTATTTATTTCTATTACTTTTTCAAAATTCGGTGGTGTTTCTTGTTTTGCATTAGATTCTATTGTGTCTACAAATACTTCTCTAGTTTTATTGTTCATCATATCATTTCTAGATTTAATATTGCCTAGAAGGTCCCCTATATACCCTTCATTATTAACTTCACTATCTAAATCCGCAAAATGCCCTGGCAGTACTATAACATCATCATCTATTTTAGATAGTTTTTCATATACTGTACTATATAAGTCATTTGCCCATTCTCTTACCTTTCCGCCTAAGTCTGGGCGACCTATACCACCGATAAATAATGTATCTCCTGTGAATATCAATTTATCATTTAATAAAAATGACACACTCCCCGGCGTATGTCCTGGTGTTTTTACTGCTAGAGTTCTTACTTTAGCTTTGGCAAAATCTATTCCATCATATTCTTCTAGAGGTAAAAAGTCAAATATCGCTCCTTCTGATTTCATTATATAATATTTTGCTCCCACCAATTCTGATAATGCCTTACCTCCAGAAATATGGTCTGCATGAAGATGTGTATCTACTATATGTGTAATTTTTGCATTGCTTTGTTTTGCTATTTCATCATAAACATTATAAAATCTGCTTGCATCTATTACTAAGGCTTCTTCACCCGATTGTATCATATAAGACAAGCATCCTTTACCAACTCTCATAAATTGTATTACTTTTATATCTTCATCATCATATACTACTGTTTGGTATAACTCTTCACTCCATGACTTCATTCCGCCCTTTAAGTATCCTATATTATCTAGACCTTCCTCGGCTAACATATTAGCAACAAAAGCTGACGATCCTTCTTTTGCACATACTACTAATATTTCTTTATCTGTTGGTAATTCATCTAATATATCTTCAACACCATCTAATAAGTCAAAGTATGGTATGTTTAAAGAAGTTATATTCTCGCCTTGTATCTTCCAATCATTATAATCGCTATTATTTCTAACATCCAAAATAAATAACTCTTCTTTATTTAATATTTTGTTTACAACATCTTTACTTGGAACTAACTTTGGATTCATATATTTCCCCCCCTAATAATGACTCGCTAATTTAGAACGTTAACACTACATCAGCATCTGATGCATTTTGTAAGAATGCTACTGCTCCAGCTGTTTCTACCCCCTCTATAAACTCATCAATGTTCAAATTCATTATATCTAAAGTCATCTGGCAAAGTATAAATTTAACACCTAAATCACTTGCCATTTCAACCAATTCATTTATGGTTGGCGCTTTAGCTTCTTTTAATCCTTCTACTAGGTTTTCTTTACCTTTTGGAAGTTCTAATTCATTAATCATTTCTTTGTGTATCATTTTAACACCATCAAATGTACAGAATATACTAACCTCTGCATTTGTTGTTGCACCTGCTACTGCAATATTTAATACTTTGTACGCTGTAAATATATCTGCATTACTTGCTATTATTGAAATCTTTTTTAGCATATATTTTCCCCCCTATTTTATATTTAATTACTCTGGTATTACATTGTATACTTTATTAAATCCATACTTTACTAAAGTTTTTGCTGCCATTTCACTTCTTTTGCCTGATCTACAAATTACAAAGTATACTTTATTTTTATCTAGCTGTTGAGTAGCTCTTTCAATTTGGCCTAAAGGTATATTTATTGCTTGTGGCAAATGACCTTGGCTATATTCATCTACCTCTCTTACATCTATTAATACACTATTATTATCAAACCTAGATAATAACTCCCTTTGCCTAATTGTTTCAAATTGTGCTCCCATTTAATCACCGCCTAATTTTTTTTAATGTAGTGATGCAATACTTCTCCATTTTCATATAACTTAATGTATTCATTTCCTGTTGTCTCACACCATGCTTTAAAGTCATTTACTGAACCTTTATCTGTAGCTATTACTTCTATAACTTCACCTTCATTCATATTCTTTAGTGCTTTGTTTGTTTTTACTATAGGCATTGGACAAACCAGTCCACTACAGTCTAGAGTTAATTTTACTTCCATATATCTCTCCTCCTCTTTTTCTTTTTTTATTATATATGTTATAAGGATTGTTCAATATTCAATTTAACTATAAAACTCATATATATACGATATAATCATTTTACAATCAAAAAAAATATCCAAGCATAATATACTCTACTTTTAGTATATTATGCTTGGATATTATTTATCTATATATGCTGTGGATGAATCTATAGTTACAATGCCTCCCTTTAGAACCTTTGCATCAATACCTAATGCTTTTGCATAAATCCACATTGTAGGACTTCTTAGTCTTCCCTTTGAGCAAGCTACAACTATTTTATCTTGCTTATTATTTGATATTTCTATTAATTGTTGCTTAATATTTTTTATATTCTTTATCATTCCATATATTATAACTAACTCTGCTATTAGTAAATATTTATGAAGAAAGTCATGCTCTTTTTTTTCAATTATTGGTATATTATATTTTAATATTTTATTTTTAATGTATTCTTCTTTTGTTCTAGTATCTATGATTATCTCATCTGAAATATCATCATATTTAATTAAGTATTTAGAGAATAATAATGTCATAAATCGATCTAAAGTAAGTATGTTATTTCACCTCTTTAATTTGTTTTTTCATATTGTATCATATAAGTGTGATTTAATTAAGTACTTGTTAATATATAAAAATAAATTAAACTTAAATTAATCATATTGAATACTTTTCCTTTAATTTTAATATTTTATATACACTTTCGTCTATTCTAGATTCATCAATAACGTTATTTTCTACAGCTGATTTTATTTCATCTATCACTCTCTTTGTTATCTCAACGTCATTGCCTATAAGTATTATATCTACTCCAGCTTGGATACTTTTTATACTAGCTTCTTTTACACTATAGTTTTGAGTAATTGCCCCCATATTGATATCATCAGTTATTACTACACCCTTGAACCCTAAATCTTTTTTCAAAATATCAGTTATTACTTTCTTAGACAAGGTAGAAGGATTTTGATGGTCAATTTTATCTAGTATAATATGAGATATCATAACTACATCACAATTTTTGTCTATAGCTTTTTTAAATGGGATAAATTCAAACTTATTAAGCTCACTCAACTCTTTAGTTACAATTGGTAGACCAATGTGTGAATCAACATCTGTATCTCCATGTCCCGGAAAATGTTTGACTGTTGGTATAACATTGGCATCTTCTAATCCTTTCATAGTAGCAATCCCCATTTTTGATACTGTATCTTCATTTGATCCAAATGCTCTATCACCTATTACTGTATTTTGGGGATTACTATATATATCTAGAACTGGTGCATGATCCATATTTATTCCTAACTCTTTTAATGTCTTTCCAATGTCGTTTCCATTTTTATAAGCATATTTTGTATCATTAGTATCTCCAACTGATTTAGCTTTTGGAAATTTTTTAGTATCATTAGGAACTCTACTTACTCTACCACCTTCTTCATCTATAGATATAAATGGTGGTATGTCCTTGTTTAAATTCTTAATATCTTTAGTAAGTGTTTTTAATTGCTTAGAAGTTTCTATATTTCTACCAAATAATATTACTCCCCCTACTTTTAAATCTTCTAACAATGTAGTTACTTCACTATTTACTACATTTCCATTAAACCCTGCTATTATGATTTGACCTATTTTTTCTTCTAAGGTCATCGATGCTATTCTTTCTTTTATATGATTTTTATATAATCCAATTAATATGTTATCTTTATTTATTTTTATTGAAACAGTATTTAGACCTTTTTGTAATGTGTATAATGTAGATTTGCCTTGAGATGATTTATCGATTAATGTCCAATCTTTTTTTAATAATTCCTCTATGTACAAATGATTTTCATCCATCTGCATATCTATACCCTTGATTCTATATCCTGTACTTTTTTCTATGTTATCTAAGTCTAGTTTATAGTTTCTTTCTAGTGCATTGATTGGTACTGGTAGTTCTTTTAATATAGAGCACTCCTTATATTCATTTGTTGGATCATATATATACTTTAATTCTCCGTAATTATCTGAAAAACTAATACAAGTCGTACCCACTCCTATTATACCTAATATTATTGTAACTATTTTTTTATATCTACTACATTTAATTTTTTCTTCAAAAACTAATATCATACTTATAACTGTTAGTATTGGTGTTATGATACTATCAACGTTATTATTTGCATATACAGCGTATATACCTATGTATATACTCATTATGATTTCAAAACTTGTTATACTAAAACGCTTTCTAGTTTTAATTAAAAATGACTCCACTATTACTAATAATATAATCATTGGTAAAACAACATAGTACTGTATATCTATATTATAAAGATATACTATAAGTGGTCTTATCCATCCAAAAGTTATTAAAAATATTAGTGCAGCTAAATTTGAAATTAGGCTAGTTCTTTTCTCTAATATTTTTTCCAACTTATCCCCCCCTTTTATATAGCTATAGTTTAATTATAGCTCATTACATACGTATTAAATAATTTTTCGCATAGAAATATATATCAAGCTAAAAATAAGTAGTAACCTATTTATTTATGAAAGGAATGATATTTATTTATGAAACTACATCACATAAAAAAGATTAAAATCCATAAAATTTTAGATAAAAATATTTATAAAAATACTCCAATAGCTGTATCAGGTGTATCCCTAGCACTTATGAGTATAACTACTGCGTGGGTAGATGTTGGTAGTAATTTTTTTAGGCACTTTGGTATTTTCTTTACGTGTGTAGCTATTGGTTTGTTATTAGTAAAAGCTATACTTCACCCTAAGGATGTCTTATCTGAAATTAAACATCCTTTTATCGGAACATTTTATCCTACAATTGCTATGACCCTTATGGTTGTTTCTTCTTATGTAGTTCAATATTCAAAACCATTTGCTCAGTTTATTTGGATATTTGCAATAATACTTCATTTAGTTTTTGATATTATATTTTTATTGGCTAGATTTAAAGATTTTAAATTTGAGTATATTGTTCCAAGTTGGTATATCTTAACTGTAGGATTAGGTGTTGGTGCTGTTACTGGTTCTCCTATTGGGTTTATTAATGTAGCAAAGTTTACTTTTTATTATGCATTTATATGGTATTTAGTCTTATTACCTATAATGTTATATAGAGTGTTTAAGGTGGGTCATATAAGTAAGGCTAAAGAAACATCCCTTATGATAATTGGTGCTCCCGCTAATATTTGTCTTGCCGGATATTTAGGAGTATTTAATGTTAAATCTAATGTATTGGTTAATTTTATATTACTTTTAGCTGTACTTAATATGTTATATGATTATTATATACTGCCTAGATTACTTAGGCTTAAATTTTCACCAGCTTTAGCTCCTCTTACATTTCCTATGTGTATAGGTGCAGTTGCTATGCAAAGGTATTATAAGTATTTAGTTGAATTAAATTCACCTTATACTGATTTTATAAGAGAGGTTTATTTTTTCCAATTATTAATTGCTACTCTTATTACAGGATATGTTGTTTATAAGTTGTGTGAGTCTTTTGTCTATACCGTTAAAGAGCATTTAATAGACAATAAGATATAGTACTCGCTATATCTTATTAAGCCCTTATTTTGTTTTTGTATTTTTCCTTCTTGTCTAATTTATGGATTATTTTCCTGTAATTAGTAAATACTAATATAAATTATTAATTAAACTTATATCACTTTTATGTTTATAAGCTTAACCTTGGAGGAAATATGAGAATATTAAAAATTTCTTTTATTTTTATATTAATATCACTTTTACTTACTTTTATATCCTTAGGTAAAGAAAAAGAAACTATTAATTATAAATTCGATAAAAATAATGACTTAAGTATGTATATAGCTACTGATATACACTACTTATCAGACAAGCTAACTGATAATAAATCTGCCTTTGATAAATATGTAACTGCTGGTGATGGCAAGCAACTCTTTTATATTAATGAAATATTTGATGCTTTTACAGACACTATAAAAAATAACAAGCCAAATATCCTTATTTTAAGTGGCGACCTTACTAATAATGGAGAACTTGAAAGTCATATAGACTTAACTAAAAAACTTTCATCTATTGAAGCGTCCGGAACAAACGTATATGTTATTCCTGGTAATCATGATATTTCTAACCCTTGGGCTAGAAAATTTGTAGAGGATAAACAACAGGTAACTGATAGTATAAATGAAGATGAATTTAGAAGTATGTACTCTGATTTTGGTTTTGATAATGCTGTACTTGAAGATGATGATAGCCTTAGCTATTTGGCTACACCTAGTGAAAAGGTATGGCTATTGATGCTAGACACTAACAACTACAAAACTAATACTACGCTCGGATATCCTAAAATGGAAGGTTCTATTAGTAAAAGTACTCTTAAGTGGATCGAAAAGTGTATATCTTTAGCCAATAAGCAAGGGGCTAAAATAATTCCAGTAATGCATCATAGTATTATGAATCATAATGATGTTTATTATGACGGGTACACTTTAGATGATAACAATAAATTAATAGAAGTTTTCAAAAACAACAACATAGATTTTGTTTTAAGTGGTCATGTACATGTTCAAAATATTGCATTAAACAAAGATAACAATAATAACCTATATGATATAGCTACTGGCTCTTTAGCTGTTTATCCTCATAAATTTGGACAGCTTAATTATACTAGTAATGATAATAACTTTGTGTACAAGACCTCCAGTGTAGAGGTTAGCGATAAAGTTTTAAATAACTTTGATAAGTATTCTAGAGATTTCTTTGGTAATTCTATTTATAACATGTATTATAAAAAATTAAGTACATACGAAAATCTATCAAATGAAAATATAGATTTAATGGCTAAAACTATGAGAACTTTAAATTTAAATTATTATGCAGGCATTGATAATAATCTATCTGATGGTAGTATTAATCATGAAGACTTTTCGTTATTATTAAACTATTCTAATGATTTTTTAAGAAATTATATTAATAGCATTACCACACCGAGTAGTATAGATAATAACTATCTAGAAATTAATTAATACCTACTTAACATTATCTATTATTAGGAATTACATTTAATAATTAGACCCTGTCAGTTTTATGACAGGGTCCTTTGGTTAAAGTTTATATTAATCTCCACACCCCGGTTTTAGGGCTTATGAATAAGTCTTTTTTATATTTTAGTACTGTTTCTGCTTCATAGCTTGATTTTACTAATCCTTGATGTATTAGTACTTTTGCTATTTTACCTGTTCTCATTTCTTCTTTTTCATTTAGTAGTTCTACTATTTTTTCTACTATTTCATCCATTTGTTCTTCACTGTACTTCATTATCCTTCTCCTTTTGTACGTGTTAATTAGCTTTATACAATAACATTTTTATAAGCCAATAAACTAGGTTTAGCTTCTAGTATTTATTGGCTTATATTTGAAATTACTATTTATTATTATTTTTAGGTCTTAAGTCTGATTGACTTAGGTGCTTTTTTATGATGTATGTAGTACCATCTTTTTTATATTCTGCTTCATATGAGTATCCGTATTTTTCTATTTCATAGAAATCTAGTATCTTAACTGCATCTCCTGATTTTAGTGATATATTTTTCGTATATGTTTCACTTCCATCTACGTGTGCCTTTATTCTTCTGTCTTTTGCTAAATATGCTACATCGTTTATTTCAAATTCTCTTTTTATCATAATTTCTCCTTAGTTATATGCATTTTTGCATACTGTATCTATATATTATACACTTTAACTACAATTAATGCTAATTAAAAAATAAAATATAAAGAGATTTTATTATACCTTATATATCCATTTCATTTAATAATACTTTAAGAGCTTTTAATTCTTCTATTGATAATGTAATTCCTTTTCCCATTTTTTCATGCCCTGGTGACCAATCTCTTAGGTCATACTTTGGTTCTCTATCATTCCAACTAACTAGATTTAGTTCTTTAGTCCATCCTGATTTTGTTTCTGATACTGCACCTAGTTCTTTTACTACGTCATATTTAATTCCAGCCATTTATGTATTCTCCTTTTATATATATTAATTCTACTCTTTGACTATTTCCTTTATATTATTCATACTTTACTTCAACTATTATACCTAATTTATACATCCTATAGCAATGCTTAGTTATTATTAATTAATACATATATACAAAAGACCCTATCACTAAAATGATAAGGTCTTTATATCTATATACTCTTTATTAAGTTTTCTATTGGTTGTACTCTATCTAAATAATACCATTTACACTGTGTATCTAAAATATTTGCATACTCAGATTTGCTAGAGTAACCTTGTGCTTTTTTGTTGTAGAACTTGTACTCTTTTTTGCCTTCTTTATTTTTTACAGTTTCGTATTTAAGCTCATTTAAAAACTTATAATCTAGATATCCAAATATTTGAACTTTTTCTATATTATATAAATCTTTTATAATATGTCTTTTTACTTTATCTTTATTGTCTTCCATTTCTAGGTTTAGATGAACACCAATGTAGTAATTCTTCTTGTTTTTATTATTAGTAAATTCACTCTTGTCTATTACTAGTCTTGTGTGTATACCTTTTGCTATAGCTGTTTTTATTCCTATTTTCTTCTTATCTAGTACAGATACATCTTTATTATTTTTTATTAAATAATTTATCACTGCACACTCTGATATTTTCTCTACAAATATTCTTTGTATTCCTATTTCCTTTTGTAAAGTTTCATCTTTGATATCTTTTGGTACTAAGTTCATATAGTCTTTAGAGCTTTCTACTGATTCTTTTGCAAATTCTAGTGACTTTTTTACTTGTTCTGGTGTTACATTTACTGATTTAGTCATCAGTTTATCAAATCTTTGCTTTATTCCTATATTTTTTATAAATACTTCGTGTTTGTTATTTGGTTGTATATAATTCATATTATGTCTCCTTAGACTCTTGTATTATTCTATTGTTCAGCTTTAGTTACTTTACGAGGTCTACCTTTTATATTTTTCGTTTGTAGTGCCTTGAGTACCATATCTCCTTTGTTGTTTAATACCTCAACATAAGTAGATACATCAAGTACACTTATAACTCCTATATCAGAAGCTTCAACCCCATCAATACTACATAAAGTTCCTACTATATCAACAGGTCTCATTTTAGTCTTCTTACCTGCATTTATATGAAGCTTCATTATTTCTTGACTAAGGTTTGCTCCTTTGTCTTCTTTTATCTTTTGCTTTTTAGCTAATTTATTTTCAAATTCTGGCTTTAATTCTATTACTAATCTTTTACTTGGGCGCTTTTTCATTGTTAGTTCTTTTCCTGTGTAAGAGTATATTTCAAATACACGTCTTTCATCCGATTTCATTACAAAAGTAATTGCCCTACCTTCTTTACCTGCACGTCCTGTTCTTCCAATTCTATGAACGTAGTTTTCTTTAAGAACTGGTACATCATAGTTTATTACATGAGTTATATTATCTATATCTATACCTCTAGCTGCTACATCTGTTGCTATTAGGTATCTAAAGTATCCTTTTTTAAAGTTATTCATAACTTTTATTCTTTCATCTTGTTCCATCCCTCCATGGATTTTGTCACATGGATAATCTAGTTTCATTAGTTCTTTGTATAAAGCTTCTACTTTAGATTGAGTATTAGCAAATATTACACAACTATCTGGATTTTCTATTATAGTTATATCCTTTAATAAGTTAAGTTTTCCCGTTTCTTCTACCATATAGCCATCTTGTTGTATTCTATCTACTGTTAATGTTTTTGCTTTTATTTCTATTTTTACAGGGTCATTCATATGCTTATTAACTAATGCATCTATATCTTCTGGCATAGTTGCTGAGAATAGCATTGTTATGCGGTTATTTGGTAAAGACTGTATTATTTCTTCTACTTGCTCTAAGAATCCCATACTTAGCATTTCATCAGCTTCATCTATTACTAAGTATTTTATATTATCTGTAATGAAGTTTCCTTCATTTATATGATCTATAGTTCTACCAGGCGTTCCTACTACTATATGAGTTTTTTGCTTAAGTTCTTTTGCTTGTAATGCAAATGAAGATTTACCATATATTGCAGGTACTTTGATTCTTTTGAATCTACCTATATTGAATACATCATCTCTTACTTGTATTGCAAGTTCTCTAGTTGGTGTAAGTACTAGTGCTTGTGGTTTATTTTCATCCCAGTCTACTAGTTCACAAAGTGGTATTGCAAAAGTTGCTGTTTTTCCGCTTCCTGTCTGTGACTTTACTAGTACGTCCTTGTTTTCTAGAGCTACTGGTATTACTTCTTGTTGTACTTTTGTTGGGGTTTTAAAGTTTAGCATATTTATTGACTTAAGTATTTCTTTACTTAATTTGTAGTCTTTGAAGTTTGTCATTGATGTCATCTTCCTTTTGTTTATATTATAGTGTTTATCTCTACTAGGATTTTAGTTTTATTTTTATGATTGATATGCATAAGTTTTCGTTTATCCATTATATCATATATGACTTGATAAATGTATATTAATATATTGGGACTCGAGAGAAAGTTTATTAATAATTATAGCTATAAATGTAATTTAAATAAGATGACCTCTACTTAATGTAGAAGTCATCTATAACTGCAGTACTTCGGTTTATTACTTATTAGTTAGAGCATAACCCACTTAAGGCCTGCATAGCCTTTTCGTTATTAGTAGTTTCAAATATTTGATTTCCATTTTCTGTGACATAAGAATAATAAATACCTGCATTTTGGGAAACGGTGCAAACTGCTAATGCAAATAAACCTGGTATACGTGAATTTAAGATTGAAACTCTAATAACTTCTTTTTCAGTATAACAATATTTACTTATCACAGATCTAACTGTCTCTAAAAAACATGATGGCTGAACAGTAGCAGTCCCAACTATAAACCTAAATACAATTTGATTGCGATTATTGTAGATTAAGTTATAAGCTGTTACATTTATTCCTAACCCACCTATTTTAGTTAAAATAGTGCATATACAGTCAACATTTTCAGTTATTACAGTAAACTGAATTCTAGTCTCAACTCCAAATAGAGAGTTGTAACAGTCGCATGAACTCATACAATCTCCTTTCCTAAATCCTTAAATTCTCTTCCTTAAGATACACTGTTATTGTATGTATAGATACTTTAAATAGTTACCTCTGTTCATTTAAATAACTATAATTTGTAATATTAATGATTTTTTACTCATACCTTATATTGAATAATATTAAAAACATTTATTTAAGGAGGGTATTTTATGAGTGATGAAAACAGATTAGACTTAGATAAAGATACTTCTACTGATGAAGTAGAAACTCTAGAACAAAACTCTGTCACAGAAGAAGAATACATATTTTGCTCAAAATGCGGAATAAAAAATTCATCAACATCTAAATTCTGTTCATCTTGTGGAAATAACTTAAAAAATATTGAGGATAATATTAGAGAAACTACACAAAACATAAAATCAGCTATAAATAATAACGAAACCTATAAAAATCTAGTAGGGATTAACTCTAGTAGTTCTCACAAGGCTTCTTGGGATAATAAAGATATGGTTGATTTTATTCAGAAAAACCCAGAATACTACATTCCTAAATTCGAACAAATGCAAGAGTATGAAAAATCAACTAGTTGGAACTGGGCATCATTTTTCATACTACCATTATGGCTACTTTATAGAAAAATGTACGCCTATGGATTTGGTGTTATGGTAGCATCGTTTATCTTATCATACATACCTTTTATTGGATTTATATCTGCCTTTGCTATACCTATACTTGGTGGACTTTTTGGTAATAGTTTATATCTAAAACACGTTGAAAAGAATTTAGGAGAAATTAGCAATATAAATGAAGAAGCAAGACATAGAGTAATCATTAGTAAGGGTGGCGTTAATTTAGTTTTACCAATTGTTATGCTTGTAGTTACAAGTATACTTGCGTCTATCGTAGGTATAATTGGTGCTATAGCTATGTTTGGCTATTATTAATTTACGTAATCAAAGGAAGATACTTTATCTATATCTTCCTTTGGTTTTTATAATTTATAGATCTATTTATATACTTATTATATTTATCAGCTTTTTAATTCATTGTTTACTAATTCATAAATATTTACAATATAAGCTAGTGTATTAGTTTACCATAAACGATGTACAGATTCTTTTATATTTCTATCATATATATCTTTTACAATATCCATTTGCTCTTGTGTAAAATCACTTATCTCACATGCTTTTGCATTCATTTCTATTTGCTTAGGATTGCTCGCTCCTGGTATTACAGTTGATACAGCATTATGCATAAGTATATACTTAAGTGCACTATGAGCTAGGTTTTCGGTTTGTAATTTTTCTTTTATTTCTCTTGCTGCATTTATACCCGTATTATAATCAACACCTGAGAAAGTCTCTCCTTTATCAAAGGCTTCTCCATTTCTATTATAGTTTCTATGATCATCTTTACCAAATTTAGTAGATTCATCAAATTTACCTGTTAAAAGCCCACTTGCAAGAGGAACTCTAACTATTATTCCTATATCCTTTTTCTTAGCTAATTCAAAGAATTGTTCTGCTGGTTTTAATCTAAACATATTGAATATTATCTCTACTGCTGATATATCATAATCTAGTGCTTTTATAGCTTCTTCTACTTTTTCTACACTTACTCCATAGTGCTTTATTTTTCCTTCTCGCTTTAGTTCATCTAATGCTTTAAATGCCTCATCACTCTGATATACTTCAGTTGGAGGACAATGTAGTAATACTAAATCTAAACTTTCTACTTCCATATTTTCAAGAGATTCAAATACAAACTTTCTTATATTATCTCTATTATATCCTTGTGATACATGTGGATTTAATTTACGTCCACACTTTGTTATTACAAAGATTTCTTCTTTTTTATCTTTTATAAATTTTCCTATTACTTTTTCACTAAGTCCATCTTGATATATATCTGCTGTATCAAAACAGTTTATTCCTTCTTTATATGCAGCTTCAAGTGTTTGAATTGCATTTTCTTCATTAAATTCTTCTCCCCATTTTGAGCCAAGTTGCCAAGTTCCTAATGATATTTCACTTATTTTTCTATTTGTTTTTCCCAGTACTCTATATTTCATTTTATTTTCTCCTTATTCATTTGCTTCATCTACTATATTTTAGTATCTATATCTATCATTAACAAGTATGCACATTGTTTTCATTAAGTTACTTTTAGGTAACTAAAGAAGTGCACCTTTCTTAAGAAAAGTACACTAATATACTCTATAAATTCCTACTGAACATTGAAGTTTTACTTGCTTTCTTCTATCCCTTAAATAAAATACATTGTACTTTAGCTAGATAGTATAGATATGTTGAAGATGTAGGATATTTTTTTACTAAATTTGCATAGTAGTTTAAGACTTTAGTATAATAAAACTTATTATATTTATCAGTTTTTTTTAATTCATTGTTTACTAATTCATAAATATTTACAACATAAGCTTCTCCTGTATCATGAGTCCATAATGCTATTTCATAAATTCCATCTCTATTAAAATCTATAACGTCCATTTTACCAAAATAAATATTTTCATCTTCTATTATATTTTTTAATTTGAAGTCTTTAAAAACTAATAATCCCAAGTTCGACGATACACTTCTTATTTTAAAGCCAACTATTATAGTTTTATTATTTATATCTAATAGTGGTTTTATTTTAAAATGAGAAATATCTAAACCCATTTTTTTATAAGTATCAAGAACAATAAAACTATCTGCTTCATACTTTCCTACAATTATATACACATCGCCACTATACTTATAAGCAAATATAATTTCTTTTATTCCATCATTATTTAAATCTACTTCAATAACATCATTTTCTCCACCAAATTTATTTAAAGAAATTATTTCTGCACCAATAGGAAGTTTAGTTCACATATCATCTTTATTAATTAATAAATAATATTGTTCTTTAACAGATATCTTTTCTTTATCATCTATCTTAATAACTGACTGTATAGAACCTAGTATATCTCCATTTGATATCCCTATGATACGTTGTTGTATTTGTAAATAATAATAGTTGTTATTAGAATACATAATTGGATAAATTGTATTCGGTTTAGATACTGTAGGGTAAATACCTTTTATTACTTTTCCAGAATCATCATATATTAAATCTAAATAGCCTTTAAAATTCTCACTTATATCTACTTTGTAATTTGTATCGGTGTTTTTGCATGATACATTTAAATTGTAGTTATCTAAATACTCTACACTGCAATTAAGTTGTTTATATAAAGCTTCATCATCTAATATTAGTTTTAATTTGTTATTTTTAAATTGATATATTCTAAATATAGCATACCCACCTGAACCACCGTATTGACCACTTATTAATATTTGCTCACTATTAATATTTAGAAAATCCCCTAGAAATAAATTGAATTGATAGCCCTCCATATCTATGTCAAAACCGAGCTTTTTACTTCCATCTTCAATTATTAGCTTCAAACTAGTTATATAGGGACTATTTTCATCTTGATAAATACCTATTAATCTTACTTTTTCACAATTTAAATCATAGTCAATGTCTCCATATAGAGTACTTATAACCGATTCATCTCTATACATAAGCATATCTCCTTATTTAATATTATAGAATTCTCTTCCATAATAAATTTCATTTCTTTTAAATAAATTAAATTGCTTAGACTCAGATTTACTATTTTTTTCTTTTATTGTAATAATAAGATGGTAGTAATACACCCTTGTAAATAGTACTAAATTTAGAATCTACTAAATTAGCTAAAGTTTGAACTACAGCTATAGTATCTGAATTTGCAGTACCTACAATCCTTTGGTTAATAATAATATCATAATAATCATTATAAACTTGCTTTAGAGGATATATCCCACTAGGTGCATCCACATAAGGTTGTGAAATATTTTTAACTTTACCATCTGGTGAATATATTTCATTTAAATATGCTTTTGACTTTGATGATATATCTATTAAGTATTTCTTTTTTGAACATTTTACTGACACCTTATAATTATCTTTATATTTAGCACTACAGTTATTGTTTTTATAGAATATATCTTGATTAAATATCTCTATTAATTTATTATCTTCATACTTATAAATAACACCTATTTCAAAGCCTCCTGTACCTCCAAATCCGCCTCTTACCATTATTTCTGATTTTTTATTACCGGTAAAATCACCAACAAAAAGTTGCATATCGTATCCACTATATGGAACTTTAACAGTTATAGGTTCGCTATTTTCTGGATTTAGCACAAGCTCTATATTTTCTGCATAGTTACTCTCCTTAGATAGATATACTCCAACAAGAATAGCTTTATCATTAGAATACTGATCAATTATATTACCACGTTGAACATCTATTATAGTTTGTTTATTAGGATTAGTCATAAAATCATCCTCCTTATTTAATTGTACAATTATTTTATTTTATGATATACACTAGTAAAAGTGACATTATAGTTTTCTATTCAAAATGTTTAGTTAATCTAAACCTTTTCGCTACCTCAAGACCTAAATACCCCACTAGACGTTCAACTTTCTAGTGTATAGTGATATAATATGTATAGTTAAGAAATGATAAAAGCCTTAAACTTATATAAATAAACTAAAAAAAAGAAGGAACAATTTGTTCCTTCTTTTTTGCTTTGTATGATTGCTTAGGCATTCAGACTTTGTTTTAATATTATGCTATACTTTTACTTTTTGCTTTATCAACAACTGACTTTCCAAAAGCAATTGATAACACTCCACATACAAACATTAAACCTGGATAATAAAGATAACTAAGTATCTCAACTGGAGATATTCCTGCAATTCCTGCTGCTGTTAAAATCTGTGCTCCATAAGGTATAACTCCTTGCCAACAAGCTGAGAATATATCTAATATACTTGCAGATTTTCTTGGATCTATATCATATTTTTGTGCAATATCTTTTGCTAATGGTCCTGCTGCTACTATTGCTACTGTATTATTAGCTGTACATAAATCTATAATACTAACTAGTGCTGCTATTCCAAATTCTGCACCTTTTTTACTATTTATCTTACTTGTTATAAAGTAAAGTATATAGTCAATACCACCATTAAACTTTATAAGTGAAACTACTCCACCAACTACTATAGATAATAAACTTAATTCATACATTCCTGCTATACCACCAGATATTGCTTCTATTAAACCAAATACATCAAATGCATTAGTGAAAAGTCCTATCACTCCTGCAAGTATTACTCCACCTCCAAGAAGTGCAAATACATTAAGTCCACATAAAGCACCTATTAAAACTACTAGGTAAGGTAAAACCTTGATTAAATTATACTCATAAACTCCACCAGTTACAGTTTCATATCCTGAAGTTACCACTGTTAATAATATTATAGTTATTATAGCCGCTGGTAAAACTATTAAGAAATTCATTTTAAATTTATCTTTTAACTCACAACCTTGTGTTCTAGCTGCTGCTATTGTTGTATCTGATATCATAGATAAATTATCACCAAACATTGCACCACCTACAACAGCTCCTATTACTAATGCTACTGGTATTCCTGTCTTTTGTGCAATTCCAAGTCCGATTGGTGCAAGTGCTGCTATTGTACCTACTGATGTTCCCATTGATACTGATATAAAACAACCTATTATAAATAATCCTGGTACTAAAAGATTTGATGGAAGTATTGATAAACTTAAGTTTACTGTCGAATCAACTCCACCCATAGTTTTAGCTACATTTGAAAATGCTCCTGCAAGTAAAAATATTATTACCATTAATATAATATTTGTATCTCCTGCTCCTTTACAAAATACATTCATTTTTTCTTCTAACGTAACTTTTCTATCAAATAAAAGCGCTACTCCTGCAGCTATTATAAATGCTACTAATGCAGGCATTTTATAAAAATCTCCAGTTATAATTCCACTTCCTACAAATAATAATAAAAATACGCCTAATGGCAATAACGCTAATGGATTGCCTTTTTTAATTTCAGTTTTCATGTTTTTATCTCCCTTATTTTTATTTTTTTGATCAATGTTTTCTAATCATTTTGTTATGTTTACAAGTTATCTATCCCGCGCGTTAGTTAAATAATTTATAGAACATAAAAAAACCCTCGACCATAAGAACTTAATCTTAGGAACGAGAGTTGACACTTCGTGTTACCATCCTAGTTTATTTATATTTCACAATATAAACCTCATTAAGTACGCCAAATATTTTGGTTATACTTTATCACTGTAACGGGTGAACCCGTTGTAGCCTAAATCTATGTAGATCTCGGTACACCGCTCCAAGGCCATTTTCATTTTAATATCCTTTGCTCCCTCTCACCAATAGGAACTCTCTGTATAAGTATTCTTAAAATTACTTTCCTTTTCATAGCATTTAATCTGTTGTTTCTTTTTTATTGTTATTTATACTTATTATAATATACGTTGCTTTTTTGTTTGTCAATTATTTTTTTAATTTTCTAAAAATTATTTATTTAACATCTATAAAAATAACCTATGACGATATGTTCTACATTTAGCTATTCTTATTTTCTAGTAAAGTTTTAACTTTTTCCAAATCTTCTATATTAATAATTATCTTTCTGTCTATAAATCCTTTACCTAGTTTTATTTTCTTGTAGTTTTTAGACGATGATTCTAAATAATCTATTTGCTCTATATCCTTTATATCAAAAATCTGACCATCATAGAATATTACCTTATCCCTTGATACTATGCACTTACTTAGTAGTACTTGAGCTATACACAATATTGCAAGTATAATTAAAACTACACACGCTACTTCTGCCATCTTTTCAGAGGTATTTAGACTATTTATATATGATGTTAGGTTTATAGTACTACTACTACTTTGACTTACAAATAAATCATATCTAGACTTCATCATTGTATATGTATTAAGCATAATCACTATCATAAGTAGGATTTCCCATTTGTTATTTTCCTTTACCTTGATATGGTCTATGCTTTCTCTTTCTATCTTTTTTATTAGTTTTCTTTTTATTACCCAATCACTTACTCGCATTGCCACGACCAGTACAACTACCCCTATTGCTGAAAGTACTGATGTTATCTCATTTGGTGATACTATTGCCATTATTATCAATGCGACAACAATAAACATAATTATTTTATTTTTTGTACTCACATCTACTCCCCCATAGTTTGTTTAAATATTAATTTTTATATATTATCTAAGTCGCTTTGTATATAGTATAAACTATAAAAATATCCTTTATTGTCTATAAGTTTTTCAAAGCTTCCTTTTTCAATTACTTTACCATCTT
>JBOFYV010000054.1:0-23799 GCA_051654865.1 Peptostreptococcaceae bacterium
CTTCTCCTAATTGATATCTGTCGAATAATGTTTTTGTTATTGCAGCAGTTAATGTAGTTTTACCGTGGTCAACGTGTCCTATAGTTCCTATATTAACGTGTGGTTTATTTCTTTCAAATTTAGCTTTAGCCATTTTGAAGTTCCTCCTCTTGTTATATACTATAATTTAATTTGCTTATAATAAGCTTCTGGTAAGTATTTTACTATTAATCATTCCTGTTTTCAAGATGTTTTTCCAATTTTCTCTTCACTCTTTGTAGAGCATTGTCTATTGATTTAACATCTCTTTGAAGCCTATCAGCTATGTATTGATATGACTTACCATTTAGATATAGTTCTACTACCTCTAATTCTAGGTCGCTTAGTAATTCATTCATCTTTGATTCAATACGTTTTAATTCTTCTTTACTAATTATAAGCTCTTCTGGATCAGTAACTATACTAGTTGCAATTATATCCAAAAGTGTTCTTTCTGATTCTTCATCATATATAGGTTTATTTAAAGATACATATGAATTAAGAGGTATATGTTTTTGTCTTGTAGCAGTTTTTATTGCTGTGATTATTTGTCTTGTTATGCATATTTCCGCAAAACATTTAAAGGAATTTGTTTTACTTCCATCAAAATCCCTCACTGCTTTATACAATCCTATCATTCCTTCTTGAATTATATCTTCTTTGTCTGCACCCACTAAAAAATAAGACTTTGCCTTTGCTTTTACAAAGTTTTTATATTTTTTTATGATGTATTCTAATGCTATTTTATCCCCTTTACTTGCTTTTAATACTATATCGTACTCATCTTGTTGAGAGTTGTCTACAAACTCTTCATAAGTTTTCTCATTAGCCACTAACATGTAAAATCTCCCCCATAAAAACAGTTTCATAGCTATATTATAGTCTAAGAATTCCAGTTGTTTCAATGGTTTCTACGAATCTTCTCAAGTTTCGACAATGTTTCTTTATCTAAGCGTTCTTCCAACCAATTTCTCTGTATTTTTTTCTTAACACTACTATGATTTTCCCTAATTTTCGATTTAGCAATATCTAAGTCTAGCTTAAGTTCTCTCGCAGACACTCTACTAGCCCCTTTTCCTAGGACAATTTGTTGTTCTGCATAATCATTAGTAGCTACTTTTACATCATCATATTTAGACAGTGTGTTCATAAATTTTTCAATGTAACTATCTGCCGTTTGATGTTCTTTTGTATAAATTACTGTTATGTATTTTCTTTCTTCCACTTTTTCTTTAGAGCTTTTAACATTATATGCATCAAAAACTACTATTGCTTTTCGCCCCGTAAATTCAGCATATTCTATAATATTATCTATCAATTTTTCTCTAGCATTCTCTAAATCTGTTTGAGCTAACTCCTTCAATTCATCCCAGGCATTTATTATATTGTAACCATCTACTATTAAATAACTTTTTGAGTTTCTTCTCATTTGTTATTTTTTGCCTGTTCTTTGTTTGAATATTTCATATAAAAGAATACTTCCTGCTACAGATGCATTTAGTGATGTTACATTCCCTACCATAGGCATTTTTACTGTAAAATCACAATTTTGTTTAACTAACCTTGATATACCAAAACCTTCACTTCCTATTACTAGTCCAATTGGTCCTGTTAAATCTTGCTCATAGAATGTGTTACCATCCATATCTGCAGCTGCTATCCATAAGCCTTCTTCTTTTAATCTTTTTATAGTATTTACTATGTTGGTTACTTTACAAACCGGCATGTATTCTACCGCTCCTGCTGAAGCTTTTGCCACTATTGGTGTTATATGTACTGATCTTCTCTTTGGTATAATTACTCCATGAGCACCTACCGCATCAGCCGTTCTTATTATAGAACCTAAGTTATGAGGATCTGTTATTTCATCTAATATTATAAAGAATGGATCTTCACCTTTTTGCTTTACATTCTCTATTAATTCATCTAATTCATAATACTTGTGCTCACTTACTTGAGCTATTACACCCTGATGAGCATGACTAGTACCTATTTCATCCAATTTGTTTTTGTCTACATATTGAATCACTAAGTTCTTTTCTTTAGCCATTGCTATTATTTTCTTTATAGAACCCTCTTTAGCTGAGTTTGATATCATTATCTTATCTATTTCTCTGTCATTTTTTATTGCTTCTATTACAGGATTTCTTCCTTCTATACTTGCCAATTTTTCCACCGCCTACAAATTCTTAAATTTTTCTCTTACCTGAACAATATCACCACAAGTCATATTGCCTTCTGGGCAAGGTCCTTTTACGCAGTTTGGTCCACTATTCTTAAATAATATCGGAGCCACTTGTTTTAATTCTTTAAGCATTTGAGTAGATAATTCTCTAATTTCCCATTGAGCTCTCTCACAACATCTGTGATGTAAGAAGTTATATAAACTTCTTGTATTCATTGTGAATACCATTTTTGTTTCACAAGCATTTGGGAAAACATATCTAGCATCTTCTATTGCTTTCTTTTCTGCGCTTCTTTTTGCCTCTTTTTCATTTTTTCCAGATTTTATTAAATTATTATAATGTTTTTCAAATAATACCTCTACTAATTTATCATAAGCTTGTTGATCCTGCTCCATAGCTTGTTCAAATATTACTTTTGCTTCTTCTATAGCTTCTATTTCTTTAGGTATTATGTACTCAAATTGATCTAGCTTAACGTATCTTTGACTTTGTTGAGAAAAGCTTGCTATACGATGTCTAACTATTTGATGAGAACAAGCTCTAGATATACCTTCTACGGCAAATGTAAATGTCACATGTTCTAATGGACTTTCATGACCTATATTTATTAACATATTTAAAAACTTATCTACTGATTCTTCTGTTAAATTCTCCTCTATTTGTTCAACTCCAACTGGAGAATAACATAGTTTTGCAGCCATTGCTATTACCTTTTCTGGCTGTGGTGTATGAGCTATTATTTTTACTTTCATCTCCAAAATCCTCCCTTTAAAAAGATATATAACTATTATTATACATCATATTCTGTCATAGTGTGTAAAAAAAGTATTGTCAATAAGACAATACTTTTAGATATTTATAATAGGTATATTTAAGATTTTTATTTTTTTATTCCATATTTTTTTCTACTATTTTTATACCCTCAGTTACTATATACTCTAGTCTTTCTTGTTCTTTACCTAGGTATAAATAACCTATCAAAGCTTCAAATCCTGTTGCATGTTTGTAATCTATAATATCTGCATTCTTAGGTGAAGTATGAGATTTTTGATTCCTACCTCTTTTATATATTCTCAACTCTTCCTCTGTAAGTTGATCTTCAATTTCGTGCATTATTATTGCTTGTGCTTTAGCTTTAACATATTTTATCGCTGTTTTGTGTAGATCATTTACTTTTTTATTTATATTTTTTCTTATTAAATATTCCCTTACATGTGTTTCAAAAACTGTATCCCCAATATAGGCTAATACTAGAGGAGACATTGTGATAAGTTCTGTTCTATTCATATTTACGCTCTCTTCCACTTAGTACCTTGTCTAGTGTCTTCTAATATTATTCCTTTATCTAATAGCTCTTGTCTTATATCATCCGCCAGTTTAAAATCTTTGTTCTTTTTAGCCTCTACTCTTTTTTGTATTAGATTTTCTATTTCTTCATCTAACATATCATCTTGTTTTTTGTTAACTATATTTAATACAGTAGTTAACTCATTAAATTCGTCTAAGCATATTTTAGCAAATTCTAAAGAAGAATTTTCGTTTACATTTAGATTTATGAATTTGGCTAATTCAAATATCACACTTACTGCATCAGCTGTATTTATATCATCTTCCATTGCGTCTATGAACTTAACTCTATAGTTTTCTAATTCACTTGCTAATTTCTTTTCATCTTCGCTTATAGCAGTTTGTTCTAAGTTGCTTATTGTAAACTCTAGTTTTTCTTTTGTGTTGTATAATCTTTCTAGTCCTGCTTTAGCTTGATTTAGCATTTCATCACTAAAGTTAACAGGATTTCTATAATGAGCCGATAACATAAAGAATCTTACAATTTCTAAATCGTATTCTTTAGATATATCTCTTACTGTAAAGAAATTACCCTTTGATTTACTCATCTTTTCGTTATTTATATTTATGTATCCGTTGTGTACCCAATAATTCGAGAATATTTTCCCGCTTCTAGCTTCACTTTGTGCTATCTCATTTTCATGATGAGGGAATGCTAAGTCTTGACCTCCAGCATGTATGTCTATAGTTTCTCCTAAGTATCTATTAGACATAACTGAACATTCTATATGCCATCCCGGTCTACCTTCTCCCCATGGACTATTCCATCCAGGTTCTCCTTCTTTCTTTGACTTCCAAAGAACAAAGTCCATCGGATGTCTCTTTTTATCATTTACTTCGATTCTTGCTCCTGCTTCTAGGTCATCTTGATTTTGTCTCGAAAGTTTTCCATACCCTTCAAATCTCTTAGTATCAAAATACACATCACCGTTTACCTCATATGCATATCCTTTTTCTTCTAAGTCCTTTACAAACGCTATTATTTGTTCAATATTTTCAGTTACTCTAGGATGTACATTGGCCCTTTTTATACCTAATCCATCTGCATCTACAAAGTATTCATTTATGTATTTGTTTGCAACTTCTTCTGGAGAGATTTCTTCTTCATGACCTCTTTTTATTATTTTATCGTCAACATCTGTAAAGTTTTGAACGTAAGTTACATCATACCCTCTATATTCTAGGTATCTTCTTAAAGTGTCAAATATTATAAATGGTCTAGCATTTCCTATATGAATGTAGTTGTATACAGTCGGTCCACAAACATACATCTTTACCTTTCCTTCTTCTATCGGAACAAATTCTTCTTTCTTTCTACTTAACGTATTATATAATTTCACGCTTATCACCTCACTGCATTGTTATTTCTTAACTTTATATAATATATTATAATTTAAAACCCATATAATTCATAGTATTACTATTATATCCATACTGTCTAAAAAATATCTTTATCTAAGAATATGCTTTTATATGATGTACAATTTTCAAAAACTTCCTTAGATATAATACCTTGTTGTTTTAGTTTTTCTAGCATACTAACATATTCATTACATAGTTCTTTTAAATCACTCTTTATATCATTTATACTGTTGTGCATAATTATTCCCCCTATATCAAATTCTTTACTAAAAATGTAAATAGCTTAATTTTAGGTCGCTTTAATATATTCATTCATACATTCAAAATTCCTTTATTCATATACCCAAATATTTTCCTCAAATAACTACAAAAACTACTTTTACTTAATTTTTTATATTTATAAAATGCAAAAGCCCGCTTTATTAATAAGCGGACTTTAAGATTATAATATATTTTCTTTTACAAAAACTATTCTACTTAGACAATTTTCTTTACCTAATACTTCCATAGTCTTTGGTAAATCTGGTCCATGCATTTGTCCAGTTAGTATTATTCTAGATCCCATAAATAAGTTTTTACCCTTTATTCCATGTTCTTTTTGTATTTCTTTAAACATAGCTTTAACAAATGCTTCATCTACTACTTCTGCATTTTCTACTTTAGTTTTTAATGCATCTATTAATGTTGGTATATGCTCTAAGTTTAAGAATTCTCTACATTCTTCTGTTTCTAATTCTACTTCATTCTTGAAGAATATACCTGCATGTTCTGTTATTTCTTTTACGTATTGTAATTTTTCTTTAAGAACTGATACCATACCTTTTATGAAGTCATATTTAGTTGTAGCCTCTTCTTCTGTTATAAGTCCAGCTTCAACTAAGAAAGGTATTGCTAAATCTGTTAAATAATCGTCATCAGCATCTTTTATATAATGTTGATTTACCCAGTTTAATTTTTCAGTATCAAATACTCCACCACTCTTAGAAACTCTCTCTACAGAAAATGCATTTTCTAATTCTTCCATAGTGAATATTTCTTGGTTGTCTTCTGGAGACCATCCAACTAATGCTACGTAGTTTATCAATCCTTCTGGTAAGTATCCTTTTTTCTTGAAATCTTCTACAGCTACATCTCCGTGTCTCTTACTTAACTTTTTCTTTTCTTTGTTAAGTATATTTGGTAAATGTACAAATGTTGGTGCTTCCCATCCAAATGCTTCATATAAGTAAACATGTTTTGGAGTTGAAGAAACCCATTCTTCTCCTCTTATTACATGAGTTATTTTCATTAAGTGGTCATCAACTACTACTGCAAAGTGATATGTTGGGAATCCATCAGTCTTTATTAATACTTGATCATCTAAATCATTCGTATTGAATTCTGTTTCTCCTCTAACTAAATCAGTGAACTTTATTATATGATTTTCAGGTAATCTTAGTCTTATTACATGAGGTTCTCCTGCAGCTATCTTAGCTTCTACCTCTTCTTTAGTAAGATCTCTACAATGTCCATCGTATCTTGGAGTTTCTCCAGCTTCTTTTTGCTTTTCTCTTACTTCATCAAGTCTTTCTTTTGTACAGAAGCAGTAGTATGCTTGTCCATTGTCTAATAATTGCTTGATATATTCTTTATATATATCTAATCTTTCTGATTGTATATATGGACCATATTCACCCTTTTGAGTTATATTTCCATTTTCATCTAATACAACACCTTCACTGTGGTTAACTCCACCCCAAGCCATACCAGTTAGCATATTTTCTATTGCACCTTCTACTAATCTAGTTTGGTCTGTGTCTTCTACTCTTAATATGTATTCTCCGCCCATTTTTTTTGCAAATAAGTAGTTGTATAATGCAGTTCTTAAACTACCTATGTGTACAAATCCAGTTGGACTCGGAGCAAATCTTACTCTTACGCTCATTTTACTACCTCCTATATATCGTCATATGTATTTATAATATCAAATAATATACTTGTTGTAATGTTATTTTTATCATATTTAGATATTTTTAATCTGTGGATATCTTATTTTATTTTATAATTAAAATAGTATATATATCCACATTTTAACCATTTTTGTTGATAATTACGTGGATTATATATACTATTTATATATTTTATACTATCCTAGCTTTACATTATTCTTTGCAAACTCTGCTTCAACTCTAGTTTTTATGTCTTCTAAGCTTATTAATTCCTTATCTTGTGCATCTCTTAATTTAAATTCAACTTTACCATCACCTATATCCTTACCAACAGTAATTCTCATTGGTATACCAATTAGCTCATTGTCTTTAAATTTAACTCCAACTCTTTCATCTCTATCATCTAATAATACTTCTACACCCATAGCTTGTAACTCATTATATAATTTCTCAGCAGCTTCCATTTGTTCTGCTTTCTTTATGTTTACTGGAACTACTACTAAGTGATATGGTGCGATTGCTAATGGCCACACTATACCATTCTCATCATGATGTTGTTCTATTATAGCTGCAGCCGTTCTTTCTACACCTATACCATAACATCCCATTACCACTGGCTTAGATTTACCATCTTTATCTATGAAATTACATCCCATAGCTTCTGAATACTTAGTACCTAACTTGAATATATGCCCAACTTCTACTCCTCTAGCTATTTCGAAATGACTTCCACACTTAGTACACTTATCTTGTTCAGTTACATTTCTAAAGTCTCCTACTGTACCTTCAAAGTCTCTTCCATAGTTAGCATTTTCTATGTGATACTCACTCTTATTTGCACCTATTACTAAGTTTCTAGCATTAGCTATTTCACTATCTATAAGTATATGGTCAGCTTTTATTCCTATTGGCCCTGCAAATCCTATTTCAGCATTAGTCGCAGCTTTTACTGTTGTTTCATTAGCAAGTTCAAATTCTACAACTCCACCTATAGCATTTCCTACTTTAGTTTCGTTAACTTCTCTATCTCCTCTTACTACAACAGCTACTGTTTTACCATCTGCTACATATACTAAAGTTTTTGCAAATTTATCAGCTGATAACTTGAAGAAACTTTCTAACTCTTCTATAGTGTGTACTCCTGGAGTGTGTACTTCTTTTAATTCTTTCATTTCTTCTGTTGAAGCTTCTTCTTCCTTAGCTACTGCTTTTTCCATATTAGCTGCGTAGTCACAACTACTACAGAATACTATTTCATCTTCTCCGACTTCTGACTTAACCATAAATTCTGCAGAAACTGAACCTCCTATAGCACCTGTATCAGCTTGAACTGGGCTATTATCTAATCCACATCTTGCGAATATATTTGTATATGCTTCAAACATATCTTGGTATGATTTATCAAGGCCTGCTTCATCTATATCAAAACTATATGCATCTTTCATTGTGAAAGTTCTAGTTCTCATTACTCCAAATCTCGGTCTTCTTTCATCTCTATATTTAACTTGTATTTGATATAAGTTTAATGGTAACTGCTTATATGAAGTTATTTCTTGTCTTATTAAATCTGTAAATACTTCTTCATGAGTTGGTCCAAGGCAGAAATCTCTATCATTTCTATCTTTTAATCTCATCATTTCTTCTCCCATTACATCCCATCTACCTGATTCTTTCCAAAGCTCTGATGGTATAAGGCCTGAACAAAGTATTTCTTGGCAATCTTTTTTATTTAATTCATCTCTGATTATTCCTTGAATTTTGTTGAACACTCTTATACCCATAGGTAACTGATTATATACTCCCGATGCCATTTTTCTTATCATTCCAGCTCTTAGCATTAACTGATGACTTGTTATCTCTGCATCTGCTGGTACTTCTCTTAATGTCGGTATAAACATCTTAGACATTTTCATATTATTTTCCTCCTGTTATTTTGATTATTCTTATAATAAAAAAAACCTTTCGTCTCTATACTATGTATAGAGACGAAAGGTTATACTTCCGCGGTACCACTCTAATTAGCCTATAATAATAGGCTCTCTTTATAGGATATAACGGTCCTTACCGTAAGAACTTTTTACCGTTCTTATGCTAGAAGACTGGTTCAAAAACTATTACCTGGAAACTCTCACCTACATTCCCTCTCTGTAAAGCTTTCATTTTTTACTATTTCTTCATCAACGCATTTAATGAAATGTATTATTCTTATTTATAATATTAAATAATATATTATTTAATATTAGTTGTCAACTTTAACTAACAAACAAATACTTTGAGCTGATATACCTTCCTTAGAGCCTGTAAATCCAAGCCCTTCTTCTGTAGTGGCTTTTACATTTATTTTATCTATATCTGTATTTAGAGTTCTTGCTATATTAACTCTCATACTCTCTATATGAGGTGCCATCTTAGGACTTTGTGCTATTATGGTACTGTCTATATTTCCTATAGTATATCCTTTTTGCTTTATTAAACTATATACAAACTCTAATAGTTTTATACTATCTGCACCTTTGTATTTTTCATCATTGTCCGGGAAATGTTTCCCTATATCTCCTAATGCTAATGCTCCTAACATAGAATCCATTATAGCGTGTACAAGTACATCTGCATCAGAATGACCTAATAGTCCATGTGTGTGCTGTATTTCTACTCCACCCATTATTAACTTTCTATCTTCTACTAATTTATGTACATCATAACCTAATCCTACTCTCATATTTGTCCTCCTATTAACTTTCTATTTTCAGTATTTGAGCTCCTATTTCTATATCTTCTGGTGTTGTAACTTTTATATTATTATATGATCCTTCTATCATCTTTACTTTATATCCTATACGTTCTACTAACATTGCATCATCTGTACCATAGAATTTATCTTTGAATGCATCTTCATAAGATTTTATCAGTATATTATAGTTGAACGTTTGAGGAGTTTGCACTGCCCACAACTTACTTCTTTCTGGTGTATCGACTATATCATTGTTTTCATTTATCACCTTTATAGTATCTTTTACTGGAACTCCTACTACTACTGCATTATAATTCTTAGCTTCTTCTATACAACTGTTTATTATTTGATGCGATATAAAAGGTCTTGCACCATCATGAACAAGTACTATTTCACAGTTTTCATTTAATGCTTTTAGTCCATTATATACAGAGTCTTGTCGCTCATTACCTCCAAAAGCTATTTTTATATTATTAAAATTATACTTTTTTAATATTTCACTTTTAAAATAGCTCGCTTCTTCTTCTTTTATTACTACTACTATTTCATCTATATTTTTATGATTATAAAACTTTTCTATCGTATGAGCTATTATTTCCTTTTCATTAAGTTTTATAAACTGCTTGTTTATATTCATTTTCATTCTACTACCAGATCCAGCAGCAACTATAACTACTCCATTCATATATTCACCTCATTATAGTAAAATATTCATATACAAAAAGTCTTCGATTAACACGAAGACTTTTATATTCTTATTAATTTTTTGGCTTTCCAAATATCATTCTACCAGCTGGAGTTTGTAATACAGATGTAACTAATACTCTTATAGTTTCACCCATATGCTTTCTTCCTCCATCTACAACTATCATAGTACCATCATCTAAATACGCGATTCCTTGGCTATGTTCTTTACCTTCTTTAACTACTTGAACTACCATTTCTTCTCCAGGTATAGCTACTGGCTTTATTGCATTTGCAAGTTCGTTTATATTTAACACTTCTACACCTTGGAATTGAGCAACTTTGTTTAAGTTATAATCATTTGTCACAACCTTGCCGTTTAATACTTGCGATAATTTTAATAGCTTACTATCAACTTCAGGTATATCGTCAAATTTCATTTCACTTATTTCAACTTCTATCTCTAATTCCTTTTGAATTATGTTTAATATATCTAGACCCCTTCTTCCTCTTACTCTTTTTAAATCATCAGAAGAATCTGCTATATGTTGTAATTCATCTAGTACAAATTTTGGTATAATTAGCTTACCTTCTATAAAACCAGTCTTGCATATATCAGCTATTCTACCATCAATAATAACACTTGTATCTAGTATTTTAGGAGGAATACTTTTTACTTCTTTCTTAGGAGTCTTCTCTTTTATAGATGAAGGTATTCTGCCTAATTTATTTAAGTTAAATAAATCATCTTTACTTTTTAGTGATACTCTAATTCCTAAGTATCCCATAAATCCATATGTAAGGAATGATAATATTCCACCCACTATTGGTATTGTATTTATTAACCCACTAACTAAGTACGCTATTACAAATCCAATAATAAGCCCTATAGAACCTAATAATATATCTGTTTGAGGATATTTAGATATTTCCTTATCCACAAGTTTTGCTATATCTTTAAATTTATCTGCAGCCCAAGGCCATATTAAATAAAATATTAGCCCCACAACTATTCCTACTATTATTGAAGCTACCATACCTTTCTCATCTATTCCAAATGATAAGTTTGGAAATGCATTAACTAACGATAGGTATGTAGTTAAACCAAGTACAAATCCAAGTACACTTACTACTATTCTAATCAATCTTTTTATCAAATTTTCACCCCCTGATTATATAGTTAATATTTTTTTATTATAATTCATTGCACCCAATATATTCAAGCACAAACTGGTAAAATTCACTTATAATTCATAATAAACTATCCATTTAAAA
The DNA here is from genome assembly GCA_051654865.1 of Peptostreptococcaceae bacterium. GTDB lineage: Bacteria > Bacillota > Clostridia > Peptostreptococcales > Peptostreptococcaceae > JBOFOR01. The sequence continues at coordinate 11,532 of JBOFYV010000054.1, forward strand.
TTAAAATATCAATATAATTTAAATATTTTTGTCTAGTAATACCAACTGATTCATTTTTATAAGTCCATTTTTTATATATGTTGCTCTTATTTCACCAATTCCTTCTACATCATCTAAATCCTCTATGGTAGCATTAAGTATTTCTTGGAAATTTTCAAAATAATTTACTAAGTTTTCTATAATACCAGATGGTAATCTGTGTATTTTATTAAGTATTCTATATCCTCTTGGTCTTATCTCCATATCCATATTTTCAGAAAAACCACTATAACCTAACAGTTTAGCCATATTCGCTAAGTCTATTAACTCTTCAGATGATAGTCCTTTAATTTTCTTTATAAAGTCAGCCATTTCAATATCTTGTCTTTTGTAATCTTTAAATATTAACTTCTGGTCAATTTTTGTTGTTCCCATTAACTCTTCAAGCTGCATTCTAACTAAAGTTCCTTCTTCTCCTAATTCAATTACATACTTTTCTATAATATTAGTTACTCTCATAACCATTTCCATCTTTTGAAGTACTATAGCTACGTCATATATGGTAACTAAATCATTAAATTCTAAAGCATTTAAACTAGTAATAGCTCTATCTAGTACTGCTTTATACTTTTCTAATGTTTGTAATGCTTGATTGGCTTTAGTAAATATCTTAGATATTTCTTCTAGAACATACTTCTTTTCTCCTCTATATACTGTAATTATATTTCTTCTTTGAGAAATAGAAATTACTATAGCACCTGTTTGTTTAGCTACTCTTTCAGCTGTTCTATGTCTAGTTCCTGTTTCAGATGTAGGTATAGAATAGTCTGGTATAAGCTGAGCATTAGCAACAAGAATCCTTTTTATATCTCCACTTATAACTATAGCTCCATCCATTTTAGCTAACTCATACACATGAGCTGGAGAATATTCTGCATTTATGCAAAATCCTCCATCTACAATCTTCATAACATCATCATCTGTAGCTAAAACAATAAGTCCTCCTGTTTTTGCCTTTAGTACATTATCTACACCTTGTCTTAAAGGACTTCCTGGAGATATCATTTTCAATGCTTGTATTACCTCTTTATCTTTTAGGAAATCCTCCATTATTCTTTACTCCCCCCTAACACTATATTTATAGCCTGTCTTAAATTATCAACTGGCCATATTTCTATACCTTTAGTATCTTTTACAACATCATAGTTGTTTCTAGGAATAACTAATTTTTTAAATCCTAGTTTTTTACATTCTGCTATTCTTTTCTCTATAAAGCTTACAGCTCTAACTTCTCCTGTTAATCCTACTTCTCCTGTAACTGCTATTGTTTCATCTACAGGTATATTCCTAAAGCTTGATACTACTGCAATTATAATACCTAAATCTATAGAAGGTTCATTTATTTTTATTCCCCCTACAATGTTTATGTATACATCTTGATTTTGTATTTGTAAGCCCACACGTTTTTCAAGTACTGCCAGTAACATACCTACCCTATTATAATCTACTCCTGTTGCTGTACGCTTAGGTATACCATAACTAGTTGGAGATACTAATGCCTGCATCTCTAATAACATTGGTCTTGTTCCCTCTACTGTAGAAATTATTACAGAACCAGCAACATCTTTTGGCTTTTCTGATATAAGTATTTTTGATGGATTTTCTAGTTCTACTAAACCTAAATCTCTCATTTCAAATACTCCAAGTTCATTAGTTGATCCAAATCTATTTTTTACAGCTCTTACTAGCCTATATGTGTTGTACCTTTCTCCTTCAAAGTATAAAACAGTATCCACCATATGCTCTAGTAATTTAGGACCTGCTAATGACCCTTCTTTTGTTACATGTCCAACTACAAAAGTAGATATACCCATTTTCTTAGAAATTTTCATAAATTTAGACGTACCTTCTTTTATTTGACTCACTGTTCCAGGTGCCGATGCAATTTCTGGGCTATATACAGTTTGAATAGAATCTAAAATTATTAATTCTGGATTTATACTTTCTAATTGAGCTTCTATCATACTCAAGTTATTTTCTGCAAATATATATAAATTCTCAGAGTTAATACCTAATCTTTGAGCTCTCATCTTTATTTGTGATTCAGATTCTTCTCCTGATATATACAGTACTCTTCTTCCTGAACTTGCTACATTGCTAGAAACCTGAATTAGTAATGTTGATTTACCTATCCCTGGGTCTCCTCCTACTAAAACTAAAGATCCTTTTACTACTCCTCCACCTAAAACTCTATCTAACTCATTTATATTGGTAGAAAATCTCTCTTCTTCTCTTGTTTGTATTGAATTTATACTCACAGGTCTTGAAGAAGACTTATCTATAATAAAAACATCTTTTTTTAATCCTTTTTGCTCAATCTCTTCTACAAATGTATTCCATTTTGTACACTCAGGGCATTTCCCTAACCATTTTGATGTCTCGTATCCACATCCTTGACACACGTATTTCGTCTTTATCTTCGCCATATTTAAATCACCCTTAATTAACTATTGTATATATAATTTTAGCATATGTATGGTATATTATGTAAAGTTAATATTTTTTAATTAAATAACAAGGAGGAGTTAATATAACTCCCCCAAGTTTTATTATAACACTTTACACTTAAATACAATCTTATTATCTTCAAGTTCCGCTACAACTATATCTCCTTTTTTTACATCACCTTTTAATATAGCTTCTGATAACTGGTCTTCCAACTCTTTTTGTATAGCTCTTTTTAAAGGTCTAGCTCCATATTCTAAATCTGAACCTGCTTTAGCAATTAATCTTACTGCTTCTTCACTCATTTCTAGTGATATATTCATATTTTTTAATCTTTGAATTACTTCTTTTGTCATTAGTTTTACAATTTCAGATATATGATCTTCTGTTAATGAGTGGAATACTATAATATCATCTATTCTATTTAAAAATTCTGGTCTAAATCTTTGTTTTAGTTCACCCATTATTTTATCTTTCATCTTTTCATAGTCATTTTTAATCTCAGCTTCTTTATCTACCTTAGTACTAAACCCTAAAGTTTTTTGTTTGCTTATTATAGTTGCTCCTACGTTTGAAGTCATTATAACTATAGTATTTTTAAAATCTATAGTTCTTCCTTTTGAATCAGTTAACCTTCCATCATCTAATATTTGTAGTAAAATATTAAATACATCTGGATGAGCTTTTTCTATTTCATCAAATAATACAACTGAATATGGATTTCGTCTTACTTTTTCAGTTAATTGACCTCCCTCATTATGACCTACATATCCTGGAGGCGAACCAATCATTCTTGAAACTGCATGTTTTTCCATATATTCAGACATATCTATTCTTATTATTTGATTTTCATCACCAAATTGAACCTCTGCTAATGCTTTTGATAATTCTGTTTTACCTACTCCAGTAGGACCTAGAAATAAGAAGGAACCTATTGGTCTATTTGGGTCCTTAAGACCTGCTCTAGACCTTCTTATAGCTCTTGCAATTGATTTTACCGCTTGGTCCTGACCTATTACTCTATCATGAAGTATTTCTTCTAATTTTAATAGCCTATCTGCTTCTTCTTCCACTATTTTATTTACAGGTACTCCAGTCCATAACTCTACCACTTCAGATATTACTTCACTATCTACTGTGTCCTCATATTCCTCTTCTTTATCCCACTGAAACTTTATTTCTTCTATAGTTTTCTTTATTTCTTCTTTACTCGTATTCAACTTCATATCACTTTTAAATAGGTTATCTTCACTTCCATCAGAATCGTCACTAACATTAGGTACTACTTTTCTTAACCTTACTCTTGATGCAGCTTCATCTATTAAATCAATTGCTTTATCTGGAAGGAATCTATCAGTAATATATCTAACCGATAAATCTACTGCTGTTTTAATTGCCTCATCTGTAATTTTAACCTTATGGTGCACTTCATATTTTTCTCTTAATCCTTCTAATATTTTAACTGTAACTTCTTTAGTAGGTTCTGTTATCATTACCGGTTGGAATCTTCTTTCTAATGCTGGATCTTTTTCTACATGCTTTCTATATTCATCTATAGTTGTTGCACCTACTACCTGTATCTCGCCCCTAGATAGTACTGGTTTTAAAATATTAGATGCATCAATTGTGCTCTCTCCCGTTGAACCAGCTCCTATTATTGTATGAAGTTCATCTATGAATAAAATAATATTCCCATTTTTTATTACCTCGTCTACTACCTGCTTTATTCTTTCTTCAAACTCTCCTCTATACTTAGCTCCAGCTAACATAGCACCCATATCTAATGTATATATAATTTTATTTTTTAAGCTATCTGGAACATTTCCTTTGGATATATCTATTGCTAAACCTTCTGCTACAGATGTTTTACCTACGCCTGGATCACCTATTAATACAGGGTTGTTTTTAGTTCTTCTACTTAGAATTTGAATAACCCTTTCTATTTCTTTTTCTCTTCCTATTACTGGGTCTATTTTATTTTGCTTAGCATGCTGAGTTAAGTTGCGTCCGTATTTATCTAATATCTTTGAATTTTGTGATTGTGTTTGAGTTAATGATTGTGATTTGTTTTTTGAATTTGAAGTATTGTCTTGTGTCGTTGAGTACTCCTCTAGTCCTATCATATCTATTATTAGTTGAACTATAGCTTTTTCATCTACCCTTGCATATTTTAATATCTTTAATCCTAAACCTTCTCCTTCTTGAACTATTGCAAGAAGTATATGCTCAGTTCCTATATAGTTAGTTCTCAACTTGTTTGCAAACATACCTGAAAGCTCTAATATTTGCTTGCTTCTTGGACTTAATATAATATCAATTGATGGTGTGTCTAGTTTTCCCTCTATTTCAATAATTTTTTCTTCTATATATTTTTCATTTACTCCTAGTTTTAATAACACTTTTGCTGCTATTCCTTCTTTTTCTCTTACTAATCCTAGTAATATATGTTCACTTCCCACTACTTTGTGGCCTAGCATTTGAGCAGATTCTAAACTTAAATCTATGGCTTTCTTAGCTCTTTCTGTAAATCTATTAAAATACATACTCCCTGCCTCCTCTTATTACTTTTAGTATTTATATATATTTTTATTTAGCTATTTTATTGGTATGCGTCTTATAGCTAGATGAATTTACATATTTATCAAAGGCATTATTTTCACCTTATTACGACGATTTCCTTTTTTATATAAACTTATACTCTATTTTTAATATTATATTAAATTAATTTCTAATTTATATTAGTTCTTAATAAAACTTCTATTATATTCTTAAAAATACTAGCTCTTATCTCCTCCCTTTGCTCTAATGTTTCCATACATAGTGCTCTTTCATCCAAAGAACTTAATATAAATTTTTTTTCCTTATTACTTATAATTTTCATTTCTTCTAATCCTTCTATTATGTCTTTTGCTCTTTTATAGGATATTTTACTTCCTATCTTTTCATTTATTAATTCTTCAAGATAACTTTGTTTGTTATTTTGAATCTTAATAATATGTATATATCCACCTCCACCTTTTTTACTTTCTATGCAGTACCCTCTATCTAAAGTAAATCTAGTTGCTAAAACATAATTTATCTGAGAAGGTGCACAGTTAAACATATTTGCTAATTCATTTCTTTGTATTTGTATGGAGCTATTTTCTGTCATCAAATTTTTAATGTATTCTTCTATAATATCAGTCATAGATACCATATAAATCACCGCTTATTTTAAATTTGACTTTCTTTGACTATTGTTTAATATAATTTATATGCTTCTAGTATCATAAAGTTTACATTATAAAAATTTGTTTTTTATAAAATTTGTGTAACATACTAATTTTAATATTTAACTTATAAAAGGCTCTAGATTTGTAATCCAGAGCCCTTTATTTTACTTATTATTTGCTTCACTTATTATTTTTTGCGCTATTTGTTGTGGAACTTCTTCATATTTTTCAATTTCCATTTCAAAATATCCACGCCCTTGAGTCATTGATCTTAAATCTATAGCATACTTAAATGTTTCTGATTGAGGTGCCTGAGCATAAATAACTTGCTTACCGCAACTATCAGGTTCCATACCAAGTATTTTCCCTCTTCTTTTATTTATATCACCCATTACATCCCCCATATATTCCTCTGGTACTGTTATTTTAAGCTTCATAATAGGCTCTAATAATACTGGTTTAGCTTCTTCTATACCTTTTTTAAATGCTGCACTTGCTGCCATTTTAAAGGCCATCTCAGAAGAATCTACATCATGGTATGATCCATCATATAATATAGCTTTTATATTTGTAACAGGGAATCCTGCTAATACACCCTTTATCATAGAATCTTTTAAACCTTTTTCAACTGCTGGTATATATTGTTTAGGCACTGATCCACCAAATATTTCTTCTGTAAATTCAAAATCTGCTTCACATCTTTCAAATTTTATTTTTACATCTCCATATTGTCCATGGCCACCAGATTGTTTCTTATGTTTTCCTTGTACATCAGATGAACCTTTTATAGTTTCTCTATATGCAACTTTGAGATCTTCTAACTCTACATCTACACCAAACTTTTCTTTCATTTTATTTTTTATTGTATTTATGTGTAATTCGCCTTGACCACCTATAAGCGCTTGTTTTGTTTCTGAGTTTCTGTACCAATTTATTGTTGGATCTTCTTCTATTACTTTATTTAAAGCGGCACTTACTTTTTCTTCGTCTCCTTTATTTTTTGGAGTTACTGCAAAGTAAATTTGTGGCTTTGGAAAACTTATTCTATCTATAGGCTCATCATTTTTATTTATAGATAATGTATCACCTGTTTGGAATGAATTTCCTTTTGTTATTATGACTATATCACCACATTTTGCTTTATCTACTTCAACTAATTCATTATTTCTCATTGTATATAAATTAGATACTTTTTCTTTTAAATCCTTATTTACATTGAATAACTCTGTATCTTTATTTATTTCACCTTGAGTTACTTTTAAATAAGACATTTTTCCTATAAACGGATCCACTATTGTTTTGAATACTATTCCTTTAAACTTATCATTATTATTAGAATATCTAGGTTCAAGATACTTAGATACCGTTTCAAGTATCTCTGCTGTTCCTATATTGTTTACCGTGGAACCACATATTACTGGTATAATATCTCCTCTTTGCATACCTATAGTTAATCCCTTTTGTATATCTTCATTACTTAATTCTTCTCCACTAAAATACTTATCTAGTATTTCATCATCTGTCTCTGCTATAAGTTCCATTAATGCATCTTTAACACTTACAGCCTCATCTTTAAATTCACCTTCTAGACCATCCATATTTTCAAACACATTATGTAGTTTAATAAATTCCTTATTCTTATATATAGGTATAATCATTGGTACAACTTTATTCCCATATTTATCTCTTAACATACTTAATGTATCTTTATATCTAGCTTTTTCATTATCTATTTTATTTATAAACATTATTTTAGGAACGCTTTCTGTTAACTCTAATGCCTTTTCAGTTCCAACTTGAACATCTGTTGTTGCGTCTACTACAATAATCGCTGCATCACTAGCACTTAAAGAAGATATTACTTCTCCGCTAAAGTCAAAGTATCCTGGAGTATCTAATAAGTTATATTTAAAATTATTGTACTCAACTGGAACTAATCCCATAGAATAAGTCATATTTACTTTGTCTGTAGCTTTAGGTATTTTATTTGTAAGATTTGAAGTGTATGCTATAGCTTCAATTAGATTTGTTTTTCCACATCCACTGTGTCCTAATATTGCTATATTTCTTAAACTACTATTATCATAGATTTGCATATGAGCACCTACCTTTTTAATTTTTTAAAATTTGCTATTACAAATAAATTTACGCTTTTAACCCTAATAACGTTTTCTTCTGTAATGCAGGTGGTGACGTGGTTTTAATGATTAACATTCCCGCGATATGTTTTAATTTTAATTTTAGATATTAATTTACCCTTTTTTATAAAATATGTATTTTATTTCAATTCTATACTAATTATAAATTTTATTTATAATCTTTATTTGGTGTAAATTAATATGTTAGTAATAGTGTTATATTTTACTACAATTTTAATCTTATTAATTAAACATTTTAAATAAAACTTATCGAGGATGAAATTATTACTTCATATTTGATGTTAAATTGTTTGTATAATATTATTCTATCTTTACATAGATATTCCTTTATATTTGAACTATTAAATTTAAGCTGATTATCTATATTTTTAGATTTAATATAATTTTTTCTATACAAAAAACTCTAGAATATAATATCTACATCCTAGAGTTTTTTAATTGACTATCTACTTTTCTTCAGCCATCGCTAATATACTATCTTGTTTTAACTCTTCATTATTATTTGATTCCTTCATCGTTATTAGTAATTGCTTATCTCCTACTAGCTCATCTTGGGCTACTTTTACTTTTTTTATCGTTCCACTTGTTTTTGCTACTATTATAGTTTCCATTTTCATAGCTTCAATAATTATTAAAGGTTGATTTTGCTTAACTTCATCATTTTCCTTTACTAACACTTTAACTACTTTACCAGGTATACTTGCACCAATTTGTAATGGATCATTCATATCAGCTTTGATGATATCTTTTATATTACCTGCATAATTTTTATCTTTTATTTCAATTTCTCTAATCATTCCATTTAACTCAAAAGTGACTGTTCTATTACCATTTTCTTTGACATCACCTATATCAGTTAATTTTATTGTTAGTATTTTTCCTTCTTCAATTTCAACTTCACACTCTTCACCTTTGTTTAAACCATAGAAATAAACATGACTCTCTAATTTAGATATATCATTATATTCTTGTAAATGCTTTAGATAGTCTTCATATACATTAGGATATAATGCATAGCTTAATATATTTCTAATATTTGTATCAAGATTAAATTTATTATCTAAGTATGATTTAATTTCATCAAAATTTTCTTCTTTCATTAGTAAACCAGGTCTAACATCTATTGCTTTCTCACCTTTTAATACTATATTTTGTATATCTTTTGGGATCCCGCCTTCTGGTTGACCTATCATACCTTTACAATAGTCTACCACTGAATCTGGGAAGGATAATTTTTCTCCCTCTGATATTATATTTTGTTTAGTTAAACTATTTTTAGTCATAAATATAGCTAAGTCACCTACTACCTTAGATGATGGAGTTACTTTTATTATATCTCCTAGTATTTCATTTGCTTCTTTATACTTATCCTTTACTTCATCAAATTTATTTGACAATCCTAAGCTATCAGCTTGAGGTTTTAAGTTTGTATATTGGCCACCAGGTATTTCATACTTGTATATTTCTGCACATGGATTACGTAAATCACTTTCAAATTTCTCATAAACTTTTCTTAAATCTCTATAGTAACTTCCAACCTCTTCATACCCATATAAATCAATTTTAGTATCTCTTTCTGTATTTCTTAATGCTTCTACTATTGCATTTAGAGATGGTTGACTTGTAAGCCCTGCCATTGTTTCTAAAGCTCCATCAACTATATCAACTCCAGCCTCTGAAGCCATTAAGCAAGTTGCTATACCATTTCCACTTGTATCATGAGTGTGTAGGTGTATTGGAGCGTTAACATTCTGCTTTAGCTCTTTTATTAGTTTATATGCAGCATACGGTTTTAATAATCCTGCCATATCTTTTATACATATGATATCTGAACCTAGGCTTTCTAATTCCTTTGCCATATTTACATAATAATCTAAGTTATACTTAGTCTTTGTTGGGTCTAAAATATCACCTGTGTAGCACATAGTTGCTTCAACTATTTTTCCGGTTTCTAACGCAGCATTAATAGAAGGTTTCATATTTTCTACCCAGTTTAAAGAATCAAATATTCTAAATACGTCTATCCCTTGATTTGCAGATTCTTTTATAAATTCTTGAACTACATTATCTGGGTAATTTTTATATCCTACTCCATTCGATGCTCTAAATAGCATTTGGAACATTATATTAGGTATTTCTTCTCTTAGTTGTTGTAATCTAATCCACGGAGATTCTTTTAAAAACCTATATGCAACATCATAAGTAGCCCCTCCCCACATCTCTAGAGAAAACAAATCTTTCATATATTGATTTGTAGGATCTGCAACTTTTAATAAATCGTAACTTCTAAGCCTTGTTGCTAATAGAGATTGGTGTGCATCTCTCATAGTTGTATCTGTTAATAGTAATTTTTTCTCATTTTTTATAGACTCTATATATTCTACTTTGCCTAATCTATTAAATAAATCTCTGCTTCCTTCAACTATTTCAGTTTCTTTTTTAATCTTTGGTGTATACAGTGTATCAAATATAGGCTTTTCATTGCATTTGTTTTCATTAACCACTACATTTCCTATAAATTGAAGTAATTTAGTTCCTCTATCTTTACTCTCTTTTATTTCAAATAAATTTGGATTTTCATCTATAAATCTAGTACTGCATTTTCCATCTTTAAATATAGGATTGTTTAATACATTTACTAAAAATCCTATATTCGTCTTTACTCCCCTTACTCTAAACTCTTTTATCGATCTTATTGTTTTATTTATAGCACCTGAGAAAGTTCTATCCCATGATATAGTTTTTACTAATAAACTATCATAATATGGACTTATATTTGCTCCCGTAAATCCATTACCTCCATCAAGCCTTATACCAAAACCTGATCCAGTTCTATATACTTGTATTTTACCTGTGTCGGGCATAAACTTATTCTTCGGATCTTCTGTCGTTATTCTACATTGAATAGAATACCCTCTTACTTCTACATCCTCTTGTGATTTTATATTTATCTCCTCTGAATCTAATCTATAACCTTGAGCTATAAGTATCTGACTTTGAACTATATCAATGCCTGTTACCATTTCTGTTATTGTATGTTCAACTTGAACTCGAGGGTTCATTTCTATAAAATAATGTTCTCCATTATCATCTACTAAAAATTCTAATGTACCGGCATTTACATAACCTACATACTGAGCTATTTTTATAGCATCATTACATATGCTTTCTCTTATACTCTTTTCTAATGAAAATGCAGGTGCAAACTCTATTATTTTCTGATGCCTTCTTTGAACAGAACAATCTCTTTCATATAGATGAACTATATTTCCATACTTATCTCCTAGTATTTGAACTTCTATATGCTTTGGATGTGCTATATATTTTTCTATAAATATTATATCTTTTCCAAATGCTTTTTTAGATTCACTGCATGCAGTTTCATATTCTAGTTCTAAATCTGATTCATCATAAACTACACGCATTCCTCTTCCACCTCCACCATTAGAGGCTTTTAACATAATTGGATATCCTATTTGTTTTGCAATTATCTTCGCTGATTCATAATCCTTTATCGGCTCTTCTACTCCTGGAATTGTAGGTACATTGACTTCTTTAGCTATTTTTTTTGAATTTATTTTATCCCCCATCATATTCATTATATCTGCTGATGGACCTATGAATGTGATTCCGTTCTCTTCGCATTTTCGTACAAACTCTGGATTTTCAGATAAAAAACCATATCCTGGATGTATCGCGTCAACATTTTTTCTTTTGGCTAGCTCTATTATGCTATCTATATCTAGATAAGCATCAATTGGCCCTTTATCTTCTCCTATTAAATATGATTCATCTGCTTTAGTTCTAAATAAGCCATACTTATCTTCCTTACTATATATTCCAACACTTTTTATTCCTAACTCTGAACATGCTCTAAATATTCTAATCGCAATTTCCCCTCTATTTGCAACTAGTATCTTATTAAATTTTTTAAGTATCATGTCTAATTTTGCCCCCTATATTTTATAATATTAAGATTATAATCTAGTTGACTTTATTTTTGAATAGTTTTAGGTAAGTTTCTTAATAATTAAGACAATTTAGCCAATTTAAATAAATTTAGTTCGATATATTTATATTTAACTAATTTAAATAAAGTGCCTTTTTATTGTTTTATATTCAAATTTAATATTAATCTATGATTTTATTTTTGAAATTATTTTAGATAATTTAATTCATTTAGGTGTTTTAATAAATATAGTTGTTTCTTGTCATGATATGTATATTAGAATTGTTTCTGGTGTTTTAATTATTAAATAATTTATTTTTATACGCAAAAAAAGATTACGTGGCTACGTCTTACTCTCCCAGGAGGTTGCCCCCCAAGTACCATCAGCGCTAAAGAGCTTAACTTCTGTGTTCGGAATGGGAACAGGTGTATCCTCTTTGCTATAATAACCACATAATCTTTAT
>JBOFYV010000055.1:0-22450 GCA_051654865.1 Peptostreptococcaceae bacterium
CAAGCAGATAGAGAAGGATATCCAGAAGTAGCAGAAGCATACAAAAGAATAGCTTTTGAAGAAGCAGATCATGCAGCTAGATTTGCTGAGTTATTAGGAGAAGTAGTAGTAGCAGATACAAAAGCTAACTTAAAGGCTAGAGTAGAAGCAGAATACGGAGCAACTGAAGGAAAATTAAAAATAGCTAAGAGAGCTAAAGAATTAGGATTAGATGCTATACATGATACAGTTCATGAAATGTGTAAAGATGAAGCTAGACATGGTAAAGCATTCTTAGGATTATTAGAAAGATACTTTGAAAATAAATAATATAAAAAATAAAGTCCTGGATTAATCTAGGGCTTTATTTTTTATATTATTTATAGTTGAAGTAGTAGATAATATATCTACTTGTTTTAAAAGTGAATATATTTATATTTTTAGTCAATTATATTACAAGAAAACGTTTTTTAACGTGTATATAATTATAGTATAAAGACGAAAGTTTTAAAATATGAGGGGATTTTGAAACTTTTGGAAGTTGATAATGTTAATTAAAAAAATACATAGGGGGAACGTATTATGAAAAAACCAAGTAGAGTTCTTATTAGCACAACACTTATATTAACAATACTACTAACAGGATGCCAATCAACTGGAGGAGGTAGTGAGAAGACTGACACAAAATCAAATATAAAAGTAGAAAAAGAAGGATTTCCTATTGTAAAAGAACCTATAAAAATGACTATGATGGCACCAGGAGCAGGAATACAAGATTGGAATAAGATGGATACTATACAAGAATACGAAAAAAAGACAAACATAGATTTAGAAATAACAACTCCGCCGATGAGTGATTTTGCAACTAAGCTTAATTTAGCATTTGCAAGTGAAGATTTACCAGATGTAATATATGCAGCAGGTAGTGATTTAACATCGGCTATGCAAATAGATTATGGATCACAAGGAACGTTACTACCTCTTGAAGATTTAATAGATGAATATGCTCCAAATTTAAAAAAGCTAATGGATGAAAATCCAGACATTAGAAAAAATATAACAACTCCTGATGGTCATATATATACATTACCTTTTATAACAGAGGAAGATACTGCAATATGGCCGATATCACCTCTTTGGTATAATGGAGATTGGTTAAAAGCATTAAATGTTACAGAACTGCCTAAAAGTGCTGATGAATTCTACGAATTGTTAGTTAGATTTAGAGATGAAGATCCAAATGGAAATGGTAAAAAAGATGAGATACCAATATCAGATATTAAACTAACATGGGCAAGACCTTGGTTTATGTCTATATTCGGTATGAAAACACTAGGTATAGAAGAAAATGATGGTATAGTTCGATACACACCTGTAACAGATGAATATAGAGCGTACTTAGAATATATGACTAAATTATATGAGGAAAAATTACTAGATTCTGAATTATATTCACAATCAGCAGACCAAAAAGCTTCAAAAGTTCAAAATAATATGGTAGGTGTTTATCAATCATGGTACTCATATTTAGAAAGTGGAAAAACAGAGAAGGAAGCATTAGATTATCCTATGTGGCAACCACTAACTAGTGAATATTCAACAGAAGCAATGGTTCCAGGAAGTCCTAAAATGGGAAGAGGAACATTTGCGATAACTAAAAATTGTCCAAGTCCAGAAGCAGCTATACGTTGGGTAGACTATTTCTACTCAGATGAAGGGTATGAGTTCTTAAACCAAGGACCTGAAGGGGCACTATGGGAGTATGCTGAAAATGATAAAGGTGAAAAAGTAAAAGTATATAAAGAAGGTATAGATTTAGCGAAAGCTGAGGATGAAAGAGGAAAAGTAAGTCCAGATTATGCTATAACTACTCCTGCACTTAGAAAGACACTACCTGCTATAAAGGTAGATAAAAATGATGGAGAAAATGAATTCCAACAATTTATTAAAACAGAAACAGAAGAAAAGATTGCTGCATACTCAGAAGTACCATTCCCATTAGTATACCTTACTAAAGAAGAGCAAGATAAAGTAGCTGCAAATTCTGCAGATTTAAAAATATATGTAGAGCAAATGGAAGCTAAATTTATAACAGGTATAGAAAAAATTGATGATGCAAGTTGGGAAAAGTATAAAAAGACAATAGAATCAATGGGATTAAAAGAATATGTAGATGTATATCAAGCAGCATATGATCGTTGGGAAAAAGCTAAATAATAAAATATAAATAATAAAGAAGTAAACATACCTACAGCCTTGGATTATTCCAAGGCTCAAATTATAGACAAATAGTCATTTTTAATTTATAGAAAGTGGCTATTTGTTTTTTTATGAACATTTTTAAGGTAAAAACAGATGTAAGTATTTGTATTCATTAAAAAACAGAGATAAGCAATGTAGCATAATAATAAAGAGGTGGATTATTAAATGAATTTATTGACAACTAGAGGAAAGCGTTTTAGAATGTAATTGAGATACTAGTAAAACGGTTTAATAAAACTGTTTTACAACAAATAAATAATACGTAAGTTTCTGTTAACAATAGTACAAATCAATAAGTTAACCGAACGCGTAAATATTCTAGGGGGATGTATGAATAAAAAACGATTTGAAAAAGGGTTATACAAAGGTTTAGCAGCAGTACTGATAGTTAATAATCTAGTGCCATTTGCTACAGTAAAAGTAGAGGCACTTGATTCAGATAATCAAAATATTAATTTATCTGAATTAAATCAAACACCTAAAAATAATGAAATAGATATGAATGGAAATTTCGAAGATACATTTAAATCAACTAGTCCAGATAAAGACTTATGGGTAGATAGTATTAAGCCTAGAAATTGGGAAATGTCAACGTATAAGGAGTTTCCGTCTACTATGATAGGAGAAATCACAGCAGATGCAAAAAGTGGTGATAAGGCAGTTAAAATAACTTTGAATAAGTCTGTAGGATTTTTCAAATCTGTTACAACGTCTTCGCCTCAAATACAAGGGGGAAAACAGTATAAATTAAGTGGATGGATAAAAGGGGAAAATTTAAGAAGAGAAGATACTACGAGTACATCTCATAGTCCAATACTTATAAAAGCTGAGCAATTAGATGGATCAAATAAAGTATTAGAAACAGTGAACTTAGGTAAATTATCGGGTACCTTTGATTGGACAAGTTTTGATAATAGTTTTACAGCAAATAAAGATGCAGTTAGATTAAGAATTGTAGTGCAGTTTGATTCATCATTAAATAGTGGAACATCAGGAATAGTATATATAGACGATTTTAAACTTGAAGAACTTACACCAGCTCCAACAAGTATCGATTTATCAGATAAGTCGTTAAAGGTTAAGCCAGGTCAAAGTGGAAAATTAACTTATACGATAGAGCCAGTAGATGCTAGTAAAGAATCTGTTATATGGGAAAGTAGTGATGAAAGTGTTGTTGAGGTAAAGGATGGGGTATTTACTTCAAAGAAAAATGGGGTAGCAACTATAACAGCTAAAATAGAAAATTATCCAGACTTAAAATCAGAATGTAATATAGAAGTTACAGATAAGGTAGAGATAGATAGAGTTGAATTTGAAAAAGAATTAATAACTATAGATGAGGGGAAACATTATATAGTTAAGGAGAAGGCTTATCCTGAATACACAACAGAGGAATATACTTTAGAAATAGATGATACTCAAATAGCTACAATAGAAGATGGCATAGTAAAAGGGATAAATCCAGGAACTACAAGAGTTGTAGCTAAGGACAATGATGGTAGAGAATTAGGAAGTTTTGAACTAGTTGTAGAGACCTACAAAGAAGATACATATGATATTTTATTAAATAAGATATATGATTCATTAGTTCCAAATAAGCTAATATCAGCAGAAGATAAAGAAGCTGTAGATTCTATAGTAAAGGTTGCAGATAATTATTGGAGTACAATGAATAAAGATAAAAGTAAAAATTACTTATGGCGTGATCTAGATAGTACAACTAATTCAAATCATATAACAAAAAGCTTTGAAAGATTAAGAGAAATGGCAAAAGCATATTTATTAGAAGGATCAGAATTAAAAGGTAATCCTGAATTAATAAAAGATGTTTTATACGGATTAGATTGGTTAATAATTAATAGATACAATGAGGATACTTATTACAACAACTGGTGGGATTGGCAAATCGGTACACCTCAAAGACTAAATGATACGTTAGTTATGATAAAAGATTACCTTACTAATGAAGAGCTTGAAAGATTTGGACAAGTAATTGATCATTTTGTTCCAAATGCGAGAGACCAATGGAGTCCTAGAGAAAACCCGATATCAAGTGATGGAGCAAATAGATTAGATATGTGCCAAGTAGTTATATATAAAGCATTACTTGTAAAAGATGGAGCTAAGGTTCAAGAAGCAAGCAATGATTTATTACAAGAACTAGAGTATGTTACAAAGGTAGAAAAGCCAGCAGATCAAAATGGTATATATGAAGATGGTTCTCTAATACAACATGATGCAATACCTTACACAGGGACATATGGAGCAATATTAGTTTCAGGTATAGGTAAAATGAACTACATATTAGCTGGAACAGAGTGGGCAATACCTGAGGAAAATGTTCAAATGATATATGATGTTATAAAAAAATCTTTTGAGCCTTTAATGTACAAAGGATTAATAATGGATATGGTAAACGGAAGATCTATATCTAGATCAAAATGGCAAGATATAGAGAATGGAGAAGGGGTTATAAAGAGTATTGTAAAATACTTCATACCAGCAGCATCTCCAGCCGAAGCTAATAGACTTAAGGGTGTAGTTAAATATTGGGTTGAGTCAAATGATGCTAAAGATATAGTTGAGACTACTATAGATTTAGAGTTTAGAGCAATGCTAAAACAAATTCTAAATGATGATACAGTCAAATCCAGTGGAGAATTATTAGGACACTACAACTATTCTATTATGGATAGAGTTGTACATAGAAGACCAGGATTTGTATATGGTATAAGTAAGTATTCAGATAGAACTTATATGTATGAAGCTATGAATAAAGAAAATACAAAGGGATATCATACAGCAGATGGAATGACATATTTATATAATGGTGATGTTGAACAGTATTCTAAAGGATTCTGGCCAACAGTAGATCCGAAGAGGTTGGCAGGTACTACTGTAGATACAGTGAAGCTTTATGATGAAGCTGGCGGTTCTAAAGTGGTAAATGGAAATGATTGGGTAGGAGGAAGTGTTATTGATGATAACTATGGTATATCAGGTATGTACCTAGATAAAACTAACCCAAAAGAAAAAGATGAAAAGTATAAAATGGACTTAAAAGCAAAGAAATCATGGTTTATGTTTGATGATGAGATAGTTGCTTTAGGTTCTGACATAGATAGTACAAAGGGAAGAACTGTTGAAACAATTGTAGAGAACAGAAGAATATCTGAAGTTGGAAATGAAGTATTTACAGTAGATGGTAATAAGACTATAGAAAATATAGGAGACTCAGATATTAAAGAAGGCGTAAATTGGGCTCATATAAAAGGAAATAAAGAAAATACTGATATAGGATATTATTTCCCAGAGAAGGCTAATCTGAATGTATTAAGAGACCATAGAGTCGGTAATTGGAATGATATAAATGGAACAGAGGCAAGCAAAGAGGTAGAAAATAATTTCTTAACTATGTGGATAGACC
Source organism: Peptostreptococcaceae bacterium (assembly GCA_051654865.1). Taxonomy (GTDB): domain Bacteria; phylum Bacillota; class Clostridia; order Peptostreptococcales; family Peptostreptococcaceae; genus JBOFOR01. Next base: position 5,669 of record JBOFYV010000055.1, read on the forward strand.
ATGGTGTAGATCCAAATAATGAAAAGTATTCATATGTACTTTTACCAAATAAATCAGAACAAGAAGTTGAAGAATATTATAAAAATCCGAATATTGAAATATTAGAAAATAGTGAAAATGTACATGCAGTAAGAGAAAATAAATTAAACATTACAGCAGCTAATTTATGGGAAGACAATCAAGGTGTAGAGTTTATTAAAGCAGATAAAAAAGCATCTATAATGGTAAGTGAGAATAATGGGACTCTAAAAGTAGGGGTTTCAGATCCAACTATGAAAAATAGTGGAACTATAAGAGTAGAGTTAGATAAAGAGGTTGGAGATTTAATATCTAAGGATGATAGAGTAACCGTAGTAGAAGCTTCTGAGAAAGTTGTATTAGAAATAAATGTAAGTGATACAAAAGGAGCAACTATAGAAGCAGAGTTCAAATTAAAGGAAGAAAATAAAATAAAAGCACCAACTAACATAGTATACAAAAATCAAAATAAAAATAAGGTGAAAGTATCATGGACAAATCCTAATGATAAAAAAGTTGTAAAATACTATGAAGTTTATTTAGATGGTAAAAAAGTAAAACAAACAAATAATGAAAAAATAAGCTTAAAGCTAGATAAAAATAAAAATTATGGACTTAGTGTTGTAGCAGTAGACAAACATGGTAATAAATCTAATATGAGTGAAGTTTGTACAATAAAAAGATAGGTATTAGATTAGATACAAGTTATAAAATATATGACTACTTAATCAAAGCAAAGAGTTTGCAGGGTTATTTGATACAATATCTAATAACTCTGTAAACCGTTTTACCTTGATTGGTTATTTTATATTCAATAAAGTATATATAATTGTGATACTAATAAAAAATAAAAATAGAAAGATAAAAAATGTTAAAAAAAATTATTGACAATAAAAGGAAAACGATTTAGAATGTAATTAAGAAAGTTAGTAAAACGGTTTAGTAAAACGGTTTTACAATTTAAAATAATATATAAATTGGGGGAAATTATGAATAATCGATATGCAAATCATCCAAATGATTCGAAACACTATGACACTAATCAATTGAGAGACCATTATATGGTAGAAGAAGTTTTTATCGATGATAAAATAGAACTTACATATAGCCATGTAGACAGAATAATATTCGGAGGAGCAAAGCCTGTTAATGAAAGTTTAAAATTAGAAGCAGGGAAAGCTATGGGAGTTGACTATTTCTTAGAAAGAAGAGAAATGGGTGTTATAAATGTTGGAGGCGAAGGTATAGTAATAATAGATGGGGAAGAATTCGCTCTAAACAACAAAGATGGTATATATATAGGAAAAGGGAACAAAGAAATAATATTCAAATCGTTAAATCAAGAAAATCCAGCAAAGTTTTATATAAATTCAGTACCAGCACATAAAGAATACAAAACAGTTAAAATAGAAATAGAAAAAGCAAATCCAGTGAAAATGGGAGACGATGCATCACTAAACAAAAGAACAATTTATCAATATGTACATCCAAATGTTTGTGAAAGTTGTCAGTTATTAATGGGTCTTACAGTATTAGAACCAGGAAGTGCATGGAATACAATGCCATGTCATACTCATGAAAGAAGAATGGAAGTTTACTTCTACTTTGATATGGAAGAAGATACTAGAATAATTCACTTAATGGGAGAACCTACAGAGACAAGACATTTAATAGTTAAAAATGAACAAGCTATAATATCTCCAAGTTGGTCAATACACTCTGGAGTAGGAACAAGTAACTATACTTTTATATGGGGAATGTGTGGAGAAAATCAAACATTTACTGATATGGACCACATATCAATGGACACACTAAGGTAATTAAAAATAGGGGGAAATATGATAGCAGAAATTAATTTAGAAAAAACAAACAAAATAAAGAAAATTGAAGTAGAAGATATTAAAAAATCTAAAGAATTTTTAGAAAGTAAACTTCTAACAAAAGCTGAAGTTAAAAAAGCAATAGAAGGTGCAATAGCTCAAATAGACGCAAATATGGAATATTTTAAAAATAGATTTCCATCATCAGCAACTAAAGAAAATAAGTATGGAATAATAGATAACATAGAGTGGACAGATGGTTTCTGGACAGGATTATTATGGTTAGCTTATGAGTATACAAATGATGAAAAGTATAAAGTGCTGGCTGATAAAAATGTAGCATCATTTAAAAATAGAGTAGAAAAAGATATTGAAATAGATCATCATGATTTAGGATTTTTATACTCACTATCTTGTGTAAGTGGATATAAGCTAACAAACTCATTAGATGCAAAGATAGCATCAATAAAGGCAGCTGATAAATTAATATCTAGATACCAAGAAGTAGGAGGATTTATTCAAGCTTGGGGAGAGTTAGGTCATAAAGATCATTACAGATTTATAATTGACTGCTTACTAAATATACCGCTTCTATACTGGGCAAGTGATGTTACAGGAGATAACAAGTACAGAGAAATTGCTAATACACACTTTGTAACATCTTGTAATAATGTAATAAGAGATGATGCATCAGCATATCATACGTTCTATATGAATAATGAAAATGGAATGCCACTAAAAGGTGTTACTAGACAAGGATACAATGATGATTCAGCGTGGGCTAGGGGTCAAGCATGGGGAGTATATGGTATACCTCTAAACTACAAATATACTAAGAATGAAAGTTGTTTTAATACTTACAAAGGGATGACTAATTATTTCTTAAATAGATTACCAGAGGATAATGTATGCTATTGGGATTTAATATTTAATGATGGAGATGGTCATTCAAAAGATTCATCGGCTGCAGCTATAGCAGTTTGCGGTATGCATGAGATGAATAAGTATTTATCAGAAGTAGATCCAGATAAAGAAGTGTATAAATATGCAATGCATAATATACTTAAATCTTTAATTAATAATTATACAAGTGAAGAAGTTGCAGAAGGTAAACCGGTTTTATACCATGGTGTTTATTCTTGGCACTCAGGAAAAGGTGTAGACGAAGGTAACATATGGGGAGATTACTTCTACTTAGAAGCCTTAATGAGATTCTATAAAGACTGGGAATTATACTGGTAAGTTGTATTGATAAATTAAAACTATAAATTATATTAAGGAGAGAGAAAAAATGAGTAATGTAAACATTGAAATGATGAGAATTGATGAAAGATTAATACATGGTCAGGGGCAAATGTGGTTAAATGCTTTAGGTGTTAATACTGTAATAGTAGCCAATGATGAAGCTAGTGTTGATCCAATACAACAGACATTAATGAAAACAGTTGTAGCAAAATCAATAGCAATGAGATTTTTCTCAATAGAAAAGACTTGCGAGGTAATACATAAAGCATCACCTAAGCAAAAGATATTTATAGTAGTAAAAACTCCAGAAGATGCATTAAAACTTATTGATGGAGGTGTACCAGTAAGTGAAATAAATATAGGGAATATACATAATGCACCTGGTAAAGAATTAGTTACTCGTTCTATATTCTTAGGAGAAGATGATAAAACTGCTTTTAGAACGTTAGTAAAAAAGCATAATATGAAGTTTAATACTAAGACGACACCTTCTGGAAATGATGGGGCTGTTCAAGTAGATATAACTAAATATATATAATAAAAGGTTAAAAAAGGGGTGAGATAAATGGAAATTACATTAACTCAAGGTATTCTAATAGGTATCTGGACGGGATTCTGTTTAGCAGGTATGTTATTAGGAATATACTCAGCACGTTGTTTAATATTAGCTTTTGGGGTAGGGGTTATCCTAGGTGACATACCAACTGCCTTAGCAATGGGAGCTATAGGTGAATTAGCATTTATGGGATTTGGTGTTGGTGCAGGTGGTACAGTTCCTCCAAATCCAATGGGTCCTGGTATTATAGGTACATTAATGGCGATTACAATGAAAGGCGAAGGGGTAGATCCTGCTTCAGCATTAGCATTATCATTCCCATTTGCAGTTGCATTCCAGTTTTTAATTACAGCTACATATACAGCTACAGCAGGTCTTAGCCAGTATGCAATTAAGGGTATAAAAGAGAAGAACTATACTAAGTTTAAAATAGGCGCAAATGCTACAATTTGGGTATTTGCATTAGTAGGCTTTATGATAGGGTTCATAGGAGCAATGAGTACTAGCGGATTACAAACAGCTATATCATATATACCACAGTGGTTAATAGATGGATTTAGTGTTGCAGGGGTAATGTTACCAGCAATAGGATTTGCAATGATATTATCAGTTATGGTAAAGATAGAGTTATTACCATTCGTACTAATAGGATACATATGTATAGGGTACTTACAATTGCCGGTAATGGGGGTTGCATTTGTAGGAACAGCAGTAGCGTTACTAGTATTTTTCGTAAAAGGAAACAACAATGATTCAGATGATAATGATGGGGAGGTAGTGTTTGAAGATGGTATCTAATACAATGTCTAGAAATGATTCTAAAAATGCTTTAACTAAGAAGGACTATTTAAAAACTTCGCTTAGAGCATATTTTCTTCAAAATGGATTTAACTATGGAAATTATCAAGGATTAGGATATGCAAATATATTATATCCTTCTTTAAAGAAAATATATAAAGATGATGAAGAAGGGTTCCAAGAAGCATTAAGCTCAAACGTTGAGTTCTTCAACTCAAACCCTCACTTCCTACCATTTATAACAAGTATGCATCTAGTAATGCTAGATAATGGTAGTAAGCCAGAAGATGCTAGATCAATAAAATTAGCATTAATGGGACCTTTATCAGGTATAGGTGATTCACTAGCACAGTTTTGTCTAGCACCACTTTTATCAACAATAGGAGCAAGTTTAGCACAAGATGGATTAGTAGCAGGTCCGCTGTTATTCTTCTTAGGCATGAACATAATATTATTAAGTATAAAATTAGCTACAGGTATGTATGGATATAAGTTAGGAACAAGTATAATAGATACATTAAGTGAAAAGATGGCTCAAATATCAGCTGTAGCTAGTATGATAGGGGTAACAGTTATATCAGGGTTAGCAGTATCATTTGTAAAAGTAAATATAGGAATTCAATATGTAGCTTCTATGCCTGATGGTGGAGAAAAGGTAGTATCAATACAAGAAATGCTTGATAAAATAGCACCAGCATTATTACCTGGACTATTTACAATCCTTGTATTCTACTTAATAAAGAAGAAAAAATGGACTACATATAAGTTAATAGGATTAACATTAGTACTAGGTATACTAGGTTCATTACTAGGAGTGCTTGTATAGTTAATAATTTGAAATGAAAATAAATAAAAGACAATGGTTTGAATAGTTTTAAATCATTGTCTTTATACTTAATATAATACGAGGTGGAGAAGATGAAAATATTAATAGTTGGCCATGGGGAATATGCAACAGGTATGAAATCAGCAATAAAGTTATTAACAGGAGTAAACAACAATATAGATGCAATAAACTTAAATGAAGAATTAACACATAATGATTACACGATAATGGTTCAAGAATATGTGGCAAACAACAAAGATCTAATAATATTTGCAGATATGACTGGTGGAGCACCATTCCAAATAGCATCAAGAGAAATATTATTAAATGAAGAATCTAAAAATCAATATGTAATAGGTGGAGTTTCAGTAGGTTGTATACTTGAAGTAGTTATGAATACTTTAGTATTAAATTCAGAGGATTCACTTAAAAACATAATAAATGCAGCTGTAAATAATATTCAAGAAATGACATCTATAATATGTAGAGAAGATTTAGTGCCACAAGAAGTGGGATTATAATTAGGGGGAATATCAAATGGTAAATAAGTTTTCATTAGATTTTTTTAATTTAGAAGGTAAAGTAGCAATAGTTACTGGAGGAAATACAGGTATAGGAATGGCTTATGTAGAGGCATTAGCAAGTGCTGGAGCTGATTTATTAGTAACTACATTTGATGATAATACAAATGAAGTAAAAGAAATAGTTGAAGGCCTTGGAAGAAAAATAGTTTTCGTAAAAGGTGATTTAACTAAGGAAGAATGTAGAAATGAAGTAATAGAAACGTGCTTAAGAGAATACTCAACGATAGATATATTAGTTAATAATGCAGGAACAATAAGAAGAGCTCCATTATTAGAATATAAATCTGAGGACTGGCAAGCAGTAATGGATATAAACTTAAATGCAGTTTACCATTTATCTCAACAAGTAGCTAAAATAATGGTTGAGAAAAAGTCTGGTAAAATAATAAACATAGCATCAATGCTATCATTCCAAGGTGGTAAATTTGTACCTCCATATACAGCAAGTAAGCATGCTGTAGCAGGAATAACAAAAGCATTTGCAAATGAATTAGCAGCACATAATGTTCAAATAAATGCTATAGCACCTGGATACATAGAAACAGCTAACACAGCACCAATAAGAGCTGATGAAAATAGAAACCAAGAAATACTTTCAAGAATACCTTCCAATAGATGGGGACAAGTAGAAGACTTAATGGGAACTGTTGTATTCCTTGCATCTAAAGCCTCTGATTATGTAAATGGACATATATTAGCTGTTGATGGTGGATGGTTAGTGAGATAATGGAAAAAATACATACTTTATTAAATATAGAAAAAGAAGGATTTGTATTAGTACTAAGAACTGATACAGAAGAAGAAGGTATTGAAGTTGCAAAGGCTGCTATAAGAGGTGGATGTAATATAATAGAAGTAACATTTACAATAGATGGTGCTAATAATGTTATTTCAAAATTAAGCAAAGAAAAAATAGACAATGTAATAATAGGTGCAGGTACTGTACTTGACACAGAGACTGCAAGAATAGCAATATTAGCAGGAGCAAAATTTATAGTAAGTCCTAGCTTTAATAAAGAAACAGCGATACTTTGTAATAGATATGGAGTTCCTTATATACCAGGGTGTTTTACTATAAAAGAAATAGTAGAAGCTAGAGAGTATGGTTCAGATATGATAAAACTATTCCCAGGATCAGCATTTAAACCTTCAATAATAAAAGACATAAAAGGTCCAATAAAAGGCCTAGGTGTTATGGTATCAGGGGGAGTAAGTTTTGATAATATGGAAAAATGGTTTGAAAATGGATGCAATGTAGTTAGTATAGGTAGTGCACTTACAAAACTAGAAAACTCTAATGCTATAGAAATTGAAACTAGAAAATATATAAACAAAGTAAAAGAAATAAGAAAATAAAAAGAGGTATATATGAAAAAAGTTTTGGCAATTGGGGAAATTTTATTAAGGCTTACACCACCATCAAACCTAAAAATTAGCCAGGCGAGTAATTTTGATTTTTGTTTTGGTGGAGCTGAAGCAAATGTTGCAGTTGGACTTAGCAATTTAGGTATAGATACAATAATGCTAACTAGCCTACCGGATAATGATTTAGGAAAAGCTGCAAAAATATTTTTAAAAAGTAATGACGTTTGCTGCAAACACATAATATCAAAGGGTGATAGATTAGGTATTTACTATTATGAAGAAGGGATATCTGCAAGAAAAGCGAAAGTTACATATGATAGAAAATATTCTTCAATCAATGACTTAAGATACGAGGATATAGATATAGATGAGTTATTAGATGAAGTAGAAGTTATTCATATATCAGGAATAAGCTTTGCACTTAATAAATCACTTACAGAAACTTTAACTAAAATAATAGATGAAGCTAAAAAAAGAAATATAAAGATAAGTGTAGATTTAAATTATAGAAGCAGTCTATGGAAGAGCTATGATGAATTTGCAAAAACTTTAAAGCCAATAGTAAAAGATAGTTACATATGCTTTGGATGGTTAAACAAAGACACTAGTAATTTTAAGGTATTTGATGCTGCAACGGATACTACAAAGGATGATAATTTAATAAATCAATTTAAATATATGACAGAAGAATTAAATGTCAAAAATGTAGTGACAACTCTTAGAAGTGGAAATGCATTTAACTATCATACTTTATCAGGAGTATTATTTGATGGAGAGAAAATATATAAAGCATCAAAATATGAGTTTAGTATGGTATCAAGAATTGGTGGTGGAGATGCATTTGCAGCGGGAGTTATACATGGATTTATAAAAAATAAAAATCCTAAGGATATAATCGAATTTGCAACAGCTACAGCAGTTCTAAAACAAACACAAATAGGGGATATTAGCATATCTACTGAAAATGAAGTATTAGACCTAATAGAAAATAAAAACCTAGGAAGTGTAAATCGATAGATAAAAGAAAAGTTGCTTAGATATTAAGCAACTTTTTATTTACTAATAAACTATATTTACTTTAAATAAATTGAGGAGAATTAATATGAATATAAATTTATATTTAGATAATAAAGATATAGAAAATATACCTGACTATTGTATAAATAATTATAAAAATGAAGTTGAAGAAACTATAAGAATAGCCAACGATGTAGCTAATAATACTTTTAGATTTGAATGGAAGTGGGATATGGAAAGAACTTTTATTCCATACACTTTTACTAATGATATTGTATGGGATGAGACACCAAACAATGATGAAGAATGGATATTTATGTTAAATAGACATAGATACTGGATAACGTTAGGGGAGGCATATTTATTAACCAAAGATGAAAAATATACTAAAACTTTTATAAATCAGCTTACTCACTGGATAAAGAATGTTAGACCAGTAGAAGGAACTAATAAAACTACATGGAGAACGATAGAAGCAGGTATAAGAGGAGAAAATTGGATCAAGGCATATTCATACTTTTATAAAAGTGAATATATGGATGAAAAAACAACAAGAACTTTTATAGAATCTTTAAAAGAGCATGCAGAGTATTTATATAATAATTATGAAGATAACAGGAAATTAAGTAATTGGGGAGTTCTTGAAAGTCATGGATTATTAACAATAGCACTATTTTTAAACGACAATGAGAACACTAAAAAATACATAGAATTATCACTTAAAAGATTAGAAGAGCAGATTGATTTTCAAATAATGGAAGATGGAATGCACTGGGAACAATCACCAATGTACTTAAATGAAGTTCTTCACTGTTATCTAGATACTATAATACTATGTAAAAGAAATAATATAGAAATACCAACCACAATTTTAGAAAAAACTAAAAAATTAGCATATGCAAATCTATATATGAAAAAGCCTAATCACAAACAAATATGTCAAAGTGATAGTGATGATACTGATTTAAGAGATATGATAACAAAAGCAGCTTATTTATTTGAAGATGGTGTGTTAAAGTTTGGGGGATATGAAGAAATAGACTATGAAAGTATATGGAGCCTTGGCTATGATTCTATAAATGAATACAAAAAAATAGAATCTAAAAAACCAGAATATGTATCCTATGGTTTTGAAGATAGTGGAAATTATTATATGAGATCAGGGTGGTCAGAAAATGATAACTATATGTATATCCATTGTGGAACTCTAGGTAGTGGACACGGACATGCTGATCTTCTCCATATGAGTATCTTTGCTAATGGAGAAGATTATCTAATAGACCCAGGTAGATACACATATATAGAGGGAAATAAAGATAGAGAATATTTAAAAAGCTGTAAAGCGCATAATACTACTATGGTTGATGATGAAGAATTTACAAAATTAAATGGCTCTTGGGCATATAATAGTGTAGCAACGCCTATAAAACATCCATTTATAACTAAGTGTACTTATGATTATTTTGAAGGATCTCATCTAGGATATATAAACAAAGGTATTTTTACTAATAGAGTAGTAGTTTATATAAAGCCTGATATATGGGTATTAGTAGATAGATTTTATGGAGAAGGAACTCATAAATACAGTCAAAATTTCCAATTTGCAAAAGATATAAAGCTACAAGATAAAAAAACTATATGCAAAGGAAACAATGGTATATTAACACTGCATCATTTAAATAAACTAGATAAGCATATAGAGAAAAAAATAGTATCTTATGATTATAACAAAATGGAATTACAGGATAAGCTAATTACCACATTAAGTGGAGATGGATTTACCTCAATACTAACAGTTATTAATAGTTCTAAAAAAGAAAGTGATTTAGAAGTTGAAAAAATACCAGTTAAAAATTGTAATGGTAGAATATTAGAAGATTATGAAGCTGAAGCTATAAAGATAATATATAAAGAAAACACATATATACTAACAGTTTGTCATAATGAAATATTTAAAGGGAAAAAATTATTAATTGTAGATGGTCATCATATTTATGGGAAGGTAGTTCTTATAACTAAGAATAATGAAAGTATAAAAAAGGAAGTAATAAAATACTAATCAAATTCAAAGCCTATCCTTTCTTTAAATCATCATACATTATATGATATAATAATTAATGAAATACATAAATAAGGAGGGACTTAGGTGAGCGAACGGAAAAAATTAACAATAAAAGATATAGCCTTAAAAGCTAATACTTCAAAAACGACAGTATCCTTCTATTTAAATGGGAAATTTGAGAAAATGTCTGAAGAAACAAAGAAAAGAATTGAGCAAGTAATTGAAGAAACTAATTACAGTCCAAATATAATGGCTCAAAGTCTAAAATCAAAAAAGTCACGTTTAATAGGGGTTATCGTTGCGGATATAACACATCCTTTTAGCAACAATATAGTAAAAGGGATAGATGAAATAGCTAAAAAAGAAGATTATCAAATTATAGTAGGGAATAGTAATTTCGAATATTCAAATGAAAAAAAATATATTGATAGAATGCTAGATATGGGGGTAGATGGATTTATCATACAACCTACTATGGAATTTAGTAAACTTTCTACATATATTGAAAAAATGGGAAAAAAAATAGTTTATATAGATACTGTTACACCAGAGTTTAAAGGTAAGTGTGTAAAAACAAATAATTACGATATAACATATAAAGCTATAACTCAACTTTATAATAGAGGATATGAGGAATTTATATTTATATCAGAAAGTCTAGATACTAAAATTACAAGAGTAGAGAGAAGAAATGGGTTTGTAGATGCATTAGAAGCGGTAGGTGCTAATAAGCATATAGTAATGCCTGAGATACAAATATCTTACAAAGACTTAAGTAAAGAATTGATAAAGTATGTAAATATAAGTAAAAAAGTAGTTATATTTGCAGCTCATGGTAAAATGCTACAAAAAGTATTTAAAGCCACAAAATATATAGGGTGGGATATACCAAAGCAAGTTGGAATAATTGGATTTGACAATTTAGATTGGTCGCTTTATGCATCACCATCAGTAACAACCATTGATCAACCTACATATCAAGAAGGAAAACATGCAACAAAATTACTAATAGATATGATAGAAAATAGAGAAAGTGTTTTAGATTCAGTAGTATTTGATTGTAGCATAACATGGAAAGAGTCAACCGACTTATAGCCTTGGATTAATCCAGGGCTTTTATTATTTTATTAACTCAATATTAACATAACATTAATATTTATTTAACAAAATAGCTTTAAACTTTAATTGAGCAATAAAAATTTTGTATAAAAAAGGGGAATGAAATAATGAAGAGGCCACAAAAATTTGCAATCATATTATTATCTGCAACAATAGCAACATCTGTATTAACAGGATGCCAATCTACAAACAATACCCAAACAGATGTGGAAACAAAAACACAAGTACAACAAGCCAGCATAAAAAAACCAAAATACATATTTCTGTTCATAGGTGATGGAATGTCACACACACAAGTAAACGCAGCACAAGTATACAATGGAACAATCGCAAACAAAAATAAAGTAGAATTAGAAAAACTAGGATTCACTCAATTCCCAGTAGTAGGTAATGTGACAACACAAGACTCAACTTCATTTGCACCAGATTCAGCATCTACAGCAACATCTATAGCCGGTGGAGTAAAAACTCATAGTGGAGTAATAGGACTTCATGCAGACAAAACAACTAAAACAGAAACTATCGCAGAAAAACTTAAAAAAGATGGGTATAAAGTAGGTATAGTAAGCAGCGTAACACTAAATCATGCTACACCAGCTGCATTTTATGCACATACTGAATCTAGAGGAAATTATTATGATATAGCAAAGCAAATGAGTGATAGTAATTTTGACTACTTTGCAGGTGGGTCACTAGATAGTGCAAAAGGTGAAGATGAAAAACAAAAAGATGCTTATGAAATACTAAAAGAAAAAGGATATAATGTTACAAATGATAAAGAAGAAATACTCAAACTAGATAGTAAAAGTGAAAAAGTATATGCTATAAATCCAGAACTTCAAGGTGGAGCAATGGAATATGATATAGATAGTGACAAGGATTCGTTAGTTTTAAAGGACTTTGTAAAAAAAGGGATTGATGTATTAGATAATGATAAAGGATTTTTTATGATGGTTGAATCAGGTAAAGTTGACTGGGCTGGTCATGCTAATGATGCAAAAAGTAACATAGGGGATACTATAGCATTTGATGAAGCAATAGCTGAGGCTGTAGAGTTTTACAATGAAAATCCAGAGGATACGTTAATACTTGTAACAGGAGATCATGAAACAGGTGGTATGTCTATAGGACAAGCAACAACTGGATATGATACTGCATTTGACTTATTACAAAATCAAAAAATATCATATGAAGCATTCGATGAGTTATTAAATAAATTTAAAGAAGAAAATAAGAATGCTAAGTTTAAAGATGTTCTTCCTATGATAAAGGAAAACTTTGGGCTTATAACTAAGGATGATAAAGATTCATCTAAAAAAGAAAATGAAATGTTAGTACTATCGGATTATGAATATAAAAAACTAGAAGTAGCATTTAAAGAGACTATGAAAGAATCAGATAAAAGGGAAGAGAGTATAGAAACAGATATTTTATATGGTGGATATGAGCCGTTAACAGTAACACTAACTCATATATTAAACAACAAAGCAGGAATAGGGTGGACGTCTTATTCTCATACAGGGGTACCAGTACCATTATATGCTAAAGGTGTAAATGAAGAAATGTTTAATGGTTCATATGATAATACAGATATATTTAAAAAGTTAGTAGAGATGTGTGGTTTAAAGTAACAAATGAATAAGCCAAATATGAAATATAACATTAAAAAATTCTTCAAAAACAGAAATGTAGTGTTTTCTATAATATGTATCCTAGCAATAGTTGTATTGCTATTATTACCAACTGGATTTGAAAAGCAAATATATAAAAATTCAGAAAGTGTAAAAGCGAAGGTAGTATCTGTAGATAATTCTAATGTTCATAGTATAGGTATGGTAAAGCAAGGGGAGCAAAAGTGTGATATAGAGATACTAAATGGGACATTCAAGGGAGAGAAGGTCAAAGGGGTAAACTTGTTAAGCGGAAAGTTAGAAGAAGATAAGATATTTAAAGTAAATGATAAAGCATTTGTTCTTATAGAGAAAAATGAGAATAATAAATTTATCTTTGCAAATATGATAGACCATTATAGACTAGATAAGGAAGTATTATTAATAGGTTTATTTGTAATAGTGCTTGTAATATTTTCGGGAAGTACTGGAGTTAGAACAATAATATCTTTTACTTTTACGTTGGTATGTATATTTAAATTATTTATACCGATGTTACTTAAAGGATATCATCCGATATTTTTAGCTCTTACAATAGGGATTATAATATCTGTTGTAACACTAATATTAGTAGGAGGATTTACTACAAAGGCATACTGTGCAATAATTGGAACAGTGTTAGCATCTCTGATTACTTGTATATTAGCAATAGTATTTGGAGATATATTCAAAATACATGGATCTGTAATGCAGTGGTCAGAATCTTTACTTTATGCAGGATATCAAAATCTAGATTTAACACTTATATACCAAGCTGGAATATACTTATCATGTTCGGGAGCAATTCTAGATTTAAGTATAGATATATCAGCTGCAATTGATGAATTAGTGGATAAAAAACCTGATATATCAAGTAAAGAAATTTTATTTTCAGGACTTACCATTGGAAAATCTATAGTAGGTTCTCAAACTACAACTTTATTACTTGCTTATATGGGAAGTTTTATAGCCGTTATGATGGTATATATGGCACAAGGAACTCCTATTATGAGTATACTTAATACAAAGTTCATATCGTCTGAGATTTTACATACATTTGTAGGATGTATAGGTCTTGTTATAGTATCTCCTCTTACATCTATGATTTGTAGCTATGTTTATACTTCTAAATATAAAAAAGAAAATATTTTAACAAATTAAAAATAAGGCCATGAACAATATAACGTTTCATGGTCTTATTTAATTTAATAAAATTTGAATTTATATATAATATAGGGCTATAATTTTATTAAAGGAATTATTCAAAGGAAGTGAGCTCTTTATGGAATATATATTAGGATTAGGAATACTAGCACTTATAGGAAGTAAATTTATAAAAAATGTAATGAATAGTATTGTATTTATAGGAATAATAATTGTGTCAATAGCAGTAGCATATGTATATAAAATACCTTATATGATAAGCTTGTGCTTATGTATATTAGTAAAGTATGGCTTGTTTGATTTTATAGTTAATATAAAAAATCTAAGCAAATCTATAATAAAATCAAGAAAAAGATACAATGAAGGATACCTTCAAAAACTGGTAAACATATTAATAAACTGCAATTATTTATTATTTGCACTTATATGCTACATATTATTAGCCAAAGAATTAATAAATAATTATATTACAAAGTCAACAGAAGAAGCTTTGGTAGCATCAATTATTGTGGTATTAAGTGTGAAGATATTAAGAAAGATATTAGACAAAACAGCCAATCGATACTAAATATCTAACTATATTTGAAATATTGTACAACGTCAGTATTTATTGTAATATATAATAAGCAATAAAGATTAAAACACTTATAATAGATGCATATTTTGAAAAAGAAACTGACAAAGAGGTGACAAATGAATAACTTTGAATGGAGCTTTAATACCAAAATAATATTTGGAGAAGATAGTGAAAAGAATATAGGAAATGAATGTATAAAATACGGAAAAAAAGCATTAATAGTTAGAAGTAATGGAAATTATATAAAAAACTCAGATCTAATAAAAAATATAAGAAGGTCTCTAGAGGATAATAATATACAGTACATAGAATTATTTGGAATAGTTCAAAATCCAACTATAGATAAAGTAAGAGAAGGCGTAAAAATATGTAAAGATGAGAATATAGATATGATAATAGCAGTAGGTGGAGGCAGTATAGTAGATACAGCTAAAGCTATATCAGCAGGAGCAAACTATAATGGAGATGTATGGGATTTATTCACAGAAAATATACAAATAACTAGTACAATACCTGTAGGTGTAGTTGTAACAATAGCGGCTTCAGGTAGTGAAGGTAGTATAGGTGCAGTAATTACAAATCCTAAAACTAATTCAAAATACGATATATTAAGCCCTTTATTAAGACCTAAGTTTGCAATATTAAATCCAAAAGTTACTTTATCTACATCAAACTATCAAACTTCTTGTGGAGTAGTAGATATACTATCTCATGCGATGGAGAGGTATTTTACAGATACTAAGAATGTAGAGTTAACAGATAGATTAGGAGAAGCTTTAATGAAAACTGTAGTAAACAATGGATTAAAGTTAGTAACAAATCCAAAGGACTATAATGCTAGATGTGAAATAATGTGGGCTAGTACCTTAGCACACAACGGACTATTAGATACAGGAAGAAATAGTTGTTGGGCATCTCATATGATAGCTACTGAATTAAGTGCATTTTATAATACAACTCATGGTGCTTCATTATCTATTATAATCCCTGCTTGGATGAAATACGTATATAAAAATGATGTAAATAGATTTGCTAGGTTTGCTAAAGAAGTATTTGATATAGAATACAATGAACAAGACTTAACTATTACAGCTGAAAATGGAATCAAAGAAATAATTAAATTCTTCAAGTCACTAGGAATGCCAACTACACTGAAGGAATTAGACATAGACAATAAAAACTTTGATTTAATGGCAAATCAAGCCACTAGATTTGGGAATATAGGATGTATAAGATCACTAGATAGAAATGATGTAAAAAATATATTAGAAATGGCATAACTATAAAAAAGAATAGAACCTATATAGGTTCTATTCTTCGCTTTGTAAAGTATTACTCCAAGATAGCCATTCCTTAAAGAACAACACACCCGCTACAAATAATGCACTTCCTATACCAATATAAACTGGTGACCAGTATAGAGGATTAATAAATGACATAGATCTAATAGTTATACCGAGTGTCATCATAAATGCCATTATTAAATAGCTTTTAACATCAAAGAAAGAAAATAAACATAATTTTTCTTGATCTTTGTTTGATATTCTATCTCTATGTTTTGATACCATTTTTTTGAATATGAAATTAAAAAATATATAAAAAACACTAATTGCAACGATTAATGAAATTATAACGTATTTTTGTTCTCTAAAAAGAACCTCTAAACCTAAAAGTGAAACCATAGTTCCTGCCATTAACCATACTAGTGATGCTATTACTAATAAATTACGTTTATTAATTCTTGGTGTAAAATCACTCATACTTACATCTCCATTCATTTTAGTTTGTATGCTAACTATTTAATATAATAATACCCGCTATAAAGTATTTTAAACAGCTAAGCAATAAACTTATCTGTAAATTAAGATTAAAAATAAAGTAAATATATAGAAATAATTAGATATAAAATTAATACTTTTCAGTTTAATTAATAAAAAGTATAGTAAAATGTAAATATACACCAATTATAATGATAAGGAGGT
>JBOFYV010000056.1:0-5135 GCA_051654865.1 Peptostreptococcaceae bacterium
ATATTTCCTACATTAGAGGGCAAGATTAACTTAGTTAAAATTTGATATTTATTGGCTCCAAAACTTTTCAACATCTGAACCTTTTCTTCTTCTACATTAATAAAATAATTATACGCTGATAAAATTGTAGTAACTACAGAAATAGTAATTGCAATAACCACAATTCCTCTTATTCCTGCTCCTGCCCATACAATTAAAATAGGTGCCAATGCAGTTTTAGGTAGTGCATTTAATACGACTAAAAAGGGATCACATATTTTAGCAAATTTTTTTGACCACCATAATGCAATAGCTATCAAAATCCCTAGTACAGTCCCTATAGTAAATCCTAACACTGTTTCCCATACAGAAATCCCTATATGAGTAAATAAACTTCCATCCTTTAAATACTCCAAAAATAATTTCCATATCGCTGATGGACTACTAAGCAAAAAAGTATTAACTATACCCATTCTAGCTAATACTTCCCAACCTGCTATAAATACAACTATCAAAAACATCTGCCAAAATAAAATGCTCCTTTTATTTTTTTGTTTTTCTCTTAGGAATTTTGTATATCCTTCAGATTGTTTTTTTATATCAATATCTCTATTTTTTACTTTATTGTTGACCATTTATATCAAGCTCCTTCCATAACCTATCAAAATAATCTTTAAACTCAGGTGCTTTTCTTGCTATCAAGGGTGTTTTTTCTCCATTTATAGTCAACTTGATCTCATAAGTTCCTTTGATAGTTGCTGGCCTCTTGGATAATACTGCTACAATGTCTGCCATTGAGATTGCTTCAGATATATCATGTGTTACTAAAATAGCCTCTTTATGTTCTCTCTTTATAATTTTATAAATATCATCACTTACCATTAATCTTGTCTGATAATCTAACGCCGAAAATGGTTCATCTAACAAAAGTATATCCGGATCAGTCGCTAACGTCCTAATCAAAGCAGCGCGCTGCCTCATTCCCCCTGACAACTCCCTCGGATATCTATTTCTAAACTCCCATAATCCATAAGTCTTAAGTAAATTATCTATCTTTTCCATAGCTTCTGCTGTTACTTTTTTTTGTACTTCTAATCCAATCGTTATATTATCTCTTATTGTTCTCCACTCTAATAAATGATCCTTCTGAAACATATATCCTATCTTACCTTGAATAATTACTTCTCCCGAGGTAGGCTTAATTAGATCAGTTAGGATATTTAAAATAGTTGATTTACCACTTCCCGAAGGTCCTACTATCCCTAATATCTTTCCTTTTTCTAATTCTAAATTTAAATTTTGTATAACTACTATTTCTCCCTCATCCGTATAAAAACTTTTATATATCTCTCTAAGTTCAATTATATTAGCCATTTATTACACCCCTTAATTTTCCATTATGACTTACTTTATAATATTAGTCTTATTACCCGAGAGTGCTTATCCTTTTGTGTTAATTAGTTATAACTCCCTTTTTCCACAAAAAAAGTCAGCTGTAGTTTTATAACTACAACTGACTTTTTAGAAAAATATCTGATTAAGGTAATTTAAAATTAGATTATTATCATATAACCATTTAGCTAGTATACTCTGTCCCAGTATACCTTGAATTTCATTAAATGTTGGAAAAATAACTAGAAAGGGAATAAGTAAGTAAATCATCCATACTATTAATGTCCCTTTTGCAATTCCTAACCCAAATCCAGCTACTTTATTGGCTAAATTAAGCAAGGGTAATTTAGTAAATAAATCTAACGCTCTTATAAAGATCCCTAGTGCAATTCTTACAGCTATCCACACAAAAACAACTGCCATTGCATTGATACATAAATCTGCAATATATGTACTAATATACTCTACCACATTATTCACATTCATTAATGCATAAATCTCAGGATTATTATTTTGTATCATCTCATTAGTCATAAACTCTGGTAACCATTTTGTAACTTCTCTTATTATATTGTTTTGAGCTTGTAACCCACCTACTATAGGCATAGCAGAAATATTACTTATATTCCAATTTTTTATTCCTTCATATATAGGTGTTAATTTTAAAATAAAGCTCATCATAGGGTACACCATAAATGAGATAACTAATGCAACTATATATGCAACCATTTGATAGGCTGTTTTAACAAATCCTTTTTTAGCTGCTAACAATCCTATTAGTCCAATAAAAATTATTATTATTATATCTAACATTTATCTATTCCTCTTTGGTTTTAATAACATTACTTTATCTTTACTTATTGCAATAGCCTCATTATTCATATAAACTAATTTGCTTATATCTTGTGATGCTTGGTACTCAAAATATTGATTACCTAATTTATTATATCCTTTATATTTATTCCCTTCTCCCACTATTACCCCTTTGCCATCTGCATAGAAGTAAGTAATTGTATTTTCAAAAGGAATGACTTTGATTTCTTCCCCCTGTTTATTAAATAAATAGAGTGATTCCTTAGCATGTATAGATTTTCCACTTGATAAATCTGTTGCTACCACTGGGAAATATCCTCCTATACTTGCTCTTTTATATAGATAAGGATTATATGTAATATATAAATTAGGTATAGTTTTTATTTTTTCACTATCCATTCTATAGAATGTCATATATTTATCACCTACAGCTACCCATTCAGTATCATTGATGAATTCTATTTCATAGATTAAGTTATCCTGTTGTTGCACAGCATATATAATATTATCCATTTTAGCTGTTTCTGTTTTTTCTAAGCCTATCGCTTCTATCGTAGAAATAACTTTAGTCCCACTCACGCCAAGATAGCTTATTAATAGCATCTTACCATCTGGTGTTACTTCTGCTGTTATAGGAAATATTCCACTAGTTATATAAGATACCCTTGAAGCAATAAATTCTCCCTTACTATTATATGCAGATACTTGATGACCTTCTTTTGTTTCTTCTACTAAAGCAATTTCCCCATTTTCATTAATTGAAATATAAATAATGGGATTCTGTGTAACGATTTCTCCCTGTTTTCCCTTATCACTAAATATAGATACTTTTCTTCCATTTTTACTACCTACTGTAAAATAAGGGTCTCTTTGTTCTACCCATATCGATTCTAAGGTTAATGTGTCTGACCATATCTCTTGACCATCTAATCCATATGACCTTACTCCATCTGTTGTTACTTGTAAAATTTGATTCTTATTGACCCCTATGTATTTTCCTTTTAAAGGATCCATTTCAAGTATTGTTTTATCTACTTTTAATTGTACTACTTCACTATTAATCATATTAGATTTAGAGACTACTATTCCTATCACAATCAATATTCCTATTATAGCTAATGTGATTGTAGCATATTTAGATGTGGATGAATGATTATCTGTGTTCAATACCTTTCCTCCTATGTTCTATTCTCATACATCCATAATACACCATTATGAGGAGTATTTCAAAGAGTCCTATATAGCCGAATATAGGAAATACTTTAGAAACAATATTAGAAAACCCCATTTGTGCACCTAAAAACCCTAGTATGCTCACACCTATAATAATAGTTCTCTTTTTTATTCTATAGCTTTCTGCTAAATTTTCTACTACCCCATATCCATTTGCTATTGCTGTTGTGTACATAGCTGCTAGTAAAACAATCATATACACCTTCTTTAATAAATGAGGGTAGTTCATTAGTATGCCTAACATAGGAATTTCCAAAGTGTTAATTTTATTATAATAAATCAAGGTAGTTAAACCTATACTTAAGCCTAATATACCTAGACCCGTTCCACCTAATATGCCTCCCCATCTAGCAATTTTTCTTTTTTCTAATTGATTATGTAACGTACATAAAACAACTATAACTGTAATTGTATTATAACAGACATATAAAATAGCTGATAATATCCAGTTTCTTTGTAACTTAGGGATTACCATAGAAAAAACTTCTGTTTCTCTAAAAATAATAATATATCCTCCTAAAATCACACCACCTATACATAAGATAGGTACTAATATACTATTCATTTTTACAAATCCTTTTGTTCCACTTATAAATGTTATTATACATAGTCCTAACATAATCAGCGCTCCTACGTGGGGAGATAAATTAAATTCTTGTTGCATGATCGCTCCTGCTCCTGCAAGCATCGTACTAAAGCACACAAACATAAATAAGTTAACTATAATTTCTATGATTTTTCCTAATGAATTTCCCATTATTTCTTTAATCAGTACACTGTAACTACTATATTTTTTTTCATAAATAATCTCTAAAATAATAGAGCCCATAATAGCATATAATACTCCTGCCATTATGAGTCCCATTATTCCTTTTTTACCATATGAAGTAAAAAACTGTATCATTTCTTGTCCGGAAGCAAATCCTGCTCCTATTACTGTTCCTATATATACGCTTGCAATCTGTAAAACTTTTTTAATACTCTTATTCACCTTATTTCCCCCCGACCTCAATACTCTGTTTCAAGTATATGACAAGCCTTCTAGGGATATGTCCTATTTTAGTAGACTTATGTACATTTCTTTATAAGCTATAGCAGATTCTTTCCATGAATATAATGCATTCATACCATTTATTTGAATTTGCATAAAATCTTCTGGTTGATTATTATAACACTCATTTGCTTCTTCTATTTTTTTATATAACCAATACCCTGAATAATCTTCAAATTCAAATCCAGTTCCTTCTTTTGTTGTTACATTATAGTGAATAACAGTATCTTTTAATCCACCTGTTTTTCTTACAATCGGTACTGTCCCATATCTCATAGCCATCAGTTGCCCTAATCCACATGGTTCAAATTCTGAAGGCATTAAAAACACATCACATGAAGCATATATTTTTTGTGCAAGTTCTTCATTGAATGTAAGGAAAATCCCCGCTCTTTCGCCGTATACACTTTTAAAGTGTTCAAACATATTTTCATACTCTAACTCACCTGTACCCAATAAAACGAATTGTACCCCAAGATCCATAATTTTATCCATTACCCATCTACTTTCAATGGTATGTTTCATTAAATCAAAACCTTTTTGATCTGTGATTCTTGAAATAATTCCTATCATCATACAGTCTTTTTCTTCTAATCCATACTCTTGTTGAAATCTTCTTTTATTCTCTTTTTTTAATGCCAATGACTCTACATCATAATTTTGATAA
>JBOFYV010000057.1:0-34520 GCA_051654865.1 Peptostreptococcaceae bacterium
GAACCTGTGACCCCCTGCTTGTAAGGCAGGTGCTCTCCCAGCTGAGCTATAGTCCCGGGATATTGGTGACCCATAGGGGAATCGAACCCCTGTTACCGCCGTGAAAGGGCGGTGTCTTGACCGCTTGACCAATGGGCCTAAATGGTGATCCATCCGCGACTCGAACGCGGGACACCCTGATTAAAAGTCAGGTGCTCTACCGACTGAGCTAATGGATCATCTTTTTGTTTTGTGGGTGTCTCTCACTCACAAAATCTATTATATTAGGGTATGGTGTTTTCGTCAACACTTTTTCTACATTTTTTTTATTTTTTTTACTTTTTTAGTTATTTTCATTGAAAAATGGGTAATTCTCTTATATTTATATTATATATTTCACTTAATATAAATATTAATTATATCTTTATAGCTCTTTAAGTAGTAAAAGTAGTGGAGATATTACCCCCACTACTTTTTATGTTAAGCAAATATATTTTTTCTTATTATAGTTTGAGCTCTGTTAGGTCCTACTGAAACCATATCTATGCTTACTCCAACTAATTCTTCTATTCTTGCTATATATTTTTTTGCATTTTCTGGAAGATCTTCATACTTTTCTACGCTAGTTAAGTCATCATTCCATCCATCTAACTCTTCATATACAGGTTCACACTTAGCTAAGTCCTCTAATGATGCTGGGAAGTCTGTTATTATTTGATCTCCCATCTTGTATCCTGTACATATGTTTATCTTTTCAAATCCACTTAGAACGTCTAATAACATAAATGATATACTTGTTATTCCGTTAACTCTTGCAGCATATTTTACTATTACTGCATCAAACCAACCACATCTTCTAGCTCTTCCTGTTACAGTTCCGAATTCACGACCTTGAACTCTTATTTTTTCACCGATTTCATTGTCTAATTCAGTAACAAAAGGACCTTCTCCAACTCTTGTAGTATATGCTTTTACTATTCCTACAACGTCTTTTATCATGTTTGGTCCTACACCTGCTCCTATAGAGAATCCACCTGATGTTGGATGTGAAGAAGTAACGTATGGATACGTTCCTAAATCTAAGTCTAATAATGTTCCTTGAGCACCTTCAAATAATACTTTCTTACCTGCTTTTATAGCATCGTATACTATTACTGAAGTATCTGCAACATTCTTTCTTATTATATCTGCATATCCTAAATATTCATTGTATATAGTTTCAAAGTCAAACATAGCTTCTTTTCCATATACACCTTGAACTAATTTATTTTTAGCATCTATTTGTAATTTTAATTTTTTTGCAAATATGTCTTTGTCCATTAAGTCACATATTCTTATTCCCGATCTTTCTGTTTTATCCATATAACAAGGTCCTATACCTTTTTTAGTAGTCCCTATTTTATTATCTCCTCTAGCTTCTTCAGCTAATGCATCTAATTCTTTGTGATATGGGAATACAACGTGCGCTCTGTCACTAACTTTTATGTTTGTTGTATCTATATTCTCTTTATTTAAAGTTTCTATTTCTTCTAAGAATCCTTTTGGATCAAATACGATTCCGTTCCCTATTACATTTATAGTTTTAGAATTTAATACTCCCGATGGTATAAGACGTAGTGCAAACTTTTTACCTTCTACAACTAATGTATGTCCTGCATTGTTTCCACCTTGTCCTCTTACTACTACGTCTGCTTGAGTAGCAAGATAATCTATAACTTTACCTTTTCCTTCATCTCCCCATTGAGATCCTACAATCGCTACTGTTTTCATATAATTCACCTCTATTATAGATATTCGAACACTTTACCAATATATTCTATCAAATATTCGATATATTTTCAAACCTTTTTAGACTTTATATATTTTTAATATGTATTTATAATATTTATTCTATATTTATTATTTCTTTTTAGCTAATAAACTATTTATAGTTTCTTTAATATATTATTACTAATTATTTTTTAAGATATTTAATTGTTGATTAATATTTTAAATTCTTAAATCAAATTGTGGTATTGTGTATAAGTATTCGACTAGTTTAGTGTGAAATAGTATATTTATACACAATAAAAGCAAGCTTTTAGCTTGCTTTTAAGGTTATTCACATTTATCAACAGGCTATCTGTGGATACTGTGGATAATTTTTTATTTAAATTTCAACATTTTTTATTTTTTTATGCTATGTATCCACATATTTTTATAATGGAAAAACTATGTTCTGTGGATATTTGTCAATATTTTGCTTTTTTACATTTCTCTTATTTTATCTGCAAATTTTTGAACTTCACCTAACCAAACCAATTCTACAGAACCAGTTTCACCATGTCTATTTTTAGCCACAAGAACTTCCCCTATGTTTTTCTTCTCCGAATCCGGATGATAATATTCATCTCTATATAAGAACATAACTATATCTGCATCCTGTTCTATAGAACCAGATTCTCTTAAATCCGATAGCATAGGTCTATGATCCGCTCTTTGTTCTGGAGCACGAGATAACTGTGAAAGTGCAACTACCGGACAATTTAATTCCTTAGCTATTATCTTTAAAGATCTAGATATTTTAGCTATTTCTTGTTGTCTACTTTCATTGTTACCTTCCCCCTCCATAAGTTGAAGGTAATCTATTAGTATCAAGTCTAATCCTTGTTCTATCTTTAGCTTTCTACATTTTGATCTTAACTCTGATATTTTTATACCTGGAGTATCATCTATATGTATTTTAGCCTCTGATAAAACAGACATCGCATCAATTATTCTAGGCCAATCATTTTCATCTAGCGTTCCAGTTTTTATTTTTTTAAGTTCAACATTTGATTGAGATGATAACATACGTTGAACTAACTGTTCTTTTGACATCTCTAGACTAAATACTGCAACTGAAGCATCTCCCTTTAGTGCAGCATTTTGAACTAAATTTAATGAGAAAGCTGTTTTTCCCATAGCTGGACGTGCAGCGATTAGCAGTAAATCAGTTCTTTGCATACCATTTATCTTTTTATTTAAGTCCTTAAATCCTGTTGTTATTCCTGTTATCTCAGCTTTACTACTATACAAATGCTCTATCATATCATATGCATCTGAAAGTACTTCTCTTATGGATTTTAAGTCATCACTACTAGATTTTTCTTGTGATATATCAAATATTGTCTTCTCTGCATTATCTAGTACATCTTCTATTTTTTTTGAACCATCATAACCTAAGTTTATTATGTCATTCGATGCTTTTATAAGCTTTCTTAATACTGATTTTTCTTTTACTATATCTGCATAATACTTTACGTTTGTTGTAGTCGGTACTATAGTCGAAAGACTTGTTATATAACTTATACCACCTACATCATCTAAGTGTCCTTGTTTTCTTAATTCCTCAGTTAATGTTATTAAGTCTATTGGTTCATTTTTATTACTTAATTTTATCATACACTCATATATGATTTTATGTGCTTCTTTGTAAAAGTCATCTGGTCTTATAGTTTCACTGACTGTTATCATCGCATCTTTATCAAGCAATATAGAACCTAGAATAGACTGCTCAGATTCCACACTATGAGGAGGAATTCTAGTTATATCCTCCATTATTCATCACCTCGAGTGTATATTGTCTATTGTTTTTCTTTTACATCTACTCTTACTTTTGTTACTACTTTTTGATGTATTTTTATTTCTACAAATCTTGATCCTAGTACTCTTATAGGTTCTTCTAATAGTATTTTTCTTTTATCTACTTCTATACTATGTTGTTTCTTTAATTGTTCTGCTATATCTTTTGAAGTTATTGAGCCAAATAATCTTCCACCATCTCCAGCTTTAGAATATATTACTACATTCATTTCTTCCATTTTCTTTCCTTGTTCTACTGCTGCTTCATATTCCTTTTGTGCTTTTATTTCTTGTGATTTATTCTTTTCATTTAATTCTTTCATTGCTGTATTATCAGCTACAACAGCCATTTTTTTAGGTAGTAAGAAGTTTCTTGCATATCCTTCACTTACTTCTTTAACCTCTCCTTTTTTTCCTGTTCCTTTTACATCCTTTAATAATATAACTTTCATCTAGTCTTCCTCCTTTAAATACACCTGTATTATATCTTTAACTTTTTGATATGCTTCTTCTATTGTAATATTATTGAATTGAGCACCAGCTATATCTCGATGCCCACCTCCTCCTAATTTCTCCATTAGGACATGTACATTTATATTACCTAAAGATCTTGCACTTATAAATACTTTTCCATTCTTTTGCCCTAAGACAAATGATGCTTCTACATCTTTTATATTTAGTAATTCATCTGATGCCTGAGCTACTACTATATTTATATTATCTGTTTCTGTAGTAGTGTACGCTAGACATATATTATCATTTATAATCTTTGTACTTTGTATAATTTCTGCTTTAGTAATAAAGTCATTTATATCAGAATTAAATATCTTTTTAACCTCTATAGTATCTGCCCCTGATTTTTTCAAGTACGATGCCGCTTCAAAGGTTCTTACACCTGTTTTGAATGCAAAGTTCTTGGTATCCAAGCTTATTCCAGCCAGTAAACCTTCCGCTGTAAGCTTGTTTATCTTAACATTTTCTTCCATATATTGGACTAATTCTGTTACCATTTCACATGTAGAAGATACATACGTTTCATGGAATAAAAGAACTGTATCATTTATAAACTCTACACCTCTTCTATGATGGTCTATTACAACCACCTTTTCAGATATAGACAATAATTGTTCACATTCTGTAAAGTTAGGTCTATGTGTATCTACTACAACTACAAGAGTATTTTTAGTACAATTTTTTATTGCTTCATCTTTATCTACAAATAAATCATCATAATGCTCACATCTATCAAGCCTCTTTATAAACTCTTCTATTGATTCATTAGCTTGTTCTAGCACTATATTCGCTGTTTTATTACAAGATTTACATATATCATATATACCAACTGCAGCCCCCATTGCATCCATATCTGGATATTTGTGGCCCATTATATATACATGATCACTTTCTTGTATTACTTCTCTTAATGCATGACCTATTAATCTAGATTTAACTTTTGTAGTTTTTTCTACTGCTTTAGATTTTCCTCCATAAAATGCAAACTTATCCTTTGTTTTTACAACTGCCTGGTCTCCACCTCTACCTAAAGCTAGGTCTAAAGCCCCTGCAGCTAATTTTAAATTCTCGTTTATTGTATCTCCATCAATACCTATTCCAATACTAACAGTTATAGGCAATGTATTTCCATAATCAATTTGTCTTA
The DNA here is from genome assembly GCA_051654865.1 of Peptostreptococcaceae bacterium. GTDB lineage: Bacteria > Bacillota > Clostridia > Peptostreptococcales > Peptostreptococcaceae > JBOFOR01. Next base: position 5,243 of record JBOFYV010000057.1, read on the forward strand.
CTTTATCTAGTATTGCAAATTTATCTGATTCTAATTTTTTTAATTCTTTTTTATTCATTACTAAGAAAAACTTATCTTTAGAAGTTCTTTTTAATGCACCATTAGATGTCATTTCTAGAGCTGAAAGTATCTTCTCTATCTCAACATTTATTAATGGTCTTTTCTCTTCTTCTGTACTTTTTAATACTTCATCATATCCATCAATTTGGATTAACATCATTGCATTTTTTTCATCATTATAATCTCGTTGCATATTTAAGTAATCAGTTTTATCTAACCAATACAACATCATTAAATATTTAGCATTATTTTCTTGATCATTTTTTATTACATTATAAACTATGGTATATTCTCTATCTTTATAGTTTATTTCTGTATACATTTCTTTATTTTCATTTAAAACTTTTCTAAGATTTAGATTCTTTACTATATCATCTATATTTATTCCTAATAAATCATCTTCTCCTACCATTTCATTGAATTTGCTATTATACCATGATATACGTCCATCAAACTCAAGTATACTTAAAGGTATTGGTAGATTCATTATAGCTTTTTTAGTAGTTTCATCTATATCTAAAGATAAATTTTCAATGTATTTATTCCATTCTTTCCTTCTTATATTGGTAATTCTCCAATTGTGAATTACAATATATATAAATCCAGTAAAAAACAGCAATCCTATATATATGTTATAGAAAAGCAGTGCAATACTTGCTATTCCTACTAAAAGGATATATATGTTTGTTTCTGGCATATTCATTTTAAAGGTTAGTTTATTCCTCATTTCTATCCTCCTAAGTGGATTAATAGCTCCTTACTTTTCTAAAGTCAATTATACTATCTAGCATTCCAACAAAAGATATTCCCATAAATCCAAATATACATAAAATGAACGCTGACATAAATATCATCTTAACTGTTCCTTCTTTAGTCCACTTTTTAAAATAATAAACACTAACTGCTATACCTTGAAGCACAAACATAAAACTAAATATCAATTGTAAATTAAGCATTATTAAATCTGTATGTAAATTTACTTTCATTAATTCCATAAACATAATTAATAAGTATAATCCAAAAGATATAGTTATAGCATTTCCTGGTAAATAAAATTCATTGAATTTAGGTTTTTGTAAGTTCATTTTTTTTATTCTTCTTAAAACAAATACTTCTAAATAGTAAATTACAAACGATACTATCATTGATTGGAAGAACAACAATGTAGGTAACATATTAATTGCATCTGTCAGTAATTCTTCAACACTAAATGATTTTAAATCTATACCTGACTTAGCCATAATATTCATTTGAATTTTTAAAGCTTCTTTTAACATTATTGTAAACTCATCGAGTATATTAGTTCCAAATACTATATTTGCTATAAAGAAGAATAATATTATAGATACTATTACCATAATAGTTCCCATAAATACAGGTTCGAATTTATTCGGATACTCTTCTGTTAATTGTGTTTTAGCTATGCTACCAATTACTATACCTGGTAAAATACTAATTATACATATACTTACTGAGTATATTGGATTTACACAAAGCATAAGTATGAAAAATGTAGCTATTAATGATAATATTGCATATTTTTTATCTGTTAATGTCGCTATTATCGCGTATGGCACTGGTATTGCCAAACTTAATATTCCTAACATTGGAACATATGCTGCTAATATGGCTAACACTATGCCTAAGGTAGCTATTAATGATGCTTGTGGTAGCCTTACTTTATTATCCAATTTATAATCACTCCCTATTATTTAGATGTTTTTTTAGGTTTGAAAAATCACCATACCAATTTTCTACACTGTGATTTTGATCTATACCTATTTTTATCTTTTCTTTTATCTTATAATCTATCTCTGTGAAACTTATTCCTAATCTCTTTCCTAAAAGGTAAGTTATCATTATTATATTGGCTAAAGTATCTTGTAACGCCTCATCTAGAGGTTTTACGCCTTTAAAAATTAAGTCAAATACATCCCCTACGCTTAATATAAGCTCTTTTTTCATCCATTCTATTATTTTAACATTTTTAGTTACATCAGAACTTTTATCTAATCTCACAGCTTCCCCCCCTTAGTATATAAACATTATACCATAAATTGATGTATATTTAACCGCTAAACAAAAAAAACGAGCCATAAGGCTCGCTCTTTCTTAGTCTAATGTATATGGTAAAAGTGCTATGTTTCTAGCTCTTTTTATTGCAACTGTTAATTCTCTTTGGTGCTTAGCACAAGTTCCAGAGATTCTTCTTGGTAATATCTTACCTCTTTCAGTTACGTACTTAGTTAATCTTTGAGTGTTTTTGTAGTCTATTCTAGCATCTTTAGAAGCACAGAATTGACAAACTCTCTTCTTTTTACGTCTCTTCTTGTTTATCATAGTAATTTCCCTCCTTCTTAGAATGGTATATCATCATCATCTATAGCCTGGAAACCTTGAGGATCTAATCCTGTTGGCGCAAAGCTTGGCTCAAAATTCGGTTCGAAGCCTTGATGATTTTCTTTATATGAACTTTCAGATTTATTTCTTGTATCTAAGAACTGTACTCTGTTAGCATTTACTCTTGTAGCTCTTCTAGTTTCTCCAGCTTGGTTTTGATAACTATCGATTCTTATAGAACCTTGTATAGCGACTAAACTTCCTTTACCTATATAGTTAGCGCAATTCTCTGCAGACTTACCCCATACCTGTATATCTATAAAGTCAGTTTCTCTTTTTCCATCTTTACCAGCGAATTCTCTATCAACAGCTATTGCAAAGTTTGCAACAGGAGTTCCACTTCCCGCGATGTATCTTAACTCAGGATCCCTCGTTAATCTACCAACTAATACAACATGGTTCATAATAACACCGCCTTTTACATAATAAAACTAGTTATTAAGCAACAACTATCATGTGTCTTATTACGTTTTCGTTTATCTTTAAGTTTCTATCTAATTCTTTAGGTACTTCAACACCAGCGTTAAAGTTTACTAACACGTAGTGACCTTCGTTGAACTTAGCTATTGGGTAAGCTAATTTCTTAGTTCCCCATACATCAACTTTAACTACATCTCCGTTAGTAGCAACAACTTCCTTAACCTTGTTAAGTATAGCTTCTCTTGCTTCTTCTTCAGCGTTTGGCTTTACTACGAAAACTAATTCATAATTTCTCATTATTTTTCACCTCCCTTTGGACTTAACGGCTCTACTTAGTAGAGCAGAGAAATGAGATTCAAATCTCATACCTACACATTTTATCATTAGTTTCTACAATTGTCAATTTGATTTTTGATTACATATTTTATTATTACATTTTTTTTATAGTTCATACGTATATATTAGAATCATTTGGATAATACTAAAGTTATATAGCCCCCATAACTTAAATATATTTCATCCCAATCTCCCCTAAAAAGGATGGTCTTACGACCATCCTTTTTTACATTCAAATATATTATTTTAACTCTATGCCTCTACCTCTACCGCCATATGTTTTTTTAAAACTGTACTTAATCTTTTTATTCCTTCAACTATTCTTTCATCTGACATAGTTGAATAATTCAATCTAAAACAATTTTCTTTTCCTCCATTAGGGAAGAAAGAACCACCTGGGACATATGCAACATTATTAGCTACACATTCTTCCATTATCACTCTAGAGTCTAGATTATCCGGAAGTTCAACCCATGTAAATAAGCCCCCCTCTGGATAAGTATATTTTAGCCCTTCTGGGAATTCTTCTTTCATTGTATTTAACATTAAGTCTCTACGTCGAGTATACACTTCTTTTATCTTTTTTACATGAGCATCTAGGTCATATATATCCATAAACTTACTTATCTCTCTTTGTGATATAGTTGATGCTTGTAGGTCTGCCCCTTGTTTTATAAATATGTACTTACTTAATATTTCTGGAGATGCGCATATCCATCCTATTCTGTATCCTGGACAGAATATCTTTGAAAAACTACCTAAAAATATTACTAGCCCTTTTTTATCCATTGATTTTAAAGATGGTAAGTTTTCACCTTCAAATCTTAATTCTCCATATGGATTATCTTCAACTACTGGTATCTCATATTTTGATATTATGTCCATAAATTTTTTACGTCTTCCTAGTGGCCATGTTCTACCTGTAGGATTTTGAAAATCTGGGATAACATAGATCATTTTAACTCTTTCTGTTGTTTGTAGAATATATTCTAACTCTTCCATTATCATTCCATTTTCATCGGTTGGCACTTCTATAAATTTAGGTCCGTAAGCTTTAAATGCATTTATAGCTCCTAAATATGATGGACTCTCACATAAAACTACGTCTCCTTCATCTAAAAATACCTTACCTGAAAAATCTAGACCTTGTTGAGACCCATTTGTTATAAGTATATTATCCTTTGTTACATTTGTTTTGTTTTTACTATTCATTCTGTCGGCTATATGTTCTCTAAGTGGGGCAAATCCTTCAGTTGTTGAATATTGTAGCGCTGCTGTACCTGATTCTTCAAGAACTAAAGTAGATATTTTTTTCATTTCCTCTACTGGAAATAATTCTGGAGCAGGTAATCCTCCTGCAAAAGATATTACTTCTGGTTTCTCTGTAAGCTTTAAAAGCTCTCTTATCTCTGATCCCTTTAAACCGTCCATTCTTCTTGCAAAATTAATAGCCATAATTAAGCATCCCCCTTCAATTAAGTACTTTAATTTAATTATAGCAAAGTAATGTTGGGTTTTAATAGGAATTGAACATTTTTTCTAAATATTTTGAATTTATTTTCCGACAATTTTCTTTATTCTTTTTTCTAATGTTTCTCTATCTAACATTATCAATCTAGAACATTGAACACATTTTATTTTTATATCCATACCTATCCTTGTAATTTCAAATTGTTTACATCCACACGCATGTTGTTTTTTTAGTTCAACAACATCTCCTACTTTTAAATCTATAGGCATTTTCTCTCCTCCTAATCTATCTTATTTACTTCTTTTGTCCCATTTTCTAATCGATTTATACGATATATACCTTTGTATTCTATTGAATTATCTTTTAGTACAGATTGTACGCTATTTAGATCATTATGTAAAAATCTTATAGATATACCACAACTAGCTGTAATTTCCCTTGGCGTTGGTAGTGTTGTAGACTTTATATTTTTTTCTCCGAATAATTTATCTGATCTTATCGCATGATGCGTAGAGTTAAATGATACTATATACATTTCATTCATTATTTTTCCTCTTTTCTTATTTATTAAAAGTAAGGCTACACGTTTTTATGTAGCCTCTATTATTTACATAGATATAGTTTGTGATGAATTTTTCATTATATCCACGATTGTGTACATATTAGTTACACAACCTACATGTAGGTTATTCTTTAGATTATAATAATCTAAGCATGTTCCACATGATAAAATTTGTGTTCCACCTTCTTCCAGTATTTTTAAATGCTCTACTGTTGCTTCATTTTCAGTGGTTAACTTTATTCCTGAATTAACAAAAACTATATTTTTAGGATATGGTTTAGCTTCTGTTAATGTATATATGAATCCCTTCATCAGAACTTCTCCTAATTCATCATTTCCAGTTCCCATTTTATCTGAAGATATAAATATACATTTATCTTCTAATTCAATCTCATTTTTTTCCTCTATTATAACATTTTCTCCCTTTTTTATCTCTATTAAAATTAAATCTTTTTCTTCCTTAATTACATTAGATTCACAATTCATAGAGTTTGCTAATTTTAATATATTTTCTTTTGCTATTGCATTATCTACAGTTACTTTAACTATTCCATCTTGAATTTTATCTAATTCCTTTTTCGTATTTATAACAGGTTTTGGACAAGCTAATCCCCTTGCATCTACTTCTATAAACATTTATCTAACCTCTCCTCTTAGTAATTTATACTTTATTTTATCATACCAATACTTCTTATTAATCATTTATCTTTACTAATTTCTACATACTAAAAAAGATTCCTTCTATAAAGGAATCTCATTAGTTGTTATTTATTAATGTAATATTCAACAATTTGTATATAAAGATATCTTTATATTATTTGTAAATTCTTGTACATGAATACTCCTTTTTGGTAGAATTCAAGTTCTTTTTCTTTTGATGTATCTGAATATAATTGACCTAAATCAATATATAAATTTGCTAATATTTTATTATCTCCAATTTCAGAAATAATACTTATACACTTGTTTAAGTATTCTATAGAACGTTCATTTTCATGTTGTAATCCATACATTTCTGAATAATATTTTAAAATTTTATATTCACTATATTTATTTTTAGTCTTTATTGCTGATGCTAATGCTATTTTACAATATTTTTTAGCCATATCATATTCTTGACTATTAATATAAACTTCTATAATTTTAAATAAACCATTCATCATATACTCATCTTCATCTTGTTTCTTTATTTCATAAACTTTATGAGAATACTCAAGTACTTTATCCATTTCTCCCATAGTTCTATAAACATCTGAAATAGTTAAGTATACATTTGCCAGACCAGTTCTATTTTCTTCTCTTTCTAGCGTTTCTAATACTTTCTTGAAACACTCTTTTGATTCTTCATATCTACCTATTTGTAATAAATTATTGGCCTTTAGAATCATTGTATCTAAGTCTTCTTTTTCATTTTCTTTTATATCTAATTCATTTATCTTTTCTATGTATTCTATTGATTTATTTGGATTATCTAGCTTTATATGACATTTAGCTATTTTACTATATAGCTCTTTATATATTTCTACTGATTCTATTTTTCCTTCTATTAGCACTTCTTCTGCAAAATCAAAGTGGCTAACTGCGCCTTTATAGAATTCCTCTTTCATATATATATTACCTATATTAAAATAACACTTAAATATACTTTCTTTATCATTATTTTTTATAAAGAAGTATAATGCTTTCTCATAATTTATAACTGCTTCACTATGCTTGTCCCTTTTTACATTTATTTCTCCAAGCAAGAAGTTACTTTTACCATAGTTATCTATAAGATTGTACTCTCTACATATTTCACAAATATCCATTATTTTAGTTTCTGCTTTATCTAGTTCATTGCATTTTATAAAAACTTCACTTTGAAGTATTAAGTTATCTGTAATTTTCTTTGCTTGCATTTCTTTTGTTTCTAGAAGATGATCTATACTTACTTCTAGTTTTTCTGCTAAGTAGTCTAATAATTCATAACTGGTATGAGATTTATCTCTTTCTATATGACTAATTTGAGCAGCTGTTATCCTATCTCCTGCTAACTCTTTTAATGTCATATTTTTTTGTTTTCTTAATCTTTTTATTTTCTCTCCTAAACTCAAAATATCCATACTACTCTCCCCCTGAAAGCATTTTCTCATTATAATATAATTATAACTTATATTTATATTAAAAACACTATCTATTTTCAAAGTATTTAAAAATTTGATTAAATTAGATAAATTTTACTATATTTCTAGTATTATTTGTCTATATTTGTCTATGTTTTAGAAAAATAAAAGCATAATAGCTTCTGCTATTATGCTTTTATTTTAATTATATTTAGAAATTTTTATTAGTGCTTTGATCGCACTATCTATATCATCTTTTGTATTAAAATATCCTAAACTAAATCTCACTGCACCCTGTTCTAATGTTCCTAGAGTTTTGTGAGCTAAAGGTGAACAGTGTATACCTGATCTAGTTGCAATATCATATTCGCTATCTAGCAAGAATGTTATCTCTCCAGAGTCCATATTTTTAATATTTATTGATATTACTGCTGCTCTTTTTTTACTATCCATTGGCCCATATATAATTATATTAGGAACTTTTTGTAATTCCATAAGCATATATTCGCAAAGTTCTTCTTCATGCTTCCTTATATTTTCAATACCTTTTTCAAGTATAAATTTAATACCTTCATTTAGACCTACTATTCCCGGTGTATTATGCGTACCCGATTCATATTTATCAGGCAATAAATTAGGTTGGAATAAATCCTCAGATTTACTTCCAGTTCCACCTTCTTTTAATACGTCTAATTCTAACCCTTCTTTTATATATAATATACCTGTTCCTTGTGGACCAAGTAAACATTTATGTCCAGGTGCTGCTATCATATCAACATTTATTTCTTTTGTATTTATATCATATACACCAGCTGTTTGAGATGCATCTACTAAATACAGAATATTATTTTCTTTAGCTATATCTCCAACAGCTTTAATATCTATTAAGGTTCCACATACATTTGAAGCATGTGTTGTTACTATTAGCTTTGTATTTGATTTTATAGCTTTCTTTAAATCTTCTATATCTAATTTTCCTTCTTCATCACATTGAACTACTGTATTTTCAATATTATTCTTTTCTAAGGACTTTATAGGTCTTATCACTGAGTTGTGCTCCATACTTGTAGTTATTATATGGTCTCCACTCTTTACAGCTCCTTTTATTGCTAAGTTTAAAGAGTCCGTTGCATTATTAGTAAACACTATACTCATAGGATTATCTACATTAAAAAGTTTTGCTATATTTTCTCTTGCATCATATATCTCTCTTGCTGCTTTCATAGCCAACTTATGTCCAGCCCTACCAGGATTAGCACAGTAATTTTTCATACAATCCATAATTGCATTATATACGCAGTCTGGTTTTGGATATGTAGTAGCTGCATTATCTAAATAAATCATATCCTACTTTCCTTTCTTTCTACTAATTCTCTTCAAGAAGCATAGATACTATATTACTTAAATCTTCATCATTATAATATTCTATTTCTATTTTTCCTTTTTTCTTACCCTTAGATATATTTACTTTTGTTCCAAACATACTTCTTAGCTTTTCTTCTACGTCTACTATAAATACATCCTTTTGTTTTTCTTTTTTTGGTAATTCATCTATATTATTTTCACTAATTTTCTTAGCTAAACGCTCTATCTCTCTTACAGATAATTGCTCATCAACTGCTTTTTTAGCTAATTCTAATTGTAATGTTGAATCAGTTACCCTAAGCAATGCTTTACCATGACCTGCTGTTAAAATAGCTTCCTCTATCATTGTTATTACATCCTCACAAAGATTCAATAATCTAAGTGTATTTGTTATATGAGGTCTACTTTTACCTACAGCCTCTGATATTTCTTCTTGTGTAACTTCATAATGTTGAATTAAGCTTTTGTATGCCTTGGCTTCTTCTATCGGGTTTAATTCTTCCCTTTGTAAGTTTTCTATAAGAGCTATTTCCATAATCTCTTTCATTGGAATATCTTTTATAACTGCAGGTATATTCTTTTTATCTGCTAGTTTAGATGCCCTATATCTTCTTTCCCCAGCAATTATCATATATTTACCTTTTTCATCAGGCTTTACTACTATTGGCTGAAGCACTCCATAATTTTTTATCGATTCACTTAGTACTTTTATTTTCTCTTCATCAAACACCCTTCTAGGTTGCTCTTCATTTGGGTATACATTTTTTAACTCTATATTTAATATTTCTTTTTCATCTACTTCTTCTTTAATATCTGGGATTAATGCACTTAGGCCTCTCCCTAGTCTATTATTTCTCTTAGGTGCTTTCTTTTCCATATTATATTATATCCTCCTCTAAATCTATAAACTCTTCTGCTAATTCCATATATGCTAAGGAACCTTTGCACCTAGGATCATAGTAAATTGCTGGCTTTCCATATCCAGGAGCTTCAGCTAACCTTACATTTCTAGGAATTAGTGTAGTATATACACTTCCTTTGAAATATTTTTTAACTTCATCAACCACCTCTATGGATAATCTCGCTCTACCATTAAACATACTAAGCACTACACCTTGTATATCTAGTTTAGGATTTAGCCTTGATCTAACTAATTTTATAGTTTCCATAAGTTGACTAACACCTTCAAGCGCATAATATTCACATTGTATTGGTATTAATACACTATCTACAGCAGTCAGACAATTTATAGTTAACATTCCTAATGAAGGAGGGCAATCTATAAATATGTAATCATATTCTCCTCTTACACTATCTATTTGATTTTTTAATATGTACTCTCTATTTTCCATAGTTCCTAACTCTATCTCAGCCCCAGACAGATCTGTTGCTGCAGCAACTATATCTATATTTTCAAATTCTGTAGTTAGAATAGCATCTTTTATACTTATATCATCTAACATCACTTCATATATAGTGTTCTCTACACTACTTTTGTCTATTCCATAGCCACTGGTTGTATTTCCTTGTGGATCCATGTCTAGTACTAATATTTTCTTTCCCATTGTTCCTAAACTTGCAGTCAAATTTACATTTGTAGTAGTTTTTCCTACTCCACCCTTTTGATTAAACACAGCTATTACTTTGCTCATATGATTCTCCCCCTGTCTCTTTCAAAAAAAGATTACTGCTTTGCAGTAACCTTTTTACTTTTTAGGAATTTTAACGACAACTTCCATATAATCGCCTTTATCTATTTCATTATACTTAGCTTCTATGCCTGTGCCTATTATGGCATCAAATGCTTGCTTCATAGTATTTAGATATATTCTAATTCCCATAGTCCCTTTGATATTCCCCTTTTTATCTGCATCTTTAGGAGATTGCAATTCTTCTAATATATCCTTAATTAACTTTTCTGTTTTCTTTACTGTTAACTCATTTTTTATTACTTTATCCAATACATCTTTTACTAGTTCTTCAGTTGGTAGTTTTAACAATGCTCTTGCATGTCTTTCTGTTAAGTCATTTTCTACTAACTTAATTTTTATATCTGTTGGTAATCTTAGTATTCTTAATTTGTTAGCTATAGTCGATTGATTTTTGCCTAATTTTTCTGCTAACTGCTGTTGTGTAAAATCATGTTCTCTTATTAGATTTTCATAACCCATTGCTTCTTCTATAAAGTTTAAATCTTCTCTTTGTAAGTTTTCTAATAATGCAAGTACTGCAGATGATTCATTCGACATATTATTTATTATAGCTGGAACAGCTTTTAAATTTGCCAACTTGGCTGCTCTAAATCTTCTTTCTCCTGCAACTAGCTCATACTTACCGTCTACTTCTCTAACTGTTATAGGTTGAAGTATACCATAAGACTTTATAGAATTACTTAGCTCTTCTAGTGCCGCCTGTGAAAAAACTCTTCTTGGCTGATATGGATTTGGAACTATATTATCTATAGGTATCTCCATAACTCTTTTATCTTCCATAACATCCCTCTCTTATTTTATATCTCAATATATTTTAATTTCACTAACTCTTTACAAAATAATACTACATTAGATACATATGAGTATACTATTTCTTCATAATAATCATAAATCCTTCTATTTTATTATTTTTTTAGAGTTATTTATCCTTTTATTAATAAAGTATTATATCTGTATTAGTTCAAAGTACTTATTTTATAGGACTTTTTGATGGTTTACCTGCTTTTCTAGGATATTTTTCTGGTGTATTTTTAACTTTTTTGAATACAAGTATATTATGTTCTAGCTGAGAATCTGGTAATTCTACATCTATTTTTTCAACAAATTCTACACCTAAAGCTTCCATTGCTGCTTTAGATTCTTCTAATTCTAAGTTTGCATTAGGTCCCTTTAAACATACAAAGTATCCACCTACTTTTATAAAAGGTACACAAAACTCCATCAAAACAGGTAATCCTGCTACTGCTCTTGCAGTGGCAACATCATACTGTTCTCTATATTCATCATCTCTCCCAAAATCTTCAGCTCTTCCATGTATAAACTTTATGTCATTAATCCCTAAATTATTACTAACTTCTTGTAAAAAGTTTATTCTTTTATTTAATGAGTCTAAAAGTGTCAATTTTATATTATTTAGACATATTCTTAAAGGCATACCTGGAAAACCTGCTCCAGTTCCAACATCTATTATAGATATACCATCTTTTATATATCCTTTAGTTACACATGATATAGAATCCAAGAAGTGCTTTATAAATACTTCTTTTTCATCTTCTATTCCAGTAAGGTTCATTTTTTGATTCCATTCTACTAATATTTCCCTGTAAATACTAAAATCATCTAGAACTTTGTCATTTGTTGATATTCCAAAATCTTCAAGACCTTGTTTTAATATTTGTCTATTGTTCATTTTTTTCACCTCTAGTTCTTCTCATTTGCTCTAAGTATATAAGAAGTACCGATATATCTGCCGGAGAAACTCCTGATATACGAGATGCTTGCCCAATAGATACAGGTCTTATTGCATCAAGTTTTTGTCTAGCTTCTATTCTTAATCCATCTATAGATAAATAGTCTATTTCTTGTGGTAATTTTTTATTTTCTAGTTTCTTAAATTGATCTATTTGCTTTAATTGTTTATCTATATATCCTTCATACTTAGTCATTACTACACATTGCTCTTTAACTTCATCAGAAACATCCTCTCCAGCGCCTTTACCTATCGCTTCTATTAGCTCATAAGTTACTTCTGGACGCTTTAAGAATTCATATAAAGATAATCCTACCTTTATTTCTGACGCTCCTATTTCTATTAAAAGATGATTCACTTCTTTTGGAGTAACTCTTTCAGTTTGAAGTCTTTCTAATTCTTTAGCTACAGCTTCTTTTTTAGCTAAGAATCTTTGATATCTATCATCCTTAACTAATCCTATATCATGTCCTCTTTGAGTAAGCCTCATATCAGCATTATCTTGTCTTAGATATAATCTGTACTCTGATCTAGATGTCATCATTCTGTACGGTTCATTAGTACCTTTTGTTACTAAATCATCTATTAAAACACCTATATAAGCTTCTGATCTATCAAGTATAAATGGTTCTTTTCCTTGAATTTTAAGAGCTGCATTTATACCCGCTATAAGACCTTGCGCTGCTGCTTCCTCATATCCTGATGTTCCATTAAATTGACCCGCACTAAACAGATTTTCTACTCCTTTTATTTCAAGAGTTATCTTTAATTGTGTAGGATCTATACAATCATATTCTATTGCATAAGCTGGTCTCATTATTTTAGCATTTTCAAGTCCTGCTATGCTTTTATACATCTGTAATTGTATTTCATAAGGTAAGCTAGTTGATATACCTTGGATATACATTTCTTTAGTATCTCTACCTTCTGGCTCTATGAATATTTGGTGAGACTCTTTATCGTTGAATCTAACTACCTTGTCTTCTATAGATGGGCAATATCTCGCACCTGTACTCTGAGCTTGTCCACTATACATTGCCGTTCTACTTAAGTTACTCATTATTATTTCATGAGTTTTTAAATTTGTTCTTGTTAAGTAACAAGGCTCTTGATCTATATTTAATTCTTCAGTTAAGAATGAGAATGGAGTTATTTTTTTATCTCCTTCTTGGATTGACATAACTGAGAAATCTATACTATCTCTATGAATTCTAGCAGGAGTACCTGTTTTAAATCTTCTCATATTTAAACCTAATTCAACTAAGTGGTCTGTTAAATGCTTTGAATACGCTAATGCATTTGGACCTTCATTAAGAGTAGCTTCTCCTATGAATATTTTTGAATTTAAGTAAACTCCTGTAGCTAGTATAACGGCTTTAGCTTCATATTTACATCCTAATTTTGTAACAACACCTGTAACAACTTGCCCTTCATGAAGTATGTCTACTACTTCATCCATAACTATTTCTATATTTGCTTCATCTTCTAATGTTCTTTTCATTTCAGTATGATATTTGAACTTATCCGCTTGACCTCTTAATGAATGAACTGCTGGACCTTTTGCTGTATTTAACATTCTACTTTGTATAAGTGTCTTATCTGCATTTATTCCCATTTGTCCACCTAAAGCGTCAATTTCTTTTACTAATTGACCTTTTCCCGTACCACCAACTGATGGATTACATGGCATAAGTGCAATAGAATCTAAAGACATTGTAACTACTAATGTCTTTTGACCCATTCTTGCTGCTGCTAAAGCAGCTTCACATCCTGCATGACCTGCTCCAACTACTATTACATCATATTTTCCCGCTTCGAAATTTATCATGTCTTATTCCTTTCTATTTAAACGTGAATGTTTCACGAAAAACATCCACGTTGTTCTACATATTTTGACTTATTCCCGATAATTTCTATTTTCCTATACAGAAATTGCTAAATATTGTATCTAATAAATCTTCTTTTACCGTATCTCCATTTATATAACCTAAATAGTTCCATATGTTTTTGAAGTCAACCTCTATAAAATCATATGGAAGATTTTGTTCAATTGCATTTATTGCATCATTTATAGATTCATATGCTTTCAGTAATGCATCTTTATGTCTAGAGTTTGTAATAACTAGACTTGAAGTATTTTTCACACTACCTTTATAAACCATAGATTCTATTTTATCATGTAGTTCTTCTATACCTTCATGTTGCAACGCTGATATCTTTATTATACTATCATTGTCAACATATTGGCTTAACTTATCTTCTTCTATTTTTTGATCTAAATCTGTTTTATTTAGCAATACTATAGTCTTTTTATTTTCTAACTTTTCAAGTATATCTATATCTTCTTTAGAAAGTTCTCTAGATGCATCTAATACCATTATTACTAAATCTGCAGTATTGAATGATTCTCTAGATTTCTCTACTCCAATTTTTTCAACTACATCTTCAGTCTCTCTTATACCTGCAGTATCTACAATTTTTAATGGAATTCCTTTTATATTTACAAATTCTTCTATAACATCTCTTGTAGTACCTGCTATATCTGTAACTATTGCTCTATTTTCTCCTAGTATCGAGTTCAGTAACGATGATTTCCCCACATTCGGCTTACCTACTATTACCGTCTTTAATCCATCTCTAAGTATTTTTCCGCTCTCAGCTGTATCATATAATTTTTTAATTTCGGTTCTAAGCTCATCAGCTTTTTCACTTAGTGTTTGATAAGTAATTTCTTCTACATCTTCCTCTGAGAAATCAATTGCTACTTCTAAATGAGCTAATACTTCCGTAACATTATGTCTTAACTGTTTTATTTTATTAGATAAAGAACCTTCTAATTGATTTTGAGCTACTTCATGAGCCATATCTGTTTTTGCTTTTATTACATCAATTATAGCTTCTGCTTGAGACAAGTCGATTCTTCCATTTAAGAATGCTCTTTTTGTAAATTCTCCTGCTTCTGCTAGCCTTACATCTTTAGATAATACTAACTCTAATATTTTCTTTACTGATATGAATCCACCATGGCAGTTTATTTCTATTACATCTTCTGATGTATATGAATTTGGTCCCTTCATATATGCTACTAAAGCTTCATCTATTGTATTTTCTTTATCTACAACAGTTCCGTATATTAACGTTCTCGGACTATATTCTTTTATTAATTTACCTGACATAGACTTGAATATACTTTGTGCTACCTCTAGTGATCTTTCACCACTAATTCTTATTATTCCTATACCACCTTCTCCTGGTGCTGTCGCAATTGCTGCTATTGTATCATCTATAAACAAAATTATCACCTCTTAGTAATATAATTATTTTCTATCTCGTTATCTTTAATTGTTTCCTTAATCTTAACATTATATAAAATAAATCACAAAAATAAAACCCCCTATTACATAGGAGGTTAATTTTTATCTTTTATACTCTATTACTAATCTTCTATATGGATCTGTTCCTTCACTATATGTAGTTACATACTTGTCATTTTGTAGAGCTGAATGTATTATTCTTCTCTCATAAGGATTCATATAGTCTAACCTTTTAGTTTTCTTTGTCTTAGCTACTTCTCTAGCTACCTTGTTTGCATATCTCATTAAAGATTCTTCTCTTTTTGATCTATAATTCTCTATGTCTACAAGCACCCTCATGTGAGAGTCTTTATTTATCTTGTTTAGAGCAAGTCCTGTTAAAAACTGAATAGAATCTAAAGTTTCCCCTCTTCTACCTATTAAACAAGCTGCATCTTTTCCTACTATGTCTACTTTAATTAGATTGTTTTCTTGAGTAACATTAACTTTAGCATCTACATTTGCATTCTTAAGTATAGTTTGTACAAATTCTTTTGCTATATCAGTTTCTTTTTCAATAACTATAAACTTATATAAACCTTCTTTAGAACCTAAAAATCCTAAAAATCCTTTAACTGGTTGTTCTAAAACTTCCATCTCAAGGTCTTCTTGACTTACATTTAATTCTATTAATGCTTTATTAAGTGCTTCTTCTTTACTCTTACTTCTTAGTTCTAGGCTTCTTCTCATCTATTACTTCCTCCTTAGAATTAGCCAGTTTAGCTCTTAAAGGATTCATTACTAAGTAGTGTTGTGCTATAGAGAACAAGTTACCTGCAGTCCAATAAAGTGTAAGTCCTGCTGGGAACATGAACCCCCAATATAACATCATCGCAGACATTACGTATGTCATAATTTTCATAGAACCTTGTTGTTGGTCTTTCGGCATCATTATCATTTGCATTCCAAATGTAGTTACCCCTGATATTATAGCTAGTATATAATCTGGCTGAGTTAAATTTTTTACCCATAAAAATACCATATCGGCATTTTGGAAAGCTGCTTGATCAGCGAAAACTCCCCATTGAACAGGCTCTCTTAATACATTATATAATCCAAATAATATTGGCATTTGTATTAATAGTGGTAAACATCCCGCTAATGGATTTATTTTAGCTTCTTTATATAAATTCATTATCTCTTGTTGTTGCTTTTCTGGTTTGTTTTTGTATTTTTCTTGTAATTCTTGTATTTTAGGTTGTATATCTTGCATTGCCTTAGTTGATTTTGTTTGCTTAATCGTAAGTGGTAATAATAATACCTTTACAAATACAGTAAATAAAATTATAGATAGACCATAATTTTGAACAAATTCAACTATAATTCTTAATACATGACCTAAAAGGCTACTTATAATGCTCAATTTCTGTACCTCCCAATATTGTCTTTATTTTAAAGGATCATATCCACCTGGATGAAAAGGATGGCATTTCAAAACTCTTCTTACAGTTAAATACATTCCTTTTATTAATCCATATTTTTTAAATGCATCTATTGAATATTGTGAACATGTTGGATAAAATCTACAGGTAGGCCCTTTTAAAGGAGATATAAACTTCTGGTAAAATCTCACTAAGTAAATACATAATTTCGATAAGTACCTATTTATTTCCTTCAATATGTAATTTATTTTTTTCAATTCAAAGACCTCCAATATAAATCACTTTTTAGTTTTCAATTAATTTTGTTTTTTTTGCTAAATGATTTATTGCCTTTTCAATATCCTTATATTCAGTTTCTTTGCTAGATACCCTAGCTATGAAGACAATGTCATAGCCACTCTTAACGTTTTCATCAACATTTAATCTATACGCTTCTTTAATTCTTCTTCTTATCTTATTTCTAGTTATTGCATTTCCAACTTTTTTAGAAACTGAAATTCCAATTCGACTAGAATCTGATTTATTTTCTAGTATATACATTACTAAGTATCTATTTGCAAAAGACTTGCCGTGTTTATATACTTTTCTAAAATCAGAGTCTTTTTTTAAACCTTTTGTTTTGTTGAAGTCCATTATCAAATCCTCCATAAACACAGCTATCTAATATACTTTCCTACACAAAAAGGCCACTTTCACAGCGGCCTTTTTTTAATTATTAGTGAGTTAATCTATTTCTTCCTTTAGCTCTTCTTCTCTTTAACACGTTTCTTCCGTTAGACGTCTTCATTCTCTTTCTGAAACCATGTTCTTTCTTTCTTTGTCTTTTCTTTGGCTGATAAGTTCTTTTCATTTATAGCACCGCCTTTCAGATTTTTTTTCCGTTTATAAAAATAATAACTTTACCCTCAAAAGTAAACATAACACATACAATTATAAATGCTTTTATATTCATTGTCAACGTGTTTTTGGACTGTGAAAGTAACAAACTTCCTTATATTGATATTAATAGATATTAACATATTTTATATATAAATAGTAAGCTATAAATTTTTGCCAAATTCTTATTTAGTTTGACTGCTTTCTTAGTGTAGAAATTGTATATTTTTTTAAATGTGTATTATTTTATCAACATATGTATAATATTGTGGATAAATTGCTTACAAATTCTTGAAGTTTGACATTTATTCTGATATTATTAATATACTTGTTGATAATGTTAATAATATATATTAACTTATTAAATTTATACACAAGCTGTGGATATAAATGTGTATAACTTATATGCTTTTCGATAATACTTTAGTTATAAAGTACATCTATTATATCTTTATACTATTTATAACTTTATATACATATTGTTTATATCTTTATATTTTTTAGCAAATTTTTTTTGCATTTTTTAGATATTAATAGATTATCCACAAGCTTATCCATAAAATTGTTTTTATTTTTAAATTTATATATTTTCTTTACTTTTGTTAATAACTTTGTGGAAAATGTTAATATTCTGTGCGGAGGTTTATATTATGGATATAGTTTCTTTATGGGACAAAACACTACAATTAATAAAGGGAGAATTATCTCCTCCGAGTTTCAATGCTTTTTTTAAGCAAATAGTACCTTTAAAAATATACATGAGTGACTTGATACTTTTAGTTCCTAACGAATTTACTAAAAGTATTTTAGAAGATAGATACTTAAATCTAATAGAAAGCTCTGTAAACCAGCTATCATTAAAGAAATATAATGTTAAATTCGTTTTAAATGAAAAAGAAATTGATGGTTTAGATGAAGAAAATAAACCTTCAAATTCAAAAAAAAGTTATCCTAATTTAAATCCTAAGTATACTTTTGATACCTTTGTAATCGGTAATAGTAATAGATTTGCTCATGCTGCTTGTGTTGCAGTTGCAGAATCTCCGGCTAGAGCGTACAACCCTTTATTTTTATATGGTGGGGTTGGATTAGGAAAAACACACTTAATGCATGCTATAGGTCATCATATTATGACTCAAAAAAAAGATCCGAAAGTCGTTTATGTTTCATCTGAAAAATTTACAAATGAACTTATAAACTCTATTAAAGATGATAGAAACGAAGAATTCAGAAACAAATATAGAAATGTTGATATACTGCTAATAGATGATATCCAGTTCATAGCAGGAAAGGAAAGAACTCAAGAAGAGTTTTTCCATACATTTAATTCATTACATGAAGCAAATAAGCAAATAATAATTTCTAGTGATAGACCTCCAAAAGAGATACCTACATTAGAAGATAGATTAAGATCAAGATTCGAAATGGGACTTATAACAGACATTCAAGCTCCTGATTTTGAAACAAGAATAGCTATACTTAGAAAAAAAGCTCAAATGGAAAATATTGATGTTTCTAATGAAGTTACAACTTATATAGCTAAAAATATAAAATCGAATATTAGAGAATTAGAAGGTGCTCTTACAAGAGTAATTGCTTATTCATCTCTTACAAATAGGACAATATCTTTTGAGCTTGCTGTCGAAGCATTAAAAGATATAATTACATCATCTAAAACGGAAGAAATTACTACTAATAGAATAAAAGAAAAAGTAGCTTCTGTATTTAATTTAAAAATGGAAGATTTCGATTCGAAAAAAAGAACAAGATCAATAGCTTATCCAAGACAAATAGCTATGTATTTATCTAGAGAACTTACAGATTTATCTTTACCTAAGATAGGAGAAGAATTTGGAGGTCGTGATCATACTACAGTTATTCATGCCCACGATAAGATAATTAGAGATATAGAAACAAATGAAGAAATAAAAAGTAAAATAGACAAAATAATATCAGATTTAAAGGGATAATTTATAAACATTTGTCTGTGGATATGGTGTTGATGTCGTGTTTACATTTTTTTTGTTTAAATTTTATTAACAAATTATTCTTAAATAAGACACAAAGATATTAACACTTTATACACAGGTTAATATCTTTGCGATTATTTAGGTGTAAACACTTATGCACATTATCAACAACACCTACTACTATTACTACTAAATTTTTATTTATTTTTTTTATATATATGTGACGAGGAGGTTATCCACATTGAAAATAATTTGCAATCAAAAACTATTAGCTCATAAAATCGGTATTGCTCAAAAAGCTATTAATGGAAAAACTACTTTAGAGCTTTTAAAAGGAATTTTAATATCTGCTAAAGATGACCAATTAAAACTAACAGGATATGATTTAGAAATAGGAATAGAAACTTATGCACAAGCAGAAGTAATTCAAGATGGAGAAATTGTAGTAAATGCTAGACTTTTTGGGGATATTATTAGAAAACTACCAGATTCTTTTGTCGAAATAGAAACTGATAGTGATAACAATGTATATATAAACTGCGTTAACTCAAGATTTAAAATAAAAGGTGATTCTGCGAAGGAATATCCTAGATTACCAGAAGTAAAAGAAGAAGATTTATATAACATACCTCAAGACTTACTAAAGAATATGATTAAACAAACTGTTTTTGCTACATCACAAGATCAAACAAAACCTGTTTTAATGGGAGAATTATTAGAGATAGTTAATGGAAATATTAGCTTAGTAGCAATAGATGGATATAGATTAGCAGTAAGAAGTTGTTCTGTAGATAGTGTAATCAACGATGCTAAAGTTATAATTCCAGGTAAGGCATTAATAGATGTAAACAGTCTATTATCATCAGAAGAGGACGTAAAATTAGGATTTGATGAAAAAAATGCAATATTTATGATAAATGATACAAAAATAATCACAAGACTTTTAGAAGGTGAATTTATAGATTATAAAAAACTACTTCCAAGAGAACACAATTCGAAAGTTAAGTTAAATACAAAAGAATTATTAAATAGTATTGAAAGAGCATCTTTATTATCTCAGTCAGAAAAAAATAACTTAATCAAGTTATCAATAAGAGATAATGCAATGGCTATAACTTCAAATACAGATAAAGGAAATGTTTATGAAGAAGTTTCTTTAGAGTTAGAAGGAGATTACTTAGATATAGCATTTAACTCGAGATATTTCTTAGAAGGATTAAAAAATATAGATAGTGAAGAAATATTTATAGAATTTACTACAAATGTTAATCCTTGTATAATAAGACCAGCTGATGGAGTTAAGTATACTTACTTACTTCTTCCAGTAAGAATATCATCAAATATATAGTATTGACAGAAACCCAACTAATAAAGTTGGGTTTTTGTAAGTAATTTTATGATATAATATATTTTTAATGTATTTTTACAATAATAATTAAAAAGAGATAGGAGGAAGCAATAATGATTGAAATAAATATAGATTCTGAATATATAAAGTTAGATCAAGTTCTTAAGTTAGCAGACCTTGCATCTACTGGTGGACATGCTAAATTTTTAATACTAGAAGGTTTAGTAAAGGTAAATGGTGAAGTAGAAACTAGAAGAGGAAGAAAATTAAGAGCTCAAGATGTAATTGAGGTAGAAGGAAATACAATCAAAGTAGTGTAAAAAAGGAGTGCCTTTTGTGCGACTAAACAATTTACAATTAGTTAATTTCAGAAACTACGATAATTTACATTTAAATTTTAATAAAAAAGTAAATTTACTTATTGGAAAAAATGGTCAAGGAAAGACGAATATAGTAGAATCGATATATATGCTTTCTTTTGGTAAATCATTTCGAACAAGTAAAGATAAAGAAATTATAAAATTTGAAAGCGAGAACTTATACGTAGGTGGAAGTTTTTCTAAAGAGCATACGAACGGCTTGATAGAAATAGGAATTAGTAAAAATAAAAAAGGTATTAAAGTTAATAAAATTCACATACAAAAGATGCATGAATTGCTTGGTAATTTAAATGTTGTAATATTTTCGCCTGAAGACTTAAGATTAGTAAAAGAAGGACCTAAAGAAAGAAGATCATTTATTGATAAAGAAATAAGTCAAATTATGCCAAAGTATTATAATTATCTTACAAATTATAACAAAGTATTATTCCAAAGAAATCAGTTACTAAAGTGCAGAGAAATAGATAAAGCATTGCTAGATGTTTATGATGAAAGTTTAGCGCAATATGGAAGCTATATTTACATATTGAGGAGAGATTTTATAAAAAAAATAGCAAACATATCAAAAAATATGCATGAAAAGTTAACTAATGGAATTGAAGAGTTATTAATAACATATAAGAACCAAATTAATGTAAATGATGAAGATACAGTTAGTAGCATTTATGATAAATTTATAGATAAACTTAAATCAAGTAGAAATCATGATATTGAAACTAGAACCACTAGGTATGGTTTACACAAAGATGATTTAAATATATATATAAATGGATTGGATGTAAGACTTTATGGATCTCAAGGTCAGCAAAGGACAGCATCAATATCATTAAAATTATCAGAAATAGAGTTGATAAAAAATGAGGTTGGAGAATATCCAATACTAATATTAGATGATGTATTTAGTGAACTAGATGAGACCAGACAAAAATTATTGGTAGATAACTTAAGTGTAGTTCAAATGTTTATTACTACAGCTGAAGTTTCACATAAAAATATATTTGATAAAAGTAACACTACTATTTTCAACATTGAGCAAGGACGAGTTATTAACATTGAGAATGGAGGGAACTAGATGAAGCAAGAGTACGGTGCAAGTCAGATACAAGTATTAGAAGGTTTAGAACCTGTTAGAAAAAGACCTGGGATGTACATAGGTTCAACGGGTCCAAGAGGTTTACACCATTTAGTTTATGAGATAGTGGACAACAGTATAGATGAGGCTTTACAAGGATACTGCTCAAAAATTTATGTAGCAATAAACGAAGATGGAAGTATAATCGTTAAAGATGATGGTAGAGGTATACCAGTTGAGGTTCATCCTCAAACAGGAAAATCTACTTTAGAAACAGTATTAACAGTACTTCATGCAGGAGGAAAATTCGGTGGAGGAGGATACAAAGTATCTGGAGGTCTTCACGGAGTTGGGGTTTCTGTAGTTAATGCATTATCAGAGTGGTTAGTTGCAGAGGTTTATAGAGATGGAAAAATCTATAGACAAACATATGAAAAAGGTGTAGCAACATCAGAGTTAAAGCCAGTGGGTGAATCAACTCATAATGGTACAATAATACAATTTATGCCTGATGCAACAATATTTGATGAAATAGAATTTAAGTATGAGACATTAGAGCATAGATTAAGAGAATTAGCTTTCTTAAACAAAGGTATAAAAGTTATATTAGAAGATAAAAGAGCTGATAAAGAAAAGAAAAAAGAATTCCATTACACAGGTGGTTTAGTTGAATATGTAAAATATTTAAATAGATCTAGAACTGGAATACATGATGATATAGTTTATATTGATAAAAAAGTAGATGAATATATGGTTGAAGTAGCTATGCAGTATACGGACGGCTATACAGAGAACGTATATTCTTTCGCTAATAATATAAATACACACGAAGGTGGAACTCACTTAAGTGGATTCAAAACTGCATTAACTAAGAGTATAAATGAATACTCAAGAAAAATTAAGGCTATAAAAGATAATGAGCCTAATTTACTAGGTGAAGATATAAGAGAAGGTCTTACAGCTGTAGTTTCTGTTAAGCTTCCTGAACCACAATTTGAAGGGCAAACAAAAACTAAATTAGGTAATACTGAAATGAGAGGAATCGTTGATAGTATTACAGTTGAAGAGTTAGGAGCGTTCTTAGAAGAAAACCCAACAACTGCAAAAATAATAGTTGATAAGGCACTTAGAGCTCAAAGAGCTAGAGAAGCTGCAAAAAGAGCTAGAGAATTAACTAGAAGAAAGAGTGTACTAGAAAGTACTTCATTACCTGGGAAATTAGCTGACTGTGCAGAAAAAGATCCTTCTAAGAGTGAAGTATTCTTAGTCGAAGGGGACTCTGCCGGTGGTTCTGCTAAGCAAGGTAGAGATAGACACTCACAGGCGATATTACCACTAAGAGGTAAAATACTTAATGTTGAAAAATCTAGATTAGATAAAATATTATCTTCAGATGAAATAAAGAATATGATAACAGCATTTGGTTGTGGTATAGGCGAAGATTTTGATTTAGAAAAAGCTAGATATCACAAAATAGTAATAATGACCGATGCCGATGTCGATGGTGCTCACATCAGAACATTATTATTAACGTTCTTCTTTAGATATATGAGACCACTTATAGAAAATGGATATATATATGCTGCTCAGCCACCTTTATACAAAGTTAAGAAGCAAAAGAAAGAACACTATGTTTACTCAGATAAAGAATTAAATAAATTATTAGATGAGATAGGAAGACAAGGTGTAGAGCTTCAAAGATACAAAGGTCTAGGAGAGATGAATGCAGAACAGTTATGGGATACTACAATGAATCCTGAAACAAGAACTTTATTACAAGTATCAATAGATGATGCAGCTTTAGCAGATGAGATATTCTCAATGTTAATGGGAGATAAAGTTGCACCAAGAAAAGAATTTATTGAAGAAAATGCAAGATACGTTAAAAATTTAGATATATAGAGAGGGGATGAGTATCCATGGAAGAAAATAATAGAATAATCCCTTTAGAGATTTCGGAAGAGATGAAAAATTCATATATGGATTATGCCATGAGTGTTATAGCAGGGCGTGCTCTTCCAGATGTTAGAGATGGATTAAAACCAGTTCATAGAAGAATATTATATTCAATGAATGAATTAAATTTAACACCAGATAAGCCTTACAGAAAGTCTGCACGTATAGTTGGGGACGTTCTAGGGAAGTACCATCCACATGGAGATACTGCAGTTTACTTTGCGATGGTAAGAATGGCACAGGATTTCTCAACGAGAGGTCTATTAGTTGATGGACATGGTAACTTTGGTTCTGTAGATGGAGATTCACCAGCTGCAATGCGTTACACTGAAGCTAAGATGAGTAAATTAGCTCTTGAACTATTAAGAGATATAGATAAAGAAACAGTTGATTTTACTCCTAACTTTGATGAATCATTAAAAGAGCCATCAGTACTGCCATCAAGATATCCTAACCTTTTAGTTAATGGATCTAATGGTATAGCGGTAGGTATGGCAACAAGTATACCACCTCATAACTTAGGAGAAGTAATCGATGCAACTATACATTTAATTGACAACGAAGAATGTAGCGTTGAAGATTTAATGCAATATATAAAAGGACCAGATTTCCCAACATCAGCAATAATAATGGGAAAAGAAAATATAGCTAATGCTTATCAAACAGGTAGAGGTAAGGTAAAAGTAAGAGCGAGAGCATATATAGAAGAGTTACCAAAAGGTAGACAACAAATAATAGTAACTGAAATACCTTATCAAGTAAACAAAGCTAAATTAGTTGAAAAAATAGCTGATTTAGTTAAAGATAAAAAATTAGAAGGAATTTCTGACTTAAGAGATGAAAGTAACAGAAATGGTATGAGAATAGTTATAGAACTTAAGAGAGATGCTAATGCTAACATAGTACTTAACAATCTTTATAAACATTCTCAAATGGAAGATACATTTAGTATAATAATGCTTTCGTTAGTTAACGGAGAGCCAAAAGTACTAAATTTAAAACAAATGCTATACTACTATGTTAAACATCAAAAAGATGTTGTTACTAGAAGAACTAAGTTTGAATTAAACAAAGCAGAAGCTAGAGCGCACATATTAGAAGGATTAAGAATAGCATTAGACAATATAGATGCAGTAATAAGCTTAATTAGAGGGTCTAAGACAACACAAGAGGCTAAAACTGGTCTTATGGATAAGTTTGGATTAAGTGAAATACAAGCTCAAGCAATACTAGATATGAGACTTCAAAGACTTACTGGACTTGAAAGAGATAAAATCGAAAATGAATATGAGCAATTAATAAAACTAATAAATAGATTAAAAGAAATCTTAGCTAACGAAAGATTACTTCTAAATGTAATAAAAGAAGAGATGCTAATAATAAGAGACAACTATGCTGATGAAAGAAGAACTGAAATCAGACATGCTGAAGGCGAAATAGATCAAAGAGATCTTATACCGGATGAAGAAATAGCTATAACTCTTACTCATTTTGGATATATAAAGAGAGTACCTGCAGATAGTTACAAGAGTCAAAAAAGAGGTGGAAGAGGAATATCAGCTCTTACAACAAGAGAAGAAGATTTCGTAAAACACCTTGTTTCTACAACTACTCATAGTAGATTACTATTCTTTACTAACAAAGGTAGAGTATTTAGATTAAATGCTTATGAAATACCAGAAGGTAAGAGACAAGCTAAGGGTACTGCCATAGTTAACTTACTTCAATTAGGTCCTAATGAAAAGATAGCAACATTACTTGCTATAGATGAAAATAATGAAAATCAATACTTATTATTATCTACTAAGAATGGTATAGTCAAGAAAACTAAGCGTGAAGAGTTCAAAAACATAAATAAATCAGGTCTTATAGCTATAGGACTTAGAGAAGATGATGAGCTTATAGGAGTTAAAGTGACTGATGGAAGCAAAGAAGTTATTTTAGTAACTCAAGATGGTATGTCTATTAGATTCGATGAGAACGACATAAGATATATGGGTAGAACTGCTATGGGTGTAAAAGGTATAACATTATCAAATGATGATAAGGTAGTATCTATGAGTTTATGTGATGAAGGAACGGATGTATTAGTAGTTAGTGAAAATGGTTTTGGAAAAAGAACCGATATAGCAGAATACAGAAGTCAAATAAGAGCAGGAAAAGGTATAAAGACTTATAATATATCAGAAAAAACAGGAAGACTTGTTGGAGCTGAAATGGTAAATGAAGATGATGAAATGATGATAATAAACTCTAATGGAGTACTTATCAGATTAAGAGTTAATGAAATATCATTATTCGGAAGAGTAACAAGTGGAGTTAAGTTAATGAAAACTGATGATGAAGTTAATGTAGTTTCTATTGCTAAAATCAATATGGAGGAAGAATAGGATTATATCCTATTCTTTTTGCATAAGAATATATCAAAGCGAGAGAGGAGATAAGATTATGAGCAAAAGAAGTGGTAAGTTTTTATTATTAGGTGCATTTTTAGGTTTTTTAGCAGGGTTATTTTTAGCACCTAAGAAGGGATCTGAACTTAGAAGAGATGCAAAAAATAAAATAGAAGAAGTTAAAGAAAATCCAAAGGAAGTTCTACAAGAAACATTTGATGGTGTAAAAGAAAAAATAACGAATATAATTGATGATAATATTGGGGACAATGATAATATTGAAATATCAGAAGATGAAATTATAATTAGCAAGACATTTAGTGATGAGGGAGAGAACAAATAATGGATGCTATGGGTTGGCAAATCGGTGCTGTTTTATTTGGAGCATCAGCTCTTATTATAGCGATATACATAAGTAAATTACTTCATAGTGCAACAATGGTAGTAGACAAAGCATATAAAATAATAGATTATAATGAAAGACATATATACGAAACTATAGAAAATGTTGCATCTATTTCTAAGAATACAGATGAAATAGTAGATGTAGTTAATAAATTTACAGGTATAGCAAGAATATTTAAATTTATGAAGAGATAATTAAGGAGGTTTGTTAATGTCAATAAACATTAATTCTAGCTTAGACAACCAAAATAACTTTTGGAGTGTAGCTCTTGAAGGAGAGTTAGACGTATCAACTGCAGATAAATTGAAAGAATACTTACATAAATTAGCAGATGAGCAAGTAATAGATATGAAAATAGATCTTACAAATTTAGATTATATAGACTCTACAGGATTAGGGGTTATTATTGGAGTTCTAAAAAAATTAAAAACGAGTGATAAAGAAATTTATATAATGAACCCAAAAAGTAATGTAAAGAAAATTTTTACAATAACAGGTCTAGATAAAATATTTAAAGTGGAGGGATAAGCATTGACTTGTGAAACTATAAAAATGGAAATACCTGCAAACCCTGATTACGTTAGTATAATAAGACTAACAACATCGGGTATAGCAA
The DNA here is from genome assembly GCA_051654865.1 of Peptostreptococcaceae bacterium. Classification (GTDB taxonomy): domain Bacteria; phylum Bacillota; class Clostridia; order Peptostreptococcales; family Peptostreptococcaceae; genus JBOFOR01. The sequence goes on from JBOFYV010000057.1 coordinate 33,173, forward strand.
ATAGAGTAGGATTTTCAATGGATGATATAGAAGATATGAAAGTAGCTGTGTCAGAAGCTTGTACAAATGCTATCAAACATAGTGAGGATAATAAGGTTAACATAGCATTTAACTTATTATCAGATAAGCTTGAAATAGAAATAAAAGATAATGGCAAAGGATATGATGTAAGTTCAATAGAGACACCTGATTTAAATAATCCAAAAGAAAGTGGACTAGGTTTATTTATTATACAAACGTTAATGGATGAAGTGAATATAGATTCAAATGGAAATAAAGGGACAATAATAAAAATGACTAAGTACTTAGGAGTTGATATCTAATGAAGGGTGTAGCTAATGCTACGGATTACCTAAATATGGATACCAAAGAGCTATTTAGGATATATAGTAAGGATAAAGATAATAAAGATATTAGAAATATCCTTATAGAGAGGCATTTATATTTAGTAAACTTGCTAGCTAAGAAGTATATAAATAAAGGTGTAGATTTTGAGGACATCTATCAAGTAGGATCATTAGCATTAATATATGCAATAGATAGATATGATATAGAAAAAGGATACGAGTTTTCTAGTTTTGCTACGCCAACAATAGTAGGCGAGATAAAAAAATATTTTAGAGATAAAGTCTGGACTCTAAGAGTACCAAGAAGAGTACAAGAGCTAAATAAAAAGATAAATGAAGCAAAACTTATTCTTGAGCAAGAAAACAAAAAGCATCCTAAAGTAAAAGAGATAGCTCAATACCTAGGGTGTACAGAAGAAGAAGTATTAGAAGCAATGGAAGCATCTTATGGATATCAACCAATATCTTTAGATTCATCAAGTAATGATGATTCAGAGGATAAAGAAATAACATTGATAGATAAGATTGGGCAAGATGAAAATAGTTTTAGTAATATAGAGCAACAAGATTTTATAAATAAATTTATTGAGAATTTAAATGAACTAGAAGTTAAAATTTTTAAAGATAGATTCTTTTTAGATAAAACACAATCAGCGATAGCAAAAGAACTAGACATATCTCAAATGACTGTTTCTAGGCTAGAAAAGAAGATAGTAGAAAAGCTTAGAAAAGAATATGAAAAAAATATTTAAAAAAGTATTGACCTACTGTTTATTATATAGTATATTATTACTTGTCCTTAAGAAAAGGGCAAACAACATTGGAAGTAACAAATATTAAAATTTTGTTAATCTGAAAGTTGAAAAATGAACTTTGAAAATTAAACAGTAGGTTAATTTATATAACATAATTCTTATTAAGAATTAAACACAAACAACCAAGCCAGATATTCAGATAATGATTAGCTGAGCGATGGACAACTTTTATTTGAGAGTTTGATC
>JBOFYV010000058.1:0-18396 GCA_051654865.1 Peptostreptococcaceae bacterium
AAAAAGCTAAGAAATTATTAAAGTTAAAAGTAGATATAAATGGTGAGGAAAGACAGGTAGTTTCAGGAATAGCTCAATACTATAAGCCTGAAGATTTAGTAGGTAAATATGTAGTTTTAGTAGCAAACTTAAAGCCAGTAACTTTAAGAGGTGAATTATCACAAGGTATGATATTAGCAGCAGCTACTGATGACGATAGCTTATTAACATTGGTAAATCCTGGTGACTTACCAACAGGAAGCCAAGTAAGATAATAATTAAAACAAAGAAAGAAATTCAGGTTAGTCTGGGTTTCTTTCTTGTGTATTAAAAGGAAAAAGGGGGTTGTTTTATGAATATTATTATTGGAAACGCGTGGCCATATGCAAATGGTTCATTACATTTAGGAAGAATAGCAGTATTATTACCAGGGGATATATTAGCTAGATACCATAGACTTATGGGAGATGAAGTAGTTTTTCTTTCGGGGACAGATTGTCATGGTACTCCTGTAACTATGAAGGCAAAAGAAGAAGGATTAACACCTTTAGAAGTGTCAAATAAATATCATAAAGAATTTAAAGATGGTTTTAATAAATTAGGATTTTCATTTGATATTTTTGAAAAAACTCATTCAGAATACCACGAAGAAAAGGTTAAAGAATTTATACTAGATTTATATAAAAAAGGATATATATATGAAAAAACTATTGAACAAACTTATTGTGAAAAATGTAATGAGTTTTTATTAGATAGATATATAGAGGGGAAATGTCCTTATTGTGGTGGGTATGCTACAGGAGATCAATGTGAAGAATGCTCAGAAATAATTGAAACAGATGAATTAATAGATAAAAGATGCAAGGCTTGTAAAAGTGAACCTATTGTAAAAGAAACTAAGCATTTATTTTTTGCACTATCTAACTTTGAAAATGATGTAAGAAGACTAGTAATTAGGCAACAAGGTTGGAGAGAAAATGCACAAAAAATTGTTAATAGATATCTAAAAGAAGGATTAAGAGATAGAGCTGTAACAAGAGATTTTAATTGGGGAGTAGATGTACCCCTAGAAGGTTTTGAAGATAAGAAAATATTCGTTTGGATTGAAGCTGTTATGGGATATTTAACAGCAAGTATGAAGTGTCTTGAAGCTAGGGATGAGGATTGGAAAGAGTACTGGCAAGGCGAAGATTCAAGGGTTTACTTTGTTCATGGAAAAGATAATATTCCATTCCATACAGTAATATTCCCAGCAATATTAGCAGGACTTGAAATTAAGAATCCAAACCTAAGAATTATATCAAGTGAATACTTAAAATTAGAGGGGAAAAATTTCTCTTCAGCTAAAAACTGGGCAATATGGGGAGAATATATAGTTGACAATTATAGTGTAGATTTGCTTAGATATTATTTATCAGCAAACTCTCCGGAAGTAAGAGATACAGATTTTACATGGAGAGATTTTATAAACACAAATAACACAGATCTTGTAGGTGTTTTTGGGAACTTTGTAAATAGGACTCTTTTATTTTCTAAGAAGAATTTTAACTCTAGAATTCCAAATGGAAAGATATCTAAAAAGTTAAAAGATGATATATTAAATTTATATTTTGAAGTAGGAGATAAAATAGAGGAAGGGCATTTTAATAGTGCACTTGGAGATATTATGAAGTTTATAAAAAATGCAAATAAGATGTTTGATGATAATAAGCCTTGGGTAACAATAGAAAATGATAAGAGAAAATGTGAAGATACTATTTATTCATGTATTCAAATAATCGCAAATTTATCTAATTTACTAGATCCATTTATGCCGTTTTCTTGTGAGAAGATAAGAGAGTTTTTAGATTTAGATGAGCCTATTTGGAGTTATATAGAAAAATCAGATAGTAGAATAAAGGATGTTGAAATACTATTTGATAGAATAGATAAAAAGAAAGCAATTGATGAAGTAAAGAAGCTGAAAGAAGAAAGATTTTAAATAAAACAAAAACCCTAGAGTGATAATCATTTGGGGGACGATTAAGCTTCTCTAGGGACCATTATTAAGATGGTTTTAGGGGTAAATAATAATGCTTTAACTACTTTACAAATATAAATATATATTATAACTATGTCAGTTGTGTGACAAAAAAATGAAGAAAATATTAAGCTAACCTTAATTTATATATTTATTTATATTTTAGTTTTAATAAGTAGAAAAGTAGTGTAGGAGGTTGAAAATGAAAAGTAAGTATAAGATTTTTGATACCCATGCTCATTATGATGATGAAGCATTTAATGAGGATAGGGAAAGTGTTTTTGAACAGTTACAACAAAATGGAGTAATTGGACTTTTAAATTGTGCATCAGACTATAAGAGTATAGAAAAAACTAATGATTTAACTAAAAACAATAGCTTTATATATGGGGCATTAGGAATACATCCAGGTAATGCTGATGAGTATAATGAGAATGTTAAAAATGAAATAATTGAATATATAAATAGTAATAATAAGATATTAGCTATTGGAGAAATAGGATTAGATTATTATTGGGATGAAAATCCTGAAAGAGAAATTCAAAAAGCTGTTTTTAGAGATCAAATGGAACTAGCAAAAAAGTTAAACCTACCTGTTGTCATCCATGATAGAGATGCACATCAAGATACCTTAGAAATAATGAAGGAATTTCCAGAAGTAAATGGAGTAGTTCATTGTTTTTCAGGAAGTGTAGAATTTGCTAGAGAATGTGTAAAGCTAGGATACTACATAGGGATTACAGGAGTTATTACTTTTAAAAACTCTAAAAAGTTAGTAGAAGTAGTAAGGGATATTCCATTAAGTAAATTATTTGTAGAAACGGATTGTCCTTTTATGGCGCCTGAGCCAAACAGAGGAAAAAGGAACAAATCAGACTATATAGAATATATAATAGAAAAAATTGCTCAAATAAAGGAAATTGACCCTATAGAAGTTAATACGGCTGTAAATAAGAATTTTGAAGACTTGATTGGAATTGGAATATAAAGTAAAATATTAAGTATCAGTTTAATGAATTTTCAAACAATTCATGTGTGCATACTGATTTATTCTATCATATGAGAACAGATTCTACTTATAACTAATAACACAACTGCTTAACAAATCGCTATTATTTATTTTTTTATTAATTTATGTACAGGGTACATTTTTATAAGGCAGTTAAATTATGCAAGAGGTGTTAAATTTGACAAAGCGAATTATTTCAAATATAATGCAAAAGACGCTCTTGCCAAAGGAGGTAAAGTAGATGATAGAAAAATGTAGAGGATACTTAAAAAGTTTTTCTAACAGTCCAAAGGCAAAAATAGTTGTAGGAATAGCAGTCGCAGGGATCCTAGTTGGAACACTTGCAAGTTTCAGAAAGACAGTTGTAGTAAGCATAGATGGCAAAAAAGAAACCTTTGTAACATATAAGGGGACTGTTAAGGACGTATTAGAAAACAAGGGAGTTGAAGTTGCTCCTAAAGATAAGGTACAACCAGATCTAGAAACGAGAATATCTGAAAAGGATGTTATATCAGTTAAAAAGGCAGTACCAGTAGAATTAGCTGTAGGTGAGAAAAAAATTGTAATAGACACAGCTGAAGATACTATTGGTGATATGCTTGAAGTAGAAGAGAAAGAACTAAAGAGTCAAGGTATAGAGTTTAAAGAAGATATAGATGAAATAACACCTTCAGTAGATACAACTATTTCAAAGGATTTAAAAATCAAATTAGTTAAAGTTGATGTTAAAAATGAAGTTGTTAAGGAAACTATCAATTTTGATACTGTAGAAGAAACTGATTCAGAGCTTGATGTAAGTATTGAGGAAGTAAGACAAGATGGTGTACCAGGAGAACAAGAAATAACTTATGAGGTTGTTTTTAAAGATGGTGCCGAAGTATCAAGAAAGAAAAAAGGTGTGAAAGTATTATCTAATCCAATCAACAAGGTAATTGCAAAAGGGACAAGACAAACACTTGCTAGTAGAGATGGACAAATATTAGACTATAAGAAACTAATATATTGTGAGTCTACAGCGTATTACGGTGATGGAATAACAGCAACAGGTACTGTACCTGTAAGAAATCCAGGTGGGATTAGCACTATAGCTGTAGATCCAAGAGTAATACCGTTAGGTTCTTTAGTATATGTTGAAGGATATGGAAAAGCAATAGCAGCAGATACTGGTGGAGCTATAAAAGGTAACATAGTTGATGTTTTTGTTAATTCACATGAAGAAGCTTACAATGACTGGGGTAGAAAATATGATGTTCCAGTATATATTTTAGCTTATCCAGGAGAATGGTAATAAAAAAAGATGCTCAAAAGAGCATCTTTTTTTATTGATTGTTTGACATAAACTATATATAGATATAAATTATAAAGTAGGAATAAAGAATATGAACGAGGAACATAAAGAAAGGATGTTAGTGCTTTGATAAAAGAAGTTATAGTAGTAGAAGGAAGAGATGATATAACTGCTGTTAAACAAGCTGTAGAGGCAGAAGTAATAGCTGTAGGTGGCTTTGGTATAAATGCAAGGGTAATAGATAGAATAAAGGAAGCTCAAAAAAGAAAAGGTGTTATCGTATTAACAGATCCTGATTTTGCAGGAGAAAAGATAAGAAGCATAATTGCTAAGAGAGTTAAGGGAATAAAGCATGCATATATTGCACAAGAAGATGGAATTAAAGGTGATGACATTGGTGTAGAAAATGCAAAGCCAGAAGTAATTATAGAGGCTTTAGAAAGAGCTAAGATATCAGAAGAAGTTATAGAAGAAATATATGAAGCTCAAGATATGTTTTATTTTAAGTTAACAGGGGATTCTAATTCTAAAAAGAGAAGAATGATGTTAGGAAAAGAATTAGGAATTGGTTATGGAAATGCAAATCAAATGTTAACTAGATTAAATAAGTACTCAATATCAAAAGAAGAATTTATAGAAGCAATACAAAAAATTGAAAAGGAAATGGTAAAGTAATATGGATATCCAAGACGTAAAAACAGCCGAGTTAGTAAAAAAGTATAACTTTAAATTTTCTAAAAGCTTAGGTCAAAACTTTTTAGTAGATGATTCAGTACCAAGAGATATAGTAAGTGGTGCAGAAGTAGATGAAAATGATTTAGTAATAGAAATAGGACCAGGAGTTGGTACTTTAACAGTTCAATTATTAAAAAAAGCTAAAAAGGTAGTTGCAATAGAATTAGATAATGATTTAATTCCAATTTTACAACAAGAGTTAGGTGAAAATCCTAATTTTACATTAATACATAATGATGCTTTAAAAGTAAACTTTAATGAGGTAATAGGAGAAGAGCAAAGCGTAAAATTAGTAGCTAATCTACCGTATTATGTTACAACACCAATAATAGTTAAGCTTTTAAAAGAAAATTATAAGTTTAAATCTTTAACTATAATGATACAAAAAGAAGTTGCTGAAAGAATGAATGCAGAGCCTGGAAATAAAGATTATGGTGCACTTTCATTGTTAGTTCAATATTATTGTAATACTAGCATTGTAAGAAGAGTTCCACCACAATGCTTTATACCAAGACCAAAGGTAGATTCTATAGTTATTAGATTAGATAGACTTGAAGAACCAAAGGTAAAGGTTAAAAATGAGAAGTTATTCTTTGACATAATAAGAAACTCATTTAATATGAGAAGAAAGACTCTTTGGAATGGAGTTAAAAACATAGGTTTAGATAAAGAAAGCCTAGAACTTGCATTTGAAGAAGCAAATGTAGATCCAAAGAGAAGAGGAGAAACTTTAAGTATACAAGAATTTGCTCTTTTATCAGATAAAATAAGTGATAAAATGCAAAACTAAGACATATATATAATAGAACCTATAATGTTACTTTAGATATAGAGTAATATTATAGGTTCATTTTTTTAACATATTTGCATATATATAACATATACTATATTGAATTAATATAAAATGGAGGTTCTAGAGGTTTGTCACAAATAAATAGATTGTATAGAAATTTTATTATTTTACAAGAAGATGAAAGGGGTCACTCAAATTCAAACGACAAAACCTTATCAGGATATTCAAAGATAGAAGCTAAAGGAGATAAATGTAAAATATCTTTTTATGCTCAAAATCTTAGAAATGATAGTGGTGATTATTCTATTATGCTTATTTGCAATAAAAAGGATGTTAAAAAGCTTATAGATTTAGGGAAAATCACTATTTCAGAAGGTGGAAAAGCAGAGATTACAAGAGAATACTTTGTTGACAACATAGCTGGGTTAGACTTATCTTTTGATAAAATATCAGGAGCAGCTATAGCTAAGATGAGGGATGGAGTTCCTATATTTATAATGTGTGGTTTTATAAATGGGGAACAACCAACAGATAATTGGAAAAATTATAAGATAATAAAATCATCAGATGGCTCAAAGCAAAGTAAATCAAGACCAGATATCGAAGTTAAAGAAAGTGATAAGAGAAAAGATAAAAAGAAACATGAGAATAAGAAGGTAGAAGAAGTTATAAGTACAGAACATGAAGAAGAAATATCACAACAAGATACTGAGGATTTAGTAAAAGAAGAAGAAAGAAAAGAAGAAGAAATAAAAGAAGAGGAAAGAAACGAAGAAGAAATAGAAGACATGGATAGAAAGAAATCTAAAAAATCTAATGATTTTGATGAGTATGAAGCTGAAATAAAAAAATCAACAGATGCTTTTGAAATAAACGGTAGCGTTGGTGAGTATTTTGAGGGGATTGCAAGAGGATTTGAGCATCGTAAAGATGCATATAGTGAAATAAAGCATTGTAAGTGGTATCAAGTTCCTGTTAATGACTTATACGAAATGTGTAATATGTCAAATTATAATAAATATACAGTTGCATATTATCCAATGTTGAACTATTATCCATATATAAGAAAACATGGGCATTTCATGTTAGGTTATAAATGTGATAAGGAAGGAAACTTAAGGTATATTGTATATGGAGTTCCAGGAAAGAAAGATAGAGAAGAGCAACCATATGAAGGAAAAACAGGATTTGTTACATGGATAAGTGATGACGATGAAAATAGAGATGGTATGGGATGCTGGTTAATGTTCTATGACTTTAGGAATTCAACTGTTGTTGTTCCTATGCAATAACAGCATTAGTTAGAATACAGTACTTATTTTATCCTTATGAGTATAAAAATAAATAAAAATAGAATTTTTACTTTTATAATAACAGTATTCCTTATGTTATTGATCTTGTTTATGCAACAAATATTTAAAGACAATATAAAAGATTTAGCATTAAAAAACAATAATGTTAAAGGCTTTAATGAATATGCATTTGGGGAAAATAAATATATTATAGTTTTACCTGAAAAATGGAGCCTTGAAGAGAGATTAGAAGATGTAAATGGGGATGGATTAGAAGTAAATTTTACAGATAATTATAGTATAAAGGGAAGTATAGAAGTATTAAATGAAGTATCAAAAAATGAATATATAAGTCAGGCTTTAAAAAAATCTATAAATGATATAAAAACTTCTAATTATAGATATAATGATGAAGAGTGGATTGTATATAAATATGATACTAAAAAATTAGGACGTGATTTTGAAAATATTATTTATTTAAAAGAATACTCTGAGGAAAAGCTTCTTATAGTTAATTTTGAAGTTGAACAAAATAAATATAAACCTAGTATTAATGTAGTATTTGATGAGATAGCATTAAGATGTAAGTAGGTTTATAATAAAATTTGCCATTAAAGAATTAAAGTATTATAATTTAGGGGAAGCGTTAGCTTCTCCTAATTGCTTATATAGACATATTAAGGTTCTTTTATTAAGGAGGCTGTTACTTTTGAAAAAGAAAAAAAAATATATAGCATTAGTGGTTACTTTGCTATTAGTTTTTAACTTCACTGGGTGTGATGCATTAAATTTAGGAACACGAAATGAATATTTTGAATATTTAAACACAGGGAAAATTGAAAAAATAAGCATTCAAAGTGTTAGAGATCCAGGGTTTAAATTTATAGTTACTGAATCAAAGGCAATAGATGATATTTATCAACTATTATCTAAGGCTAAAGTAAGTGAAAGCAAGGCAGAGTTAAACCCAGATTATGTGTTTGAAATTAAAATGGGGGATGAAGTAAAAAAGTTTAACTACGTAGTTGGTGCATATGATGGTAATTTTTATGATGAAAGCATGAGCTTTACTGTATCTAAGAGATTAGATGAAGGTATAATACAAAATTTATCTTTCATAAGAAAGCCAAGAGACTTTGAATATATTTATTACAATTCTATATTAGAAGTACTAAACATGACAAAAGGTGAACTGAAAAATGGGGAATATAAAGTAGGTATAGATATACAGGGAGATATAGATTGTTTAAAATATGTATTTTCTACAGATGTAGAAGATTTTCTAAAAAAAGCAAGAAAGATTACTCCTAATGTAGAACTTGTTGACAATAATAGTAATGAATTTGATGTTGTCTTTACTATAAAAAATAGAGGATACGATAGTACAACATATAAAACTAATATTTCAGTAGATAATAAAAGGGATAAAATTCAAAGATATTATTATGTATTAGGAATAAATGAGTTTAAAGAGTGGAATATCGAAGTATTTGATGATGATACTATCCCGCAAGCAGTAAAACAAAATTGGTAAAGGAGATTTGTAATGGGAAATTGTTCAACTTGTCCTAGTAAAGGTACTTGTAAGACAAAGGACACAAGTTCAAAAGATATGTGTAGTAAAATAGTACCTAAATATGGTGAGATAAAAAATGTAATAGGAATAATAAGTGGAAAAGGTGGAGTCGGAAAATCTACTGTAACAGGTATATTAGCAAGTACACTTAGAAGAAAAGGATATAAAGTAGGAGTATTAGATGCAGATATTACAGGTCCATCTATGCCAAGGTTTTTTGGAATAAATGAAAAAAGAGCGAGCATACAACCTATAAGTGAAACTCAAATGAAGTATTATCCTGTTCAAACTAATAGTGGAATAGAAGTAATGTCTATGAATTTACTAATTCCAAATGAAGATGAGCCAGTTATATGGAGAGGTCCGGTAGTAACTAGTATGCTTACTCAAATGTTTACCGACACTAGCTGGAGTGATTTAGATTACTTATTAATAGATATGCCTCCAGGAACATCAGATATTACATTAACAATAATGCAAAGCTTACCTTTAACGGAGCTTATAGTTGTATCAACACCTCAAGATATGGTATCTATGATAGTTAAAAAGGTTGTTGTTATGGCAAACAAGATGGACGTTAAAGTAAGAGGTGTTATAGAAAATATGGCATATATAAATTGTCCAGGATGTGATACAAAGGTAAAAGTATTTAGCAAGAAATCATCAGAAGAGCATGCAGAGTATTTAGATTTACCTTTATTAGGGGAATTGCCTATAAATATAGATTTAACAGAAGCCTTAGAGATTGGAAAAGCAGAAGAATATGTAAGGGATAATGATTTGTATTCATTAATATTTGAAGCTATTTACTAGGTGAATACATAACTAATCGTTAATAAGGAAATAATAAAAGTGAATTTTATTATGAAAGGAAGATTAGTTATGAAAGCAAATGTAGATAAAGATACTTGTATAGGATGTGGATTATGTCCATCTGTTTGTCCAGAGGTTTTTGATATGGATGACGATGGAAAGGCAGTAGCAAAGTGTCCAGAAGTGCCAGCAGGTAAAGAAGATGAAGCTAGAGATGCTGAGGCAAGTTGTCCTGTAAGCGCAATTGCAATATCTTAATGAAAAAAAAGAGATGACTGATTTTATCAGACATCTCTCTTTTTTTAGAAAAAGTCCATTAATTTATCTTGGCATATTACAGTTTGATGATTATTACAAGATCCAAAACTGCCAGAATGAGATGATAAATTAACTATAGAACCTATTGATGTAAAGTTACTGACTTCAGTTATGGGAACTCTTATAATGGAATCATCTTCTAAAGCTACGAATGCTTCAAAGTCAGTATAATCGAGTACTTTACCTTTCAAATTAACACCACCTAATAATAATTAATATAATTAGTTTGTGCAAAAAAATATATATAATTCAAAAAAGACTTTGGTGTTATTCAAAGTCTTTTTTAGTCAACCTTTTGAATTGCTAATCCTAATAATCCTGGACCACCATGAACACCAAGTGCTGGACTAATTTCAGATATTCCAAGGTTGATTATGTTTTTAAGTTTTGATAATGATTCTTTAAATTTTAAAGCTTCTTCTAAGGCACCACCTTGAAGAACCCACACATTACATTTACTTTCTTCTAATTCTTTTTTTAGTATTTCTGTAAGTTTTGAAATAGATTGTTTTCTTCCACGAGCTTTACAAACAGTATAATAAATCCCTTCTTCATCTACTGTTATTACAGGTTTTAGGTTAAGCATTTCACCTATAGTACCTGCTACCTTACCTATTCTGCCACCTTTTTTTAAATACTCTAAAGTATCTATAGTAAAGTACCCACTAATCTTAGAATGAGCAATAGGTAGTTTATCTACTATTTCTTCAAATGATAGATTTTCTTTTATCATTTTAGCAACTTCTAAAGCTAAAAGTCCTTCAGGTAATGCAAGAATTTTAGTATCGTATATATGACTAATTAAATTTGGTCTATCTTCAAGAGCTAATCTTATTGAGTTATTAGTACCTGATAAACCACTAGAAATTGTTACAGCTATTATATGAGTATATTTTTCTTCTTCTAATTTATCTAGTATTTCATTTAAGGTTTCAGTGCTAGGTAAAGAAGTTTTAGGAACTTCATTTTCTAGGTTTTTATATACATAGTCTGCTGATATATCTATTTTATCTTGAAACTCACCATTTGAGTAAATTAATCTTAAAGGTAATAAATGAATGTTGTTACTTTTTAACGTTTCTAATGATAGGTCACATGCACTATCAGTTAATAAAGCAATTTTTTGCAATTAAATCACTCCTTATATACATATAATTACATTTAGTATTAATTATATCACAACTGGTATATATATCAATACTTCTAAACGTTAATAAAAAGGCTAAAAACTTAGCCTTTTTGTCTAGTTAAATGTTAAATTAGTATTATTATCTACTATGTGCCAAATTGTTTTTCCTTCAGATAATGGCACTATCTTTCCTTCATAATCATATAATGTTGTTTTAGAATCTGTTGAATTTTTTTTCCAAAGTACATTTATATAACGTCCATTTGAAAATACATAACCTTCTCCTTCTCCTACTAAGGCTACATTTAAATGAGTATTATCATTTTGAAGAGTTATGTTTGTCTTTTGTATTACTACATTAGAAAACGTAAGTGGTTTATTAGTTAATGCATCTAATGCTAATTCATCATCCATAGATTTTGTATATAAGCCATTTTTAAATGTATAGGATGTATTGTAACTACTATTTAAATTAATGCTTATGTTTGAAATAGTAGCTAGTGAGTCATTTTCGTAATAGCTATTATCAAATTCTGAAAATCTTTTAGCATCATAGTTAAAGTTTTTATCATTTATAGATTTAATTATATTTTCGGAAGATGTATATAAGTTATGCGGAGCATTTCTACTAGTGTCTCTCCAAAAATATGATCCATTTGATATTTCATTTATACTCATTATAGATGAATCATTAGAAATACTAGCCAAGGCTTCAGCAGATCCACCACAGTGGGCAAAAGCTAAGTTATTCTCAAGAGCTAAATCTATAAAATAAGGCCTAACACTTCTTACAGGTCCAATTGTTTCAGGCATATCAGAATAGAATAATGCCATAAACCTAGGGATTCCCCCTTCAGCAGATGTTTCATAAACTATATCTGCAAAAGATAATCCACTTTGAGGTCTAGCGTAAACTGAATTTTCTATCATGACCATAAAAGGAATATTGTTATTATATGATTCTAATGGAATTTCTTCACCAGTATAATAGGAATAAGTAGAAGTGGAAGATTCACTTTGATTAGATGTACTAATATTTTCTTCTTCTGTTTGTGTAGAACATGCTACTAGATTTAAGGATAGTAATAGTGAAAATGCAATTAACTTTTTTCTCATAAATTTCACTCCCTTTTTAATTTTAAAAAGATTATTATAATTAATATTATTATCTATAATAAGAAAATTATGTATATTTTGTGATTTTAAAAATACATTTAAAAAATTATGTTTATTTAAAAAAGGGTAAAAAATGAAGATATATTGATATAAATTAAGCACAAGTTAAAGAAGTTAATCCTAGCATCTTTGATGTGAAAAAGGTAATGGAGTATAATAGTTACTATCGAATTAAAATACAAGATATTGTGTAACGGGGGTTATGTTAATGCTATATGTAGTAAAAAGAGACGGAAGACAAGTGGCGTTTAACTCAGTAAAAATAGCAAAAGCTATTAAAGGTGCTGGAGAGGAAATTGGTGTAAAGCTAAGAGAAAGTCAGATATTAGATACTATTCAAAAGGTAATTAATTATATAGAGATGTCAGGTAGCGAAAGCGTAACAGTAGAAGAAATTCAAAATTTAGTAGAGAAGGCTTTACTAGATGGTGGATATGAAAAAATTAAAATAGCTTATGCTAATTATAGAAGAGAAAGAACTCAAGTAAGAGAAATAAAATCAGATTTAATGAAGGCTATTCAAAGAATAGGAGTTGAAACTGATAGAGACAATGCCAATGTTGGAAACAACTTTAGTTCTAAGTTATTAAGAATAGCATCAGAATCAAATAAGTGGCATAACTTATCTACTATGCCAAAATCCTTAGCAAAGGGCCATGAAAATGGAGATGTCTATTATCATGATTTAGACAGTTATAACTTAACTACAAATTGTTTACATATACCAACAAGAGAAATACTAGAAGGTGGATTCAATACTGGATATGGAACAATAAATGCACCAAAGAGAATAGAAACTGCAGCTGAGTTATCATGTATATTATTACAATCAACTCAAAATGATATGTTTGGTGGTCAGTCACATCCTGATTTTGATAATGATATGGGCGTATTTGTAAACCCTACTAGAGAAGAAATACGAAGAGAATTAGAAGAATTAGAAGTTCCAAAGGAAAAGATAGAAAAGTTAACAGAGGAAAGATTAAGAAAGAGAGTACACCAAGCTATGCAAGGTGTAGTTTATAACTTAAATACAATGCATTCAAGAGCTGGATCACAAGTTCCTTTTAGTTCAATAAACTTAGGAATACCTTATTCAGAAGATGCAGCATTAGTATGTGAAATATTCTTACTAGAATATGAAAAGGGATTAGGAAAGGGTGAACAACCTATATTCCCAAACATCATATTTAGAGTTAAAGAAGGCGTTAATAGAGAAAGTGGAGATCAATATCACTACTTATATCAATTAGCTTGTAGAGTAGCGGCAAAGAGAATGAATCCAACATTTATGAATATAGATGCAGATTTTAATAAGGAATACTATGATCAAGGATATATGCCTGCAACTATGGGATGTAGAACGTATTTAATGAAGAATATTAATGGTGAACCAGGTTGTAAGGGAAGAGGAAATATAGCACCTACAACTATTAACTTACCAAGAATAGGTATGCAAGCAAATGGTGATATAAATAAATTCTTTGAAATATTAGATTCAAGATTAGAGCTAGCAAAGGATTCATTATTACACAGATATAGTGTGTTAAAGAATCTTAAAGTTAAGGATTTGCCATTTGTTGCTGGTCAAGGGTTAATGAAGGGATCAGAAGGATTAAAGCCAGATGATTCTATTGAACCAATTCTTAAACAAGGAACATGGGGAATAGGATTTATTGGTTTAGCTGAGACATTAATTGCATTAGTAGGAAAGCATCATGGTGAGGATGAGGAAACTAGAAAGCTAGGTTTAAAAATTATTACTTATATGAGAGAATATATTGATAGAATAACTGAAGAAACTAGCTTAAACTGGAGTTGTTATGCTACGCCAGCAGAAGGACTTTCAGGAAAGTTTATAAAGCAAGATAAAAAAGTATTTGGATTAGTAAAGGGTGTAACTGATAAGGAATATTATACAAATAGTTATCATGTTCCAGTTAACTTCCCAATTTCTATAAAAAATAAAATAGATATAGAAGCTCCTTACCATAAGTTATGTAACGCCGGTCACATTAGTTACCTAGAAGTAGATGACTGTCCAACTGGTGAAGCTATAATGGATATACTTGATTATGCATATAAGCATACTAACATAAGCTACTTAGGTATAAACTTCCATATAAGATATTGTAAGAATTGTGGAACATATTTAAATAGTAGTCAATGTAAATGCACTAACTGTGGAGGAAATGATATTCAAGGGGTTTCAAGGGTAACAGGTTACTTGAGTTTAGATGAAAGATTTGGACCAGGAAAATACCAAGAAAGAGAATCAAGAATATCTCATACAGGAACAAATAAAAATAACTATACAGTTTTATAGAAGAAACGCATTAGCGTTTCTTTTTTTGTGCCTATAAAACTAGAGGTAATATAAAATGCAAGAAAACAAATATAAATTGCAAAAAAATAAAGTAATTTAAAAATATTATTAAATTACAATCTAAAAATGAATAAATATAAAAAAAACTTGCAATTAATAGAAAAATAACGGTGTAAAAAGCTTGTTTACAAATTATGGTTGTGATAAAATATAAAAATAGTATAATTAAGGAATTAATTTGAATTTATATTTAGCAATAAGCAAAATAAGGGGGAATATATATGGCTGTTAAGAATTTAAAAAACGGCAGGGATATTTATATTGTTGATACAACCCTAAGAGATGGAGAACAAACAGCGGGGGTTGTATTTGCAAATCAAGAAAAAATTACTATTGCTTCAATGTTAAGTGATTTAGGGGTAGATCAACTTGAAGTTGGAATTCCAGCAATGGGTGGAGATGAAAAAGAGGCTATAAAACAAATTGTAAAGAGAGTTAAAAAAAGTAGTATTATGGCTTGGAATAGAGCTGTTATAAAGGACATAGAGCAATCGATAGATTGTGGAGTTGATGCTGTGGCTATATCTATTTCAGTATCAGATATCCATATTCAACATAAACTTAAGACATCTAGAGAGTGGGTTATTGAAAATATGGTTAAGGCTGTTGAGTTTGCTAAGAAAAATGGTCTTTATGTATCAGTAAATGGGGAAGATGCATCTAGAGCAGATAAGGATTTTTTAGTAGACTTTATAAAGGCTGCAAAGCAAGCTGGAGCTGATAGATTTAGATATTGTGATACTGTAGGTATTATGGAGCCTTTTAAAATAAGGGATAATATAAGTTATTTATATGATAAGACTAATTTTAATATTGAAATGCACACTCATAATGATTTTGGAATGGCTACAGCAAATGCCATTGCAGGAATTAAAGGTGGAGCATCACATGTTGGGGTAACTGTAAATGGATTAGGAGAGCGAGCAGGAAATGCAGCATTAGAAGAAGTTCTTATGGCATTAATGTTTGTTTATAATTATGAAGGTGAAATAGATACAAAAATGTTTAGAGAAGTTTCAGAATATGTATCTAGGGCTTCTGG
Source organism: Peptostreptococcaceae bacterium (assembly GCA_051654865.1). Classification (GTDB taxonomy): domain Bacteria; phylum Bacillota; class Clostridia; order Peptostreptococcales; family Peptostreptococcaceae; genus JBOFOR01. Next base: position 15,557 of record JBOFYV010000058.1, read on the forward strand.
TAGAGTATTACCGGCATGGAAAGCAATAGTTGGGGATAATATGTTTGCACATGAATCAGGAATACATGCTGATGGAGCTATAAAAAATCCTAAAAACTATGAAGCTTTTGATCCAGATATAGTTGGATTAGAAAGGCAAATAGTAATAGGGAAGCATTCAGGAAGAGCTGGAATAATAAATAAATTTAAGGAGTACAGAATAGATCTTAATGAGGAAGAGTCTAAGGATATTTTAGAAATGGTTAGATCGACATCTGTAAGGCTAAAGAGAAGTTTATTTGATAAAGAGCTAGTTCAGTTATATAAGGAATATAAAAGATTACAAAAAGAAAGTATTATCTTAAAAAGCAATTAAGATAAAAGGGGGCTAATAACATGGGTGATAATTTAGTTTATAAGATTTTAAAAAGTCATTTAATAGATGGAGAAATAGCTACAGGAAATTCTATTGGTTTAAAAATTGATCAAACTTTAACTCAAGATTCAACGGGGACCATGGCATATTTACAATTAGAAGCTATGGGCATTGATAGAGTGAAAACAAAAAGATCTGTAGCATTTATTGATCATAATATGCTACAACAAGGATTTGAAAATGCAGATGACCATAAGTTTATTCAAACTGTAGCATCAAAATATGGTGTTTATTTTTCTAAGCCTGGAAACGGGATTTGTCATCAAGTATTTCTAGAAAGATTTTCAACTCCAGGAGAAACTTTAATAGGATCAGATAGTCATACACCAACAGCAGGTGGTGTTGGAATGCTAGCTATGGGGGCAGGTGGATTAGATGTTGCATTAGCTATGGGTGGAGGAGCCTATTATATAAGCACTCCTAAGGTTTGCAAGATTAATTTAATAGGGAATCTAAATCCTATGGTTGCAGCAAAGGATATTATATTAGAAGTATTAAGAAAGCTAACTGTAAAGGGTGGGGTTTCAAGAGTATTTGAGTATGCAGGAGAAGGGTTAAAAAATCTTTCAGTTCCTCAAAGAGCAACTATAACTAATATGGGAGCTGAATTAGGAGCAACTACTTCTATTTTTCCAAGTGATGAAAAAACATTAGAATATTTCAAAGCTCAAGGAAGAGAAGTAGATTGGAAGGAGTTTAAGGCTGATGATGATGCTGTATATGATGAAGAAATAACAATAAATTTAGATGACCTAAGACCATTAGCAGCTAAACCACATAGTCCAGATAATGTTGATGAAGTTGAAAATATAGGCAATATTAAAATTGACCAAGTAGCAATAGGTAGTTGTACAAATTCTTCTTATGAAGATTTAATGAAGGTTGCTAAAATATTAAAGGGTAAAAAGGTAAATTCAGATGTAAGTTTAGTAATTGCACCTGGATCTAGACAAGTAATGGAGATGATGGCTAGAAACGGCGCTTTAGCAGATATAATAAGTTCAGGGGCAAGAATATTAGAAAATTCATGTGGTCCATGCATAGGAATGGGGCAAGCACCAGGAACTAAGGGTGTTTCATTAAGAACCTTCAATAGAAATTTCTATGGAAGAAGTGGAACTCTTTCAGCAGATGTGTATTTAGTTAGTCCAGAAACAGCAGCAGTATCAGCTATAAATGGGTATTTAACAGATCCTAGAGCATTAAAAATTGATTTAAATATTGAAATGCCTAAGGAATTTTTAATTGATGATTCAATGATAATTAGTCCCGCTGAATGTGGAGGGGATGTAGAAGTGGTAAGAGGACCTAATATAAAGCCATTTCCAATTAATAATCCTTTAGGAAGTAAGGTAGAAGGAAAAACCTTAATTAAGGTAGAGGATAATATAACAACAGATCATATAATGCCATCGAATTCTAAGTTGTTACCATTTAGATCGAATATTCCACACTTAGCAAACTATTGCTTTAATACGGTAGACACTGAGTTTCCTAAGAGAGCAAAAGAAAATAAAGGTGGAATAATAATTGCAGGAAACAATTATGGACAAGGTTCTAGTAGAGAGCATGCAGCATTAGCACCATTATACTTAGGTGTAAAGGCTGTAATAGCTAAGTCATTTGCTAGAATTCATAAGGCTAATTTAATAAATAATGGTATAATACCAATGGTATTTAAAGATGAAGATGCTTATAATGACATAGATATTTTAGATAGCTTGATAATTAATAATATTAATGAAGCTATTATTAGTGGAGAATCTATAGTAGAAAATGCTACAAAAAATAATAAGTTTAATGTTTTAATAGATTTAACAGAGAAAGAAGTGGCTGTTATTAAAGCTGGAGGAAGACTAAGTTATGTTAAATCAATAGGATAAGATAAGCGACCATAGGCAATATGGTCGCTTTTTATATTAAATGCAATGGTGTATAATTTAATTTGGGTAAAAGATATGATATAAACGGAGGGAAAATTTATGGAGGTGTTTAGAACTAAATGTTGTCATTGTTCTAAGGATTTAACTTATGCAGACAAAACTAAAAAAGGAAGTTTAGGATGGAAGATAGAATGTCCACATTGTAAAAGTATTTTAGTTGCAAAGATATATTCAAGAATGTTAGTAGCTTTATTAATGGTAATACCAATAATAGTAGGAATAGAAAACTTGAGTAATATTGTTGGTAAAGGAAATATAATGGTTGGATATATTATTATAATTTTATGGGAAGTATTAGTTATGTCTATTATTTCGCCTATGATATGTAAATTTGAAAAGAAATAATAATTCTATTTTAGGAAGTGAAGTTTAATATGAAAAAAACTATAAGATTATCTGGTATAGCTTATGAAAGTTTAGTAAATGGACCAGGAATGAGAAGAGTATTCTTTTCACAAGGGTGTAATCATAATTGCGATGAA
>JBOFYV010000059.1:0-51193 GCA_051654865.1 Peptostreptococcaceae bacterium
ATTGATAATAGCAATAAAAAAGGAATTGATTACATTAGTGAATACTTTAATACAAAATTTAAATTCTTTAGAGATAATCCACTTTATTCAAAAATTATTGAAAATGCAATATTAGATAATATGGAAAGTAGTAAAGAAATGATAAAAGAATTTGAAGACTACAACTACATACTTATCTATGAAGTAATAAAAAATATAGAAATTAACCCAAAATTTGATAGAGAAAAAGCTTTTGAATTAATAGTTATGATAAGTGAAAAATTAGAAGAAAAACACTTAAAAAATATTGATATAGTAGATAAAGAAACTGCAATTGAAGAGTTTAGAAAAGACCATAAGATAATGATTGAAATGGTATTTACAGGAATAGATAAGTAAAGGAGACGAAGTATAATGTTTAAACAGATTATATTATTAACTATATTTTTAATAATAGCATTTTTAGTTGGAAAATTAGTTTCAAAAATACAGCTTCCAGCAATACTTGGATGGCTAATAACAGGTATGATAATAGGTCCACATGCACTTAATTGGATGAATGAGAGTATGATGGATGCGAACTGGTTCCATCTATTATGTAATGTAGGTGAAGTACTTGTAGGTATGTTAATAGGTAGTGAACTAATATTAAGAGAAATGAAAAAGTCAGGTAAGCAAATAGTCACTATATGTATGTTTGAAGGTATGATGGCATTTATATTAGTTACCATAGCTTTCTTTATATTTGCAGATGTACCACTTTCAATAGCATTTGTATTTGGCGCAATAGCATTAGCTACAGCTCCAGCACCATCTTTATCAATAGTTAAAGAATACAATGCAAAAGGTCCTGTCTCAAAAACATTAATACCACTTGCTGCACTTGACGATATGTTAGCAGTACTTGTGTTTTTCATTGTAATTGGATTAGTTTCAGGATCAATGACTGGAGAAGAAGTAAAGATACTTCCTATACTAATGATGCTAGTAGTTCCATTAGCAATAGGTGGATTTACGGGGATTTTGGCAGCAAAATTCTTAAAGAAAGAATCTTCCAAACAAGTTACTATTTTAAAGACAGCAGTATTAATAGGTATTACTATTATAATAGGTAGATATGTAAATGATAATATAATACAAGTTAACCTTTTATTATCAGGAATAGCATTTGCTGCTATGATAGCTAACATCGTAGAAGAAGAAAGATTACATCAAATACTATTAGCGATAAATCCTATAATAGGAATAGCATTAGTAATAATGATTGTAAACATGGGAGCACCTCTAGATTATAATTTAATATTAGGAGCAGGTGTACTAACGGCTATATATATTATAGCAAGAGCTATAGGAAAAATATCAGGAGCATATATTGGAGGTAAATTATCAAAGGCAGATGATAATGTATGTAAATACTTAGGTCTAACACTTTTACCTCATTCTGGAGTGTCACTTTTATTTACAGGAATAGCAGTAGGAAGTTTAGCTCCATTTGTTCCAGAATATGCTACTATGATACAAGGTACTATTGCAGCAGCTGCTGTTATTAATGAAGTTATAGCTGTATTTTTAGCTAAGCAAGCATTTAAATTAGCTGGTGAAATAGGGCATAATGATATGTTAAGGGAAGCAGATACTTTTATATTAGAAGAAGCTGTTACAGAACAAAGAAGTAAATAGATTATATATTATACTTAGCCCGCAAATGTGGGCCCGCGATGATGGTTATTATATAAGCCTTCCTTCCGCCCTTTTGGGAAAGTCGGTGCGGCTTATATAATAACCATCATCGCTCAAGCTATATACTATCTTCAGCAATCTCTAATTCAAATCATTTCAAAATTAAAATTCAAATATAAATAACTCATCAATAGGAGTTTTTAATTCTTTAGAAATCCTCATTGCTAATTCTAATGAAGGGTTGTATTTAGCATTTTCTAAACGAGCTATAGTTTCTCTTCTAACACTAACTCTATTAGCTAACTCTTCTTGTGTTAGTTCATTGAACTGTCTATATTTTTTTAGATTACTAATAAACTTAGCCATTTTCTAATTCCCCATGTCAAATTTATAAGTTAAAAATGCCCATAAATTTATTGATATTGCAAAGGTAAGAGCTATAATCAATACTTGTAGTCTATATAGTGTAAGTAGATCGACTGTATATAGCCTTATAAGAACACTTGACACAACTGCCAATACGAACCCAGTATAAAGAGCTATTGAACCTGCTTTATTTTTATTTAAGATTAATCTTTCATCCTCACAATCACCTAATTTATTCCACCAATAATAAGATAAATAAGCAAACCAACCAAATGATAAAAGGGCCAATGGGTCACCGTTTATTTCCTTAAATCCTAGAAATCCAAATAATGTGAATAGTATTGAATACTTGTTTAAACTTTTCATAAATAAAATCCCCCTTTATTAATGTGATATATTTATATCTCTATATTACATATATATCACATTAGATTTGATTTTATGAATAAATATCAAATATTTATATAAATAAAAATTACAGATAGTAGCTATGGTTAGCTTTTAATATTTGGTATAATTTAGAGTAAGATTGTTTTTAGGGAGGATTTGATATGGGATTAGATGAATTTTGGGAAGATTTTATAGAAAAAACAAATAGAAGTATAAATACTAAGTATGTTGATTGTTTTCATTTTGAATTAAGTGAAAAATTAGCTAATGAATTATTAAATCTAGTACTTAAAGGTCAAAAGAAAGCAACAGCAAGTAGCTTATACGCTTATGAAAAAGAAGGTGAGAGAATTCCTCAAGTTGGTGATTTGAACATAGTAACAGATTGGGAGGGAACTACTAAGTGTATAATTGAGACTACAAATGTAATGATTATTCCATTTAAGGAGATTACATTTGATATATGTAAGAGAGAGGGAGAGGATGATACTCTAGAATCCTGGAGAGAAGGTCATACTAATTTTTTCACAAAAGAAGGAGAAGAGCTAGGTTATATTTTCACAGAAGATATGCCTGTTGTTTTTGAGGATTTTAGAGTGATATTTAAGTAATTATATTAGATTTTAGTAACTGATGCTATAGTTATAAAAGCAATTTATGCAATTGTAAAGGGCTATAAAATCGAAGAATTTTGGAAGACGCCATTTATAAAAAATGTATGTGTAACAATAATAGAATGTAATAAAAAGAATTATAAGATTATATTAGAAGCAGATACATCACACGCTAGTAGTTAGTATAAGATAATTTGAAAATATTTAAATGGGGGGATAAATTTATGGAATTTACAAGAGATTTTGTTAATAATAAAGGTGTAAATATTCACTATATAGATAACAATATAAAAAATTCAAACAATACAACACTGCTAATATGCCCAGGACTATCAGAAACAGCAGAAGATTATATAAATCTAATGAGTAGTATAAAGGATAGAAGATGTGTAGCACTTTCATTTAGAGGAAGAGGATGCAGTGATATACCAGAAAATGGATATGGTTTAATTGACCATATCAAAGATATACAATCTGTAGTTAATCACCTAGGGCTAGATAGGTTTTGTATAATGGGGATATCTAGAGGTGTGTCTTACGAACTTGGGTATGCTATAAAGCACTATAGTTCACTTAAAGGGATAATTATAGGAGAATACCCACCTGTACATAAACAGATGCCTAAAGGTTGGGCAAAAGAATCGATGGATTTTTATAATGAATACTGTGAATCTATATCTATAACATACGAAGTATTAAAATCGATAGAAGATGAGTCAACTCAAGTTAATTTTAATAATAATTTAAAAGACATAAAGTGTCCAACATTAATTCTAAAGGGTGAATTAGAAGAGAGTCTTTTAAGTAATGAGGATATTGTTGACTATGTTAATAATTTAGGTAGCCGTAGTATTAGAATTGAGAAATTTGCAAAGGTTGGACACAATTTAATAACTGAAGATTTTGATGGACTAGTTAACGTTATAAATAGCTTTTTATTGAATGTAGATAAGTCTTAATTGATATATTTAGCCATCGAAGCTTTACATTGTAAATATCATAAGTAGAGAGGTAGGCTTATATACGCTACCTCTTTAAAATAGTTTAAATTTATACAATTTGATAATATAATCCGTGGTTTGTACAGTAGTGATACAATTTACCATGACCGGATTTTCTAAATCTAAACTGCATATTCCACTCAGGATATTGCTTTACAACAAGAGCTCTATCACCTTTAACATAGGCAACAAAAGAAATGTAATGCTCCTTTTTCATTTCGTGATTAGTCGTAACGTATAATTCATCTTCTACAGGTTCAACGATTAATCTATGAATATCATCTACTTTCTTTGCTTCTAAAGCATCTAATTTTTTACCACAACAAGATATTTCAGGGTTACCTGTTGCATTTATCATATTACCACACTGTGTACATACGTAAAATTTTAATTTGTTCATATTTCCTCCCACTATATCATTTGAATTTATTTCACCAGATAAAAGATCATTAATATTAATACCTAGTATTTCTGATAACTCAGGAACTAGAGAAATATCGGGACAGCCAATACCTCTTTCCCATTTGCTTATTGTTTTATCACTTATATTCATAATATCCGCAAGTTGTTTTTGTGTCATCTGCTTTTCTTTTCTAAGTTCAAATATCAACTTGCCAATTTTTTTACAATCCATTATCATCACCTCATAGTATTAATTTATACTATAATAAAAATTTAATCAATAAACGTATCGTAGAGTAATGTTTTACTTAACAGAATGTGCGAAATAGTAATATTAGATATAAATTAGGGCTAGATTATTATTGCTACTATTTGGTAAACTATTCAATAGAATTAATACAGACAAGGGGTAGGTATAAATGATAGATATAAGAATAGATGAAAAATTGAAAGAAAAATGTAATGTACATATAGCAATAATTGAAGCGAAAGTAAATGTAAGAGAGTCTGATGATAAACTAATACAAATGATAAAAGAAAAATGCAATGAAATAGAAAAAAATATTAAGCAAGAAGATATACTAAGACTTAAAAATATTGACTCATCAAGAAGAGCATATAAATCATTAGGAAAAGACCCAAGTAGATACAGACTATCATCAGAATCACTAGTAAAAAGGGTAGTAAAGGGAATGGGGCTATATTATGTAAATAATATAGTTGAAATAAACAATCTAGTATCACTAGAAAGTTGTTATTCGGTAGGAACATATGATTTAGATAAAATAAAAGGTCAAATTGTATTTTCAATAGGAGAGGAAGGCGAAAGGTATGAAGGTATTGGTAGAGGTTCTATAAATTTAGAAAAACTACCTGTGTTTAAAGATGATGAAGGTAGTTTTGGAAGTACTACATCAGATTCTATTAAGGCTATGATTACAGATAGGACAAAGCATATATTAATGAACATAATTTCCTTTGATGAAAATGAGAATTTTGAAGATTATATAAAATTGGCTACAACCTTACTTAAAGAATATGCAGATGGAATAATCCTAGATATAAAAATAATAAATTAGATGAAGTAGATGAAGTAGATGAAGAAAGAATATAGGTATCCGATATAAATTCGTAAATTATTAAAAGAGTAAATTATTCTTAGTGGATTAATTTACTCTTTTGTATTATAAAAATGTATTATACAGAATTAAATTAAAAAAGTGTTGCAAACGCATGCACAATGATATACAATTAAAAATGGAAACGGTACCAGAAACGATACCGAAAACGATTCCAAAAAACATTCAAACAAAAGGGGAGTATAAAAATGTTTAAACGCAAAAGATCAATAGTAGCATTGTTAACATCAGCTATGATGTCTTTATCACTAGTGGGATGTAGTTCATCATCTGATGAAGCTGGAAATGGAGAAAAGCAGCTGACAGTTTGGTCTCACCTATCAGTTCAAGAAATTGAAAAGATTGATAAAGTTGCTCAAAAATGGGGAGAAGAAAATGGAGTAAAAGTAAAAATTATAAATGATAAAGGGGAAATGCAAGCATACATACAAGCTGCAAATAGTTCAAAAGGTCCAGATATAATGTTTGGATTACCACATGATAACTTAGGAACATTTGAAAAGGCGGGATTATTAGCAGAGGTACCAGAAGGAGTATTAAATAAAGAGGATTATGCATCAGAACAATTAGTAGATGCAGTTACATTAAAAGGAAAACAATACGCTCTTCCAATCGCACAGGAAACAACAGCTTTATTTTATAACAAAGATTTAGTTAAAGAAGTTCCAAAAACGATAGAAGACGTAGTTAAGATAGGTAAAGAGAAAGGATTTTTATTTGATGTTGCAAATTTCTATCCTTCGTATGGATTTATAGCAGCTAATGGAGGATATGTTTATAAAAATAATAATGGAACTTTAGATCCAGCAGATATAGGACTAGACAATGAAGGCGCTATAAAAGGATATCAATTCTTACAAGATATGGTTGTTAAAAATAAACTAGTATCAGTTGATATGACGGGGGATATAGCAACAGGTGAATTCACATCAGGAAATACTGCATTTTATATATCAGGACCATGGGAAGTGCAACCATTTAAAGAGTCTGGTATAAACTTTGGTGTAGCTCCAATACCTACTTTAGATGGAAATCCGATAAAATCATTTATAGGAGTTCAAACTGCATTTGTAAGTTCTAAATCTAACAATCAAGAGTTAGCATGGGATTTAACTAAGTATTTAGCAGAAAATACAAGTGATATATTACTTGAAACAGGAAACAGAATACCTGTATTAAAGTCAGTAACTGATAGTGAAGAATTCGCTAAGAATGAATATATGTTACAATTTGCTAAGCAAGCTGAAAATGGTGAACCAATGCCGAATATACCAGAAGTTCAAGCAATGTGGGGTCCAGCTGGAGAGAATATAAGATTATTAATGACAGAACAATTAACAGCAAAAGAATGTGCAGAGATGACAGTAAAACAAATAGAAGAAGGAATAGCACAACAAAAATAATTACATAAAAATTTTAATAGTAGGCTAAGTAAAATAGCTTACTATTAAAACAACAGAAACAATAGAGGAGGGGGAATATATATGCAAGCAACTAAACAATGCAATCAAAGTAAGAATTATAAATACAAAAAAACAAGCAAAGCAAAACGTAGCATATCTATTAAAGATAATTTAAAAACAATGCCGTACTTATTACCATCTATGATATCTATACTGATATTTACGGTATGTCCAATAATATACACAATATATATATCGTTTACTAATTATACAATGTTTACTCCAGCGGGAGAAATAGAATTTGTAGGTTTTGCAAATTTTGTAGAAGTATTAACCGGTCCATTTAGTAAAGTGTTTTTCCCGGTATTTATATGGACAGTAGTGTTTGCCGTAATTTCAACACTGGCTAACTTCTTTGTAGGCCTTTTTATGGCAATACTATTAAGCAATGAAAATATAAAAGAAAGAGGAATTTATAAGGCGATCTTAGTTTTACCATGGGCACTTCCTGCTACAGTGGCTATACTTTCTTGGCAAGGTCTATTAAACGGAAGTTATGGAGCTATAAATAATGCACTTTTAAACTTACATATAATAGCAAAACCGATACAATGGCTAACAGATCCAATGTGGGCAAGAGTAGGTATATTAATGGTAACTGTATGGTTAGGTTTCCCATACATGATGAATGTTTGTGCAGGAGCTTTAGCAGCAATACCAAAAACATACTATGAGGCAGCTGAGGTTGATGGAGCTAATAAATGGGTACAGTTTGTAAAAATAACATTACCTTCATTGGCACAAACAGCTTATCCATTAATAATATCTTCATTTGCATTTAATTTTAACAACTTTGGAGCTGCGTTCTTAATAACATCTGGAGGACCAGCAAGAGTAGGTACTCAATTTGCAGGATATACGGATATACTAGCATCTGTAAATTATAAATTATCAACACAATTTGGTAGATATGAAATAGCATCAGCGATAAGTATAATGATATTCATACTTATAGCAAGTATATCTTATTACCAAATGAAGAAGTCTGGTCAATTTGAGGAGGTAGAATAGTATGGCACAAAGTGTGGGTAGAAGTAATTTTTATAAAAAGGAAAAAGTAGTATATAAAAAGAAGTTGACTAAAGGTGAAAAAAGAGTGGCACTTCTTTCAAGAATAGTTATATGGTTAATGATACTTATTGTGATGTTTCCAATAGTAGCTGTTGTATCAGCATCTATGGCAGAAGGACAGACATTCACACAAGCAAGCTTATTCCCAGAAACGTGGACGCTTGAAAATTATAAAGCAGTAATAGAAGAAACTGATTTTCTAATATGGGTAAAAAATACAGTAATAATATCATTATCAGTAGCAGTGATACAATTAATACTTACGATACCATCAGCATTTGCATTTTCTAGACTAAAATTCTGGGGAAGAAAAAAGGGGTTAATGATGCTTTTATTACTACAAATGTTTCCAGCAGCAATGGCTTTACCTGCAATTCTTGGAATAGCATATAGACTTAATGCGATGGATAATATATGGGCACTTGTAATAATACAATGTGGAGGTAGTGCATATAATATATGGCTTATGAAAGGATTTATAGATGGAATACCAAAAGAATTAACAGAAGCAGCATATATGGATGGTGCGTCAACACTTCAAACATTTATAAAAGTAATATTACCACTTACTAAAAATATGTTGATTGTAATATTCTTATTCTCATTCATAGGTTCATATAGTGAATTCGTATTTTCATCAGCACTTTTAAAAGATCCATCAACTCAGACTATAGCAACAGGATTAAAAGGATTTATAACAGGTAAATTCTCAGCAAACTGGACCCAATATTCAGCTGCAGCTATAATGGCGTGTTTACCTATAGTAGCGCTATTTACAATATCACAAAAATATATTGCAGAAGGATTAGTTTCGGGATCTGTAAAAGGATAAATTTTAGCAAAATATAGTTTCAATCTGAATATCCTATTGTATACTATACATATACCTACTAACAACAGACAAAGGGGAATGAATATGAATATAAAGGATATTGCTAAATTAGCAGGGGTGGGGGTTAGTACTGTATCAAGAGTATTAAACAACCACCCAGATGTGAAAGAATCAACGAGACAAAAAATATTACAAGTAGTAGAAGAAATGAACTATATTCCAAATAATAGTGCAAGAATACTTAAGCAAAATAATACAAAAAATATTGGGTTATTAGTTAAAGGTATGTTTAATCCATTTTTTTCAGAAATGATAAATAGTATTGGGTGTATGATAAATGAATCAGGATATACTATGATTCTTAAACAAAATTACCTAAATGAGGAAAAAGATGTAGATGTATTAAAAGCATTTATCAAAGAAAAAAGACTACAAGGGGTTATATGCCTAGGAGGAAACTTTGAGGACATAGATGAACAATACATAAGTAGTTTAGAAGTACCGATAGTATTGACATCAGTAAATAGTCATAACAAAACGTATACAAAAGGATATTCATACATATCGATAGATAACAAGAAGGCAGCCTATGAAGCTACAGAGTTTCTAATAAAAAGAGGACATAAAAACATAGCGCTAATGATATCTGATAAATATAGTGAAGAAGGACTTAACAAAGAGAGGAAGTTAGGATTTGAAGAAGCACTAATAAAATACAATATATATTATGACGAAAGTAATTTATTAGAAGGTCATTACAAAACAGATGCATCATATAAAGAAGCTAAGAAAATACTACAAAATAAAGAAAGCTTAACCGCAATATTTGCAACATCAGATATGATGGCAATAGGATGTGCGAAAGCAATAGTTGAGAGTGGAAAAAAAGTAGGAGAAGATATATCCTTAATAGGGTTTGATGGTATGGAAATAAGTGAATTTTATAATCCACCGATAAGCACAATAACTCAACCAAAAGAAATTATGGCAATAAATAGTGTAGAAATACTTTTAGACATTATAGAAAAGAAAGGTGAACATAAGTACCTAATATTTGATACGGAACTTGTAATAAGAGAATCGTGTAAAAAAATAGTTAAAGATTAAAGTAAAGAGTATAAACTCTTACTTTAACCTTAGAATTAATATGAATTATTAAATTTAAGATTAGAGTAAGAATATAAAATTTAATGTTAAAATAGGGGGAGGTTATTATGAAGATTACTAGGGAATCAATACTTCATATTCCAAAAAGTAACTACGGTTATGGATATGATGTAGACACATTACACATTCGCATAAGAACTAAAAAAGAAGAAGTAAATAAAATTATTTTAAGAATTGGAGATCCTTACGATTGGCAAGAAGGTGGAGCCGGTGGTGGAAACTTAAGTGAATCGGGTAGCAATTGGATTGGAAAACAAGAGATAGAAATGAAAATAGAAGCTAAAACAGAATACTTTGACTATTGGTTTGCAGAGTGTAAACCAGAGTACAAAAGGTCTAGATATGCTTTTGTATTAGAAAATAATGAGGAGAAAATCCTTTATGGGGAAAAAGATATAGTTAAATTAGGAACTGAGAATGATGAAAAAAGTTTATGTAATATGGCAAATTTCTTTTGTTTTCCTTACCTAAATAATATAGATGTAGCTAAAACTCCACAGTGGGTAAAAGATACTATATGGTATCAAATATTCCCTGATAGATTTGAAAATGGAGACCATAGTATAAGTCCCCAAAATGTAGAACCATGGGGCAGCGAGCCAAAATGGTATAACTTTACTGGTGGAGATTTACAAGGTGTAATAAATAGATTAGATTACCTTAAGGAATTGGGGATTAATGGAATATACTTCTGTCCAATAAGTGAGGCTAGTTCAAATCATAGATATGACACAGTTGACTATATGAAAATAGATAAACATTTGGGAGATGAAAAAACTTTAAAAAAGCTTATAAAAGAAGCTCATAAAAGGGATATAAAAATAATGCTAGATGCTGTATTTAATCATATAGGTTATCACTCAAAGCAGTGGCAAGATGTAATCAAAAACAAAGAAAAATCAAAATATATAAATTGGTTTTGTATAGAAGATTTAATAAAAATAAATGTCCCAGTAGAAAAAATAACAAAAGAAGACTTAGGATATGAAACATTTGCATTCTCGCCATATATGCCAAAACTAAATACAGAAAATGAAGAAGTTATAGAACACTTAATAAATGTAGGAAAGTACTGGGTTGAAAAATTTGATATAGATGCATGGAGGTTGGATGTTTCTAATGAAGTAGACCATGTATTCTGGAGAAGGTTTAGGCAAGAAGTTAAAACGATTAAACCAGAAGTATATATACTAGGAGAAATATGGCATAATAGCTTACCATGGTTAATGGGAGATCAATTTGATGCAGTTATGAATTACCCTTTAACAGATGCTATAAATGATTTCTTCTGTAAAAATAAGATAGATGAAACTAAATTTAAGTATATGATAAATGATGTATTAGTAAGTTATCCAAAGCAAATAAATGAAGTAGCATTTAATTTATTAGATAGCCATGATACAAGTAGAATCTTATCAATAGCTAATGGAAATAAAGATAAAGTTAAATTAGCATTTTTATTTATGTTTACTCAAGGAGGCAGCCCATGCATTTACTATGGTGATGAAATAGGAGTAGATGGAGAACATAGGCCAGGTATAGAACATCATAGAAAATGTATGATTTGGGATGAAGAAAAACAAGATAAGGACATGTTTAAATTTATCCAAAGGTTGATACGATTACGTAAAGAAAATAAAGAACTTAAGTTAGTTGACAATGAATGGATAGAAACTGATAAAGGTAGCAACGTAATAATACTAAAAAAAGAAGATATAACTATAATAATGAATAATAATGAGAATGAAAAAGAAATAGATTTGCCTAAATATTTACAAAATAAAATTGCACTAGACTTACTTAATAAAAAAGAACTTAAATTAAATAATAATATAAAGCTAGATCCTTATGGCTATACATTATTAAAAAATACTAAATCAAAGTAAAATAATAACTTTATAAAAATATAACAATTACAATGGGGGATTTAAAAATGATTGAAAAAAAATGGTGGCACAATTCGGTAGTATATCAAATATATCCAAGAAGTTTTTGTGACAGCAACAACGATGGAATAGGTGATTTAAAAGGTATAATATCAAAGTTAGATTACTTAAGAGAACTAGGAATCGATGTTATATGGTTATCTCCAGTATATAAATCGCCAAACGATGATAATGGATATGATATAAGTGATTATCGTGAAATAATGGATGAATTTGGAACAATGGAAGACATGGACAACTTGCTAAAAGAGGCAAATGATAGAGGAATAAAAATATTAATGGATTTAGTTTTAAATCATACATCAGATGAACACGAGTGGTTTAAAGCTGCTAAGGCTGATAAAAATAGCAAGTATAGAGACTATTATATATTTAGAGAGCCAGTTGATGGAAATGAGCCTAATGATTTAGGATCAACATTTAGTGGAAGTGCGTGGGAGCTAGATGAAGAAAGCAATGAGTATTATTTACACTTATTCTCCAAAAAGCAACCAGATTTAAACTGGGAAAATGAAGAAATGAGAAATGAGCTATATGACATAATAAATTACTGGATAAGTAAGGGTGTAGGTGGATTTAGGTTAGATGTTATAGATTTAGTTGGAAAACAACCAGATAAAGGAATAACAGGAAATGGACCTAATCTACACAAGTATATAAAAGAAATGAATATTAAAACATTTGGGGATAAAGACTTATTAACAGTAGGAGAAACATGGGGCGCAACTCCAGAAATAGCAAAACTATATAGTAATCCAGAAGAAAAAGAATTAAGTATGGTATTCCAATTTGAACACATAGGGCTTGATGAAATACCTGGAAAAAGCAAGTGGGATTTAGCTCCTCTTGATTTTATAAAATTAAAAGAAGTATTTAAAAAATGGCAAACAGAGCTTAAAAATGATGGATGGAACAGTTTATTCTGGAACAATCATGATCTTCCAAGAATAGTATCAAGATGGGGAAATGATAGTAAGGAGTATAGAGAACTAAGCGCTAAAATGTTAGCTACAGTTCTTCATATGCAAAAGGGTACTCCATATATATATCAAGGTGAAGAAATAGGAATGACTAATGTTAAATTTAGTAATATAAATGAATATAGAGATATAGAATTATTGAATATGTATAAAGAACGTATAGACAATGGATATAATGAAGATGAAATTATGAAATCTATACATGTAAAGGGAAGAGATAATGCAAGAACGCCTATGCAATGGGATGAAAGCGAAAATGGAGGATTTAGTAAATCTACTCCGTGGATAAAATCAAATCCTAATTATACACAAATAAATGTTAAAAATAACTTACAAAATCTAGACTCTGTATTTAATCACTATAAAAAATTAATAAAAATAAGAAAAGAAGAAGATACAGTTGTATATGGAAACTTTAAATTATTATACAAAGACCATAAATCAATATTTGCATATATAAGAGAATTAAATGAAGAAAGAATATTAGTAGTAGCAAATTTCTATGATAAAATAGAAACATTTGAATTAGATAAAGATACAGATTACAAAGACTCAGAAATACTATTAAGTAACTATAAAGATTCTAGTAAGGATATAGATAAAATAATTCTAAGACCGTATGAAGCAATAATATACAAAATTAAATAATAAAGTATTTGGCGTAAGTAAAATGTTATTTTAACAATTAAAATATAAGGGGCATAAAATATGAAAAAAATATGGTGGAAAGAAGCTGTTGGATATCAGATATATCCAAGAAGTTTTATGGATAGTAACAATGATGGAATAGGTGATTTACAAGGCATAATACAAAAACTTGATTATATAAAAGACTTAGGTATAGATGTAATATGGATATGTCCAATGTATAAATCTCCTAATGATGATAATGGATATGATATAAGTGATTATAAAGATATAATGGATGAATTTGGTCAAATGAATGATTTTGATAAGTTACTAAAAGAAGTTCATAAAAGGGGTATGAAGCTTATAATAGATTTAGTAGTAAATCATACATCAGATGAGCATGAATGGTTTATAGAATCAAAATCTTCAAAAGACAACCCGAAAAGAGATTGGTACATATGGAGAGAAGGTAAAAATGGATTAGAGCCTAATAACTGGGAAAGTATATTTAGAGGTTCAGCGTGGGAAAAAGATGAAACTACAGATGAATACTTTTTACATATATTCTCAAAAAAGCAACCTGATTTAAACTGGGAAAATGAAAAAGTAAGAAAAGCTATTTATGAAATGATAAATTGGTGGTTAGACAAAGGAATAGATGGATTTAGAGTAGATGCAATAAGTCATATAAAAAAGGAAGATGGACTTTGTGATATGGATAATCCAGATGATTTAAAGTATGTACCATCATTTGATAAACATATGAATGTACCTGGAATACAAAAATATCTAAAAGAATTAAAAGAAGAAACATTTGATAAATATGACATAATGACAGTAGGAGAAGCTAATGGTGTAACTACAAAGGATTGTCATAATTGGGTAGGGGAAGAAGACGGTAAGTTTAATATGATATTCCAATTTGGTCACTTATCACTTTGGGATTATGAAAATCAAAAGTCATTTAATGTTCTAAAGTATAAAAAAGAAATGCAAAAATGGCAAGATGCACTATATAACAAAGGATGGAATGCTTTATTTATAGAAAATCACGATCAAGTAAGAGTAGTGTCTAATTGGGGAAATGATAAAGAATACTGGTTAGAAAGTGCTAAATCATTAGGATTATCATATTTTATGCAACAAGGAACACCATTTATATATCAAGGTCAAGAAATAGGAATGACTAATATAGAACTTGAAAGTATAAATGATTACGATGATGTTGGAACTAAAAACTCTTACTATGAAGATATAGAAATTGGAATAAGCGAAGAAGTTGCAATTACAAAAGTATGGATGTCATCAAGAGATAACTCAAGAACTCCTATGCAATGGAATGACACTGAAAATGCAGGGTTTAGCAGTAGTGATACTACCTGGTTTGACGTAAACCCAAATTATAAAAATATAAATGTTAAAAAACAAGAAGATGATGAAAATTCTATACTTAATTTTTATAAAAAAATGATAAGAATTAGAAAGCAAAATGAAACTTTAATATATGGTAAATGTAATTTGCTTATGAAAAATGATAAAAGTATATATGCATATGAAAGAGTATTAGGTGATGAAAGATTTGTAATTATGTGCAATTTAACTGATAGTAAGGCTACATATTGCCAGAATGAAATACATTTAAATTATGATAATTTATTATTATCAACTCATAAAATTAATTACTATGAAAATGAGACAAAGATAGAATTAAAACCTTGGGAATCGAGGATGTATAAAACTACTTACAAAAAGATAAAAAATAAAAAAAGATAGATGGCGATTTATATTTAACTTTTGTTGAATTAGATAAAGAACAAAGACTATATACATTATAGTAAAATTGTTAGTAAAAGGAGTGGTAGCTTTTTAATGCTACCACTTTTAATATTATATAAAATTTACATTCCACACAAAATTAATACTTAAAATTTGGCTAATTGTATAAAAATATAAAATATAATAGACATATTTTATAAAGATATGATATATTAATTTTAGTTAAACGATTACGTAAAGAAAAAAATGCTTTACTTTGGAATATAAAAGAATATATTGCTGTATGTTGATTAATATATTTTTTTAGCACTTGTGCAAACGGTTACATAAAATTAAGTTCAATATAAAATTTTATTAAAAAGAGTAAACGTTTAACAAAAGGGGATAAACTACTAGATTAGGGAGGTTGAATATGAAAAGAGGAATAAAAAAATTAATAACTATGGGAGTAATATGTACCCTAGGTATTAGTACCATGACAGCTTGTTCGAGTACTTCTGACAACGACAGTGATGGGAACGTAACTTTAGAACTATTTTCAACAAAGGTGGAAAACAAGCAATCACTTCAAAATATTATAGATGGATTTGAAGCAGAAAATCCAAATATAAAAATAAACTTAACATCCCCACCAGATGCAGAAACAGTTTTAAGAACAAGGCTTACTAAAAATAAATTACCAGACATATTATCTATGGCAGGTAACTCTATGTATGGAGAACTTTCAAGAGTTGGAGTGTTGATGGATTTTACAGATAGTAAAATTGTAGATAGAGTTCAACCTGCATACATAGATATGATAAATAGATTAGCTGATGAAAGTAATAAAACACTATACGGAATACCTTTTGCGACTAATGCAAATGGAGTAATATATAACGTTGATAAATTCAAAGAAGCAGGTCTCGAAATTCCAAAAACTTGGGATGAACTTGTAGCAATATGCGAAACGATAAAGAGTAATGGTGAAATACCATTTTACTTTGGATTTAAGGATTCATGGACTATAAATGTACCATGGAATGCTGTAGCAGCCAATATAGTAGATAAGAACTTTACTAAAAATAAAAATGAGGGAAAAATAACTTTTAAAGATTCAAAATACAAAGAAGTAGCTGAAAAATTATTAGTACTAGAATCATTTGGTCATAATGATAACTTAGGAACGTCTTACAATGATGCTAATATAGCATTCTCTCAAGGTAAATCATATATGTACTTACAAGGTAACTGGGCGATGAGTGAAATCTTAAAATCTAATCCTGATATGAAGTTAGGTATGTTCCCATTCCCATCTACAAACAAAGTAGAAGATAATAAGCTAGTTTCAGGTGTAGATGTACTACTTACAGGAACTGCTGATACAAAGCATAAAGACGAAGTTAATAAATTTATTGAATATGCAAGTAGACCGGAAGTGGTACAAAAGTATATTGATGAACAATTTGCATTTTCTTCATTTAAAGATGTAGCACAAAAAGATGAAAAAGTTACTAATCTTTTACCATCATTTGAAAGTGGAAATATATCGAGCTTCGTAGATCACTATTATCCACAAGGATTCCAAGCAGATAAATTAGAGCAAGAGTTTTTAAATAAAAAAGATGTTAATCAATTATTAAATAATCTTGATGGTGAGTGGGATAAAATACTTCGAATTAGTAATTAGATAGACTAAATATAAAAATAAATATTGAGGGGAGTAATAAAATTGAACAAAGTAATGAATATGAATAAACGAAAAAGAATGTTTTACTTGATGATAGTTCCTGGTGTATTGCTATTCTTTATATTCCATACGTTACCATTCTTAACAGGGATATTTTACAGTTTTACTGATTGGAAGGGATATGGGAACTGGGATTTTGTAGGTTTTAAAAATTACTTAAATGTTATAAGGGATACAAGGGTTCATAGTTCATATCTATTTACTTTTAAGTTTGCAATAGTAACAACAATTATTGTAAATGTTGTAAGTTTAGTATTGGCTATGGGACTAAATGCAAAAATAAAGTTTAGAAAAACTCTTAGGGCTTTATATTTTATACCAAACATATTAGGGGTATTAATAGTTGGCTTTATATTTAACTTTATATTTGCACAAATAATACCTCAAATAGGACAAAGTATAGGTAGTGAAGTTTTAAGTAAAAACATATTAGGAAATGAAAACTTAGCTTGGCTTGGAATAGTAGCAGTAAGCGCATGGCAAGCAATCGCATTTAATACAATTATATACTTATCAGGTCTACAGACTATACCACAAGATGTATATGAAGCATCATCAATTGATGGATGTACTAAGTGGCAAGAGTTTAAAAAAATTACATTCCCATTAATAGCACCATTCTTTACTATTAATATGGTGTTGTCAATGAAGAATAGTTTGATGATATTTGACCAAATCATAGCCATGACTGGAGGAGGTCCAGGTAGAGTAACAGAATCAATATCAGTGCTTATATACAAAGGGGGATTTGAAGGAGGACAATTTGCATATCAATTATCTAATGCAGTTATATACTTCATAGTAATATTAGCAATATCAATTTTCCAACTTAAGTTCCTTGAAAAAAGGGAGGTTGAAATGTAATGAGAAATAAAACAAATTGGCCAGTAACATGTTTGATGACTTTAGGATCTATATTCATACTTATACCGTTATTCATAACGATACTAATAGCACTTAAAGATCCTAGTGAAATGGTAAATGTGTTATCTTTTCCAACTAAAATAAGACTACAAAATTTTTCAGATGCTATTAAAATGACAAACTTTTGGAATGCATTTTTTAATAGTGCTGTAATAGCAGTGTGTACAGTTATTTTTACTGTATTAACAAATTCGTTTATAGCATATGCAATAACTAGAAACTTTGATAATAAGTTTTTCAAGACAGTGTATTATTACTTTGTAAGTGCAATGTT
This sequence comes from Peptostreptococcaceae bacterium, assembly GCA_051654865.1. GTDB lineage: Bacteria > Bacillota > Clostridia > Peptostreptococcales > Peptostreptococcaceae > JBOFOR01. The sequence continues at coordinate 18,364 of JBOFYV010000059.1, forward strand.
TATACCATTCCCTATTATAATGCTACCTATAGTTAAGCAAATGAGTGGATGGGGATTAGACAATAGAGTAGGATTGATTATATTATATGTGGTTTATGGTTTAAGCTTTAATATATTCCTTTATGTTGCATATATAAAATCAATTTCACCTTCATTAGATGAAGCAGCATACATAGATGGAGCTAGTCAATGGCAAGTGTTCTGGAAGATTATATTCCCATTACTAAAGCCAATCAATGCAACAGTTACAATATTAACATTCTTATGGGCTTGGAATGACTTTATGCTACCGTTGGTTATATTAAGTGACCAAACTTCGGCAACGTTACCGTTAGTTCAATATGTATTCCAAGGGCAATTTAGTACTAATTACAACTTAGCCTTTGCATCATATTTAATGGCATTAGCACCAGTTCTTATAGTGTATATGTTTGCACAAAATAAGATTATAGATGGAGTTACAAGCGGAGCAGTAAAATAAATTTAGGGGGACGAAAATTATGAAAAAAGCATGGTGGAAAGAAAGTGTAGTTTATCAAATATATCCGAGAAGTTTCAATGATAGTAATGGAGACGGTATAGGTGATATAAAAGGAATAATAGAAAAGTTAGATTACCTAAAAGAATTAGGTATAGATATAATATGGTTATCTCCAGTATACAAATCTCCAAATGATGACAATGGATATGATATAAGTGATTATAGAAATATAATGGACGAGTTTGGTGATTTAGAAGACTTCGAGATATTATTAAGCGAAGCACACAAAAGAAATATAAAGATACTAATGGATTTAGTAGTAAACCATACATCTGATGAACATAGTTGGTTTGTAGAAAGTAAAAAATCAATTGATAATAAGTATAGAGATTACTACATATGGAAGGATTCAAAAGACTTAAAAGAACCTAACAACTGGGGAAGTGTATTTAGTGGTTCAGCATGGCAACTTGATGAAGCTACAGGAATGTATTATTTACATTTATTCTCTAAGAAACAACCTGATTTAAATTGGGAAAATGAAAACCTTAGAAATGAAGTTTATGACATGATGAAGTGGTGGCTAGACAAAGGTATAGATGGGTTTAGAATGGATGTAATAAACTTTATATCTAAAAATCAAGATTTTCCAAATGGAGAAGTATCTGAAGGTGGAAATTATGGAGACTTTGGTCCACACTCAATGAATGGTCCTAGAGTCCATGAGTTCCTTAAAGAAATGAATAATGAAGTTTTAAGTAAGTATGATATAGTAACAGTAGGAGAAACACCAGGAGTAAGTGTAGAAGAAGCTAAAAAGTATGTTGGTGAAGATGAAAAAGAATTAAATATGGTATTCCAATTTGAACATATGGATATAGGGAATGGACCAAATGGTAAATGGGACAACAATCCATTTAAATTAACTGAGCTAAAAAGTATAATGTCTAAATGGCAATACGGATTAGAAGAAAATGGATGGAATAGTTTATACTTTAATAATCACGATCAACCAAGAGTAGTATCTAGATTTGGTAATGATAAAGAGTACTGGAAAGAATCAGCTAAAATGTTAGGTACCTGTTTACATATGTTAAAAGGTACGCCATTTATATACCAAGGTGAAGAGTTAGGTATGACAAATGTTAGGTTTGAAGATATAAATGATTACAAAGACATAGAAATCCTAAATGCATATGAAGAATTAGTAAATAAAAATGGAAATACTCATGAATATATGATGAATGGAATATACGGAAGAGGTAGAGATAATGCTAGAACTCCTATGCAATGGGATGATAGTGAAAATTCAGGATTTACAAATGGAACACCGTGGATAAAGGTAAATGATAATTATAAAACTATAAATGCTAAAGCTCAGTTAGATGATAGTGACTCTATATTTAACTATTACAAAAAACTTATAAAAATAAGAAAAGAAAATGAAGTCATTACATATGGTAAGTATGATTTATTATTAGCAGAAGATGAAAATATATATGCATATACAAGAGCTTTAAATGATATAAAGTTATTAGTTATGTGTAACTTCTCAAAAAGTAAACAAAGTGTTAAATTTGAAGATGAAATAGTTTATAAATCAAAAGAATTATTAATATCAAACTATGATGAAATAGATGTAGATATTAATAACACTAGCCTTAGACCATATGAAGCTAGGGTGTATTTATTGGGTTAATATATTAAAAGGCTGTCTAAAATTTTAGACAGTCTTATTTGAGTATAGGGGGACATATGGACAGTTTTAAACAATATTTACGTGAATTAGCAGAGGAGTTTTCTTACATAGTTGAAGTTAGAGATAAACAAGGGAATAAGATTATAGAAAATAAGAATTGTAATACAAGTACTATAAATTTCAATGTGGTATGTAATAAGGAAACGTATGATATAAAAGTTGATGAAAAGGCACATACGAGCATACCACTTTTAAAATACATATTAGAAAAAAAGATTGAAGAATATAAAGTAAATAAACTTAAAGATAGTATTTTATATAAGATATTAGAAAATAAAGAGATAACTAAAGAAGAAATGGCAAGTTTAGAATCAATTTGCAAAGATACTTCTTCAATTATAATAATTAAACATAAGAAGATAGATAAAAAGAGGTTGAGTAAATTAGAGCAGATTTTAGAAGAAAATGTTGAATACTATTGTTTAAGAAATGAACATATAGTAATATTTAATAAGTTTGATAATATTGATATAGACATATATAATTTAATGTATATATTAAATAAAGAAAATATATCAATAAAGAAAATCGTATACGACAAAGAATTAAATAACAACAAAATAAAGTCAAGAATTGAAAAGTTAGAGTTTCTATGTGGATTAATCGATGAAAAAAATATAGGAAAAAATATTTTTACATACCAAAATACAATATTTGAAATTTTATTAAATAATATTGATAACGAACTTGAAAAAAATATACATGAAAAGTTCAAGAAATATTTTGATAAGATGAATGATGAAATGATAAAAACCATTGATACATTCTATGACAAAGATTTGAGCTTAAGTGAAACCTCTAAAAGTTTATATATTCATAGAAATACATTAGTATATAGATTAGATAAAATTAAGAAAGATATCTTGCTTGATTTAAGAAATTTTAATGATGCAATTAATTTTTATACTATATATAGGGTCTGGAAGAATTTAAGTTAAAAATAAGGTGGTGATAATTATGAAGGCTACAATAAAAGATGTTGCTAAGTATTCTAATGTATCTGTAGCAACAGTCTCACGTATCATAAATGGTTTAGAAGGATATACAGAAGAAACAAAGCAAAGAGTACTATTAGCAATAGATGAATTAGGATACCAAAGAAATGCTGTTGCTAGAGGCTTAGTAATGAAAAATACTAATACAATAGCAGTACTTTTACCATATGTATCTACTATATTTCACAGTCAGATATTAAGTGGAATAGAAGATTTAGCTCAAAAGAGTGGCTATAGCGTAATAATATGTAATGTTGGAGAACATGGTTCAAGAATGATGGATCAAATTAAGTTATTAGCCCAAAGACAAATCGATGGACTGATATTAACTAGTATTAACATAACTGATGAACAATATAAACTTATTGAGAGTTTAAAGATACCATATATTTTAGTATCAATGATCTCATATAAACATCAAATACCGTATGTAAGAGTAGATGATGTACAAGCGGCTTACTCTGCAACTAACTATTTAATACAAAAAGGACATAAAAAAATAGCAATGATAAGTGGACCATTAAATGATCCTATAGCAGGTCAACAAAGGCTCTTAGGTTATAAAAATGCACTTATGGATAATGATATAGAGATAAATGAAAGATTAATAAAGTATGGTTTCTTTGGATATGAACATGGAGTAAAGTGTATGGAGGAGTTGCTTAAGGAAGATGATGAATTCACAGCAGTATTTGCAGCTAGTGATGACATGGCAGTAGGAGCTCTACAGGTAGCTTATAAAAAAGGCATACATGTACCAAATGATTTATCAATAATGGGGTATGACAACACTAGAGTGGCTGAAATGTCAATTCCGCCACTTACCGTAGTAGGACAACCATTATATGAAATGGGAAAGGCTGCAATGGATAAACTAATGTGTATAATGAAAGGTGATAAAGATATAAATAGCCTTGTACTAAGACATGAAATAATAGAAAGAGATAGCGTATCAAAATTGTAGTATTTAGTATAAATTATGAGTGGATAGGGTGGTTATATAGGATGCCCCGACATTTTAGCTTGGAGGAAATCCTATATAACCACCCTATCCACGGGCTACATTTACAAGTAAAACCTATACTATTTTAAATCTTTTAGTTCAATTTCAAGATTAGCAAAGTCTCCAAATACATGTGAGACAGGCAGACTTATGCCTATACTATCGTTTGTAATATAAAAAGGTGCATTTTTAATTGATTTAATTAACTCATCATTGTTTGAGTAATAACTAAATATCTCATCAAAAAGTTGCTTTTCATAAATCTTGTCTATAGAACCTACATATTTAGCGTCTTTTAATTTGCTTATAAAAGTATCATCTATATTAGGCACAAAATCACTTAAAATTAATTCTTTACCTGTCTCCATATTGATGTTTATTGTATAAAACATATTGTAAGGATGTGCTGATGGAACAATATTATTGTAGCTAGTATAAGCAATACTTAAAATTTTGTCAGAATCTAATTTTATGTCATAATTTCCGTCAACTTCATAAGTTTGATCTTTCTCTAAATTTGCTATTGTTTCGTCATATTGAGAAATAGCCTTATCTTTTAGTAGCTTGTTTATACAATCTTGATTATTTTTATCCTTAAGATTAGTAACTTGAGGATATCTAATTGTTATATCGTTGCTAGTGTAAGTATTTTCTTTTAGATTATACTTTTGAGAATAGGTACTACTTACTTTCTCTTTTCCTGTAGACTCTATAGCGTAGTTTTCGCTCAATAACGTAGTACTATAAAATGCACTAGCTATTAATGATAAGGTAATTACGGATAGAATATTTTTTTTCATATTGTTATCTCCTATCAAAAAATTATAGTTCTTAAATTAAAAATAACCTTAAGTAATTTAAATTATTCAAATATTTAATAATTCCTTTTAATTTAATGTTAAAAAATAAAATTTAAATTAAATAGGAACGTTTTAGGGATAAATGTATATTATATTGATATACGATATATCGGTAGTCGATAGATTGTATCCTGATACAAGAATAAAATAGAATATAGTTTTATATATTAAATTAATTAAAAATAATAAATAGGTGGAGGTATAATTTATGAAAAGTATGAATAGAGTATCTGGAATGTTTGGACCTGGTAAACAAGGCGCTATAATGGCTGTTGCTATAGTGAATTTAGCTGTATTTTTTATAACATCAATAATAAGTATATTGTCAGATGGTAAACTACACACAATAAGTAGCGCAAATTTAATTATAGGAATAGCATGTTTATCAATAAGTAGAAACATAAAAAATAAAAGTATTTAACTAAAAGGAGAATACTGATGAGTGAAAAAATTATACAAAAATATATCCCATTAACAGAGGCTACCTACTATATATTACTATCTATGGTAAATCCAATTCATGGATATAAGTTAATGCAGAATGTAGAAGAAATGACTAATGGAGCTGTAAAGCTTGGTCCAGGTACATTATATGGGGCTACTAGTAAGCTTGTAAAAGATGGGATAATTGAACAAGTGGAGTCTGAAGAAGAAAGGCGTAAAAGCTATATACTAACATCACTTGGAAGAGAGATATTAAAAATAGAGTACAAAAGATTAAACTTATTAGTAGAAAATGGTAAAGGTATTATAGATAATTTGGAGGTATAATTATGAGAGAGTATAAAAAGGTATTTAAACCTTTTTTTGCTGGTCAAGAAGAGAAGGAGTGCAAGTGGCTTTCTTCAATGTCGAAAGAAGGATATCATTTAGTAAATGTAAACTTTGCATCTTACTATACTTTTGAAAAGGGTGAAAAAAGAGACTATACTTATATGATAGATATGAAAGAAAGTGCGCAGATAGATGAAAAAGAATATATACTTATGTATGAAGACAATGGGCTACAGTTTGTAGATAAATCAGCACAGTTTTATTACTTTAAAGGCAATAGCGATGTAGCAACTATAGAGCTGATACAAAGTGAACAGGGAAGATATCTAAACAGAATAAATTCACATAAGAATGTAGTACTATTAATTAGTTTAATAAATTTATTTATATTTGTGGTGAATAGTATAGAAGCATATAAAATGGATATGAGATACTTAAGCTATACCCCATTTTTAAATCTATTTGCTGGAATACTATGTTTACTTGTATATATAATAATGATAAAAAGAATTAAAAAACTAAAAGAAGATGGTATTAAAGCTCCTTATAAAACTAATATAAAGGATTGGCCTAAATTATTTAACATAGCTATTGTATTTACAGTATTAATAATTATATATGGGATAATAATGTTGATTGGACATTAAAAGGGTGCAGTATTGCACTCTTTATTTGTGTACAAATGAAAATGTAGAGGAATATAATTATAGTGACGTATTATGTATAAAACTTACATAAAAATAATAAGTTAAGAAAGCAAGGTGTGGAATATTCCTTGCTTTTTTATTAAAACTATAATTTATAATAAATATCTTCTATAAATCTTTGATAGTTTTCCCTTTGAGAGTGTTTATTACCGGGATATATAATATTAGATAACAAAATACCATTAATAGTTGTTGAGTCGAAGGAATGTATAGAATAAAATTTCTTTTTCTTATATAGATATTGTAGCTTTAATCCAATATCTAAAAGATCTTGATAGTACATTCCGTTGGAGAATCCCTGTATATTTTTGCTATCATTTAGGTTGCCACCGTAAAAAAATAGAGATTTAGCTAACCAGCCTTTTTTTGCAACTCCATATGCTGTTGTTTGTGTTAATACATAATTTATATACTCTGTAAACTCAGTGAAATTTCCTGTTTTAGTTTTTACACCTACGATAGGGTACCAGAGGCCTTTAATTTTTCCATTGTTTGTTCCAGAAGAGCTATAAAATGCTAAAGTAACAGTTTCTACTCCGTATGAATATTTTATACTTACATCAATAAGTCCAATCATTCTAAATGGTCTAGTAGAATAAACATTAGCACTAAAAGTCTCTTGATAAACTTTCAAAATACCATATGAATTACTCATAATATATAATCACCTGAATTTATTTATGGCTTTATATGGAATAAACCATAGGACTAAAATTTCTATCTCAATCCCATGGTTTATATTAGTAGTTATTCACTACTCAATTCTTTTAGGTCTTTCCTTATATCATCAATTTTTTTATAAGGTGGTATTATTCCCATAAGTTTTTTTAGGAATAGTATTTCTTTTTCGCTAATATCAAGCTCATCATACCATGGTTTTTCTTCAGAGCCTGTACTTTTATAATAAGAAGTGTAATATAAGTGAATTAAAAAGTCTCCAAGAAACCAATAATCCATTTCTTTTACGTATCTCTTATTATTAATATATCTAGCTAATCCAAAATCTATCAATACCAAATCTTTATTTTTTTTTACCATTACATTTGGAGGTCTAATATCTCTATGAACTATATTATTTTCTTGTAAAATAGATATAATATCAAGTAGTTGAGATGCTATATGATAGATATCTTCTTTCTTAAATACAATAAAACCTAATAAATCTTCAAAGACAGTACCATCGATATATTCAATAATATATCCTATAGTGTCTTCATCTTTAAAGTTATCTACAAACTTAGGGAAACTAGGATCATCCAACTTTTTTAGGATCTCTTCCTCATAAAATAATTTAGATAAACTTTTTTCTAGCATATCTTTTTTCAATTGCTTAATAATAAATTTTTCTGATTTATTATTTTCAGCTAAATATACTATTCCATAGCGGCCTTGACCTATTATTTTTAAAATAGTATATCCATTAATTATATCTTTAGGTGCATAATATTTATCCATACTATCATCAGCATTTATAATCAATTAATATTTGACAATATATTATCTGCTATAGCTATAGTTTCTGCTATAAGATCCGCTATAAGAAGCAGAAGTATTAGGTTGAGATCCACTATAAGACCCGCTATAAGAAGCAGAAGTATTAGGTTGAGATCCACTATAAGACCCGCTATAAGAAGCAGAAGTATTAGGTTGAGACCCACTGTAAGACCCGCTATAAGAAGCAGAAGTATTAGGTTGAGACCCACTATAAGATCCGCTATAAGAAGCAGAAGTATTAGATTGAGATCCACTGTAAGAACCATATGATGCATATGATCCACCAGATGCGATATATTGTGCATTATTTTGATTATTTCTTGTGTAATAACCATAACCATTGCATGAATTAGATGTTAAATATTCCATAACTACACCTCTTAATGAAATTTTATAGCTACATAATTTATTTGTAGCTAATATAATAATATGAATATAGCGACAAAATGTTACACATTTTGACAAAAAAATAATCGTATAGTAGGTATACAATTTACTTAGTTGAAGTTTGTTTTATTATGAAATACAATGGTTAAAATAAAATAAGATAAAACATTTATGTCAAAAAAATCATATAGTAATAAAAAACCTAGATTAAGGAGTAGAGATGAAAGTATCAATATTTTTAGGTGCAGGAGCATCAGCAGCAGAGAATTGTCCTATTCAAGATCAATTATTTAGTGAGTATTTTAAAAATGTGAACGAAAAAGATTTAGACAGTGATATGAATAAAGCATTGTACAAGTTTTTTAAAGAAATGTTTAACATTGATATAAAAAAAGATAATATGGATGAGATTTCATTTCCAACATTTGAAGAAGTATTAGGTCTGTTAGATATGGCAGAACAAAGAAGAGAGTCATTTAAAAACTTTGGACTAGAGACACTTAACAAAAAAATTGACAGTATAAGATTCTTAAGACAATATCTAATACTGTTAATGGCTAAAGCAATAGACAAAAGCCAGAAAAGTAACAATTATTATCATAGATTACTACTAGATAATTTACTAAAAGGTGGATTATTAGATGATGCAACCTTTATAAGTGCTAATTATGACATTCATATAGATAATACAATTGCAGGATTATATAGTGAAAAGAATCAGCCAATAATGTTGGATTATGGAGTGAAATTTACAAACTTTGATATAGAAGATGGATGGAAAGCTCCAAAGGAACCTTGTGTTAAACTATACAAAATTCATGGGTCTTTAAACTGGTTGTACTGTCCTATTTGCAATAGTCTAACACTTACACCTTATGAAGGTGGAGTTATGAGGCTGATATATAATATCAAAGAAGCTAAATGCCTAGAATGTGGAGAGATAACTGTTCCTATCATTATTCCGCCTACTTACTTTAAAAATATGACAAACGTTTTCGTATCTACAGTGTGGAATGAGGTTGAACGAGCACTTAGAAAAAGTGAAGTATTAATATTTTGTGGCTATTCTTTTCCAGATGCAGATATACATTTAAAATATATGATAAAAAGGGTACAGACAAGTAGAAAAAATAAACCTCTTAAAATAATGGTGTTTAACAACTATTTAGGTAAAAAAGAAGATTCATTGAAAAAAGAAGAGGAACGATACAAAAGATTTTTAGGAGAACACATACAGTTTACAGAATATTCTTTTCAAGATTTCTGCAAAAGGCCTATTGAGTTTATAAATATGCTAAAATAATACTACTATAGTATTATTTATGGGGGAGGTATATTAAAAAATGATAGGTTTAGGAACAATTACAAATGCATTAGCTATTGCAGGAGGGTGTTTAATAGGTCTTATAATTAAGGGAAAAATGACTGAAAAAATAAGTAGCACTATAATGAATGGACTAGCGTTATGTGTTATATACTTAGGAATTTCAGGGTCATTAGAAGGTGAAAACCCACTGATTTGTATAATATCAATTGCAATAGGTGGATTAATCGGAGAAATAATTGATATTGATAAGTGGCTTAACAACTTGGGTGATAAAATTGAGAAAAAATTCAATAAGGATGAATCTAGACAAGAAGTAAAAAAAGTATCAGTATCAGAAGGATTCGTTTCAGCAAGTTTATTGTTTTGTGTTGGAGCTATGGCAATTGTAGGAAGTCTACAAAGTGGACTAAATGGAAATAATGAAATACTATTTGCAAAAACAATTTTAGATGGTGTAACATCAATACTATTTGCTGCAACTTTAGGAATCGGAGTTATGTTATCAGCAATAGCAGTACTATTGTATCAAGGTATAATAACTATAGGAGCATCATTGTTATCAGGAGTATTAAGTGATAGTGTAATAAATGTGATGAGTGTAACTGGAAATTTACTAATAATAGGCATCGGTTTAAATGTACTAAAAGCGACAAATATCAAGGTGGCCAACCTTTTACCGGCAGTATTTTTACCTATAATATTTGGTTTTTTTGGTCTGATATAATAAGTTTTAGACAAATTTCTTATTTAGAAGGAATATTGCTCTAAAAATCAAAGTAATTAATATATTAAATTTATTTTGTTGGAAAATAGAGGGGGAATTTAAGATGGTTACATTTGATATAAATGGAGCAATGGTTGAATTTGATGAAAAAATGGATAATTATAATAGTATTAGAAGAAGTTTTAAGTATTTAGCAATAGAATTGTCTAATGAATTTGAAAATTACTGTATAAATAATGCTCAGTCACTAAGACAATTGTCAGATATAAGTCTAAATAAAGGATTAGAAAATATTGAAGAAGCTATAAAAAAGGGTGTTGAAACTATCGTAAGCTATGATGTAATAACTATAGATAGAGATATTTTCAAGGATGCTTATTGTAAGAATTATTTGAACTATACTAGATTATTTAATAATTTAAATAAAGAAACTATTGTACCAAATAAAAACAAAAAAAATAGTTATACGAGTCAACACTCAATAAAACCTTTAATAAAAAAATTATCTAAATATATATATGAAGATTGTTTTAATATACACTATGCAGTAGTGGATGCACTTATTGAAAATGGTGTAGATAGAGTAAATAATTATATAGACGAAGAAGATAAGAAGAAGTCAACAGCACTATTTAATAATTATAAAGATGGATTTATAAATAAAACAGATGAATGTAAAGTAGTAAAGCAAATAATAACTCTAAATCCATACAGAAAAGATATATATGAATACTTAATAAAAGAAGATGGTGATTTTACAAAGGATATAGAGAATTTAACGGACTACTTAGGATATGATATAACAGAGTATAAAGATGAATTAATGAATGTATATATAAATGAATTAATAGGAAATAATATTGGAGATATGGAAAATGCTAAAGAAAAGGTTAGGAAGTATTCTAAATATATAGGATGTAGTGAAGAATCTTTATATATTACTAGATTAGATGCTATCCACACATTTGAAACAGCATAATAAAAACTTCTACCTTAAAGGGTAGAAGTTTTTTTATGAATTTTTACGCACAAATAAATTTACAAGTTTATTGTGGATTAGTCAATGTAGTATATAAAGTCATCCTTGTAAAAATCGTCATCAAATTTAGTAACTCCCCCTACAATGATATCATCATATTGATCTTTATAGTCAACGTCTTCATATTGTATTATATCATCGAAATCAAAATCCTCTTTAAAACGTAGTAGCTTAGCTAATCTACCTTCTCTTTTACTTATAGAATTTTCAGGAGACTTAATATTTAAATTCATTTCCCACACACCTCTAAATTAAAATATATTCAACAAAAGTATTATATGTAAAATGAGTATGAAGATGAACTGATTTAACATAAATTTAATTGTTAGTATATAATTGTAATAATATTTAGAAAAAATAATTGGTAAATTGTTACATTTGGTTAGAACTTGTACTATAATTTTATTGTGATGATATATCACACATATGTTAAATCATATATTATCAATAGGGGGATAACAAATGAATAAAGTAGGATATCTAACAGAATCGTCAAAGTATTTTACTAAAGAAGAGGCAGTTTTTGAAGCATCAAGATGTACATTATGTGAAGATGCACCATGTAATAATGGGTGCCCAATCGGATGTGATCCAAAGGCGTTTGTAGGGTTAGTAGCAAAAGGGGAATTAGATAATGCAGTTGAACTTTTAAGAGAAAATAATCCATTAGCATCTATATGTGGTAGAGTATGTCCTTATGATTCTCACTGTGTAAGTGAATGTAGAAATACGGATATAAAAGAACCTATAATGATACCATATATTGAAAAATTCTTAAAAGATTATGAAAAAGAGAACAACTTATTACCTAAAGAAAACAAAGTAGAAAATAATAAAGAAAATAAAGTTGCAATTATCGGATCGGGGCCGTCAGGATTAACAACAGCAGCTATGTTAGGTAGAAAAGGGTATAGTGTTACAGTATTTGAAGAAAGAGAAGAATTAGGTGGATGGTTAAGCTATGGTATACCACCACACAGATTACCAAAAGCAGTTATCAAACAAGATGTAGATTACATAAAAAGTTTAGGGGTAGACTTTGTAACTAACTGTAAGGTAGGAAGAGATACAACTATAGAGAAATTAAGAGAAGAAGGATATAAAGCATTCTTATTATGTACAGGCTACAATAAAGGTAGAGTATTAAGAGTTAAAGGATATGAACTAAATGGTGTAGTTGATGCAGTAAGTTTTTTAGCAGAAGCTAAATCAAAAGATGGAAACATAACACCAGGTAAAAGTGCAATAGTTATAGGTGGTGGAGACGTAGCAATGGACTGCGGAACTACTGCAAAACTTACTGGATATGAAAAAGTAAGATTAGTGGTAAGGGGACCACTTGAAAGTATGACTGCTAGTGCAAAAGAATTAAAATATTTACAATTTGTAAATGTTCCAGTATTTGATAACTTTGACTCTTATGAAATAATAGGAGATGAAAATGGAAATGTATGTGCTATGGAATTTGTTGGATTAAAAGAAGACACTTCTAAGCTTAGATTAGAAGCAGATACAGTAATATTTGCTGTTGGTCAATATCCTGATGGAATAAAAGAAATAGCAGACGTTGAATTAGACGAAAGAGGTCAAGTAGTAGTAAATAACTTCCAAACAAGTGTAGAGGATATATTTGCTACAGGAGACCTTGTACCAGGAGAAAAAACAGCATGTGGAGCGACTGCATTAGGAAAGCAAGTAGCATATGCTATAGATAAATATTTTAACAAAGTAGAAGAAACAGCTACAGTATAGTAAACAAAGGAGTTGAGTATTCAACTCCTTTTTTGAATGTTAAATAAGAATAACTTAACTTTAACCCTTTCTTAACACACTTTTTTTTCATTTTGAATATTATTAATAACATAAGTGACCAAAAAACTATTTTGGTCATATAGTACAGAATAGATATTTAAGGAGGTGAATTAATGAAAAAGCAAGACATATTAGAAGGTGCTTATAAGTCATTTGTAAACTTTGGCTACAAGGGTACAACTATGGAAAAAGTTGCAAAGATGGCTAATGTAGGAAAAGGTACAATATATAATTTTTTTAATACAAAGGAAGAATTGCTAGAAGAAATAGTAATGACACATCTAAAAGAATTAAGAGAAGTAGCAGAAAGTGCAGAGGATGCTAACTTAACATTAGAAGAAAATCTTGAAAATATTTTATTTGGTATATTTAAGTTTAAAAAAGAAAACCAACTAATAATAAAATTGATTCAAGAAGAAAAGACATTAGAAACTAAAGAAGTTAAAAATCTACTATCAAAAGTAGAAGATGAAATAAATGGATATATAAAAGAGAAGATTCAACTAGGTATAGATAAAGGTGAATTAATAGAATGTGACGTAGATATCACCGCGTTTATAATAAGAAAAATATATATTTCATTAATAACAGATTGGGAAGAACATAATAGACCTTTTTCAAAAGAAGAATTATTAGAATTAATAAAAATTTATATTCTTACAGGGATTAAAAAACCTGTGATATAAAACCTAGTGAGAGAAGGGGTTAAAGTGAATGGAATAGAACTGTTTTTAAAAGAATTTAAGAACATATTTAAAAATAAAAAAATATTAGTACAATTAGTAGCAATATTATTTGTACCTGTATTATATAGTGGAATGTTTTTATGGGCATTTTGGGATCCATATAATAAAATGGATAAACTACCAGTCGCAGTAATAAATATGGATAAAGGAGCAGAATTTAATAATAAAAAAATCAATGTAGGTAAAGACTTAGTAGATAATTTAAAGAAGAATGATACCTTTAATTGGAAATTTGTAAACGATAAAGATGGAATAGAAGGATTAGAAAATCAAGAATATTATATGGCAGTAAGGATACCAGAAAATTTTTCTGAAAAAGCTACAACATTACTTGATAAAAATCCAAGTAAATTAAATTTAGAATATATACCTAATGAAAGTTATAACTTTTTATCATCTCAGATAGGAGAGACAGCAGTACTTAAAATAAAAGACGAAGTATCAAGTAATTTATCAGAGACTTATGCTAAGACGATGTTTGATTCAGTAAAGGAAATGGCTAATGGAATAAAAGACGCAAGTGATGGTGCAGATGCTATAAACAATGGTACAGTAGATGCTAAAAATGGTTCTATTAAACTTAGAGATAATTTACAGACATTAGCAAAAAGCTCTATAACGTTTGAACAAGGCATGTCAACTGCATATTCAGGATCAAAGGATTTAAATAGTGGATTGAAAACTTTAAATAGTGCATCTGAGCAATTAACAAATGGAGGGCAAACAATACTAAGTGGAACTAAAGGGCTTCAAGATGGAGCTAATAAATTAAATGCAGGTATACAAACATCAAAAGACGGAGCAAATCAATTATACTCAGGATTACAAAGCTCAAAAGATGGAGCTAACCAATTGTATTCAGGGTTACAAACATCAAAAGATGGAAGCAATCAATTATATTCAGGTATTAAAACATCAAAAGATGGAATCGACAGTATTAATGGTAATATGGGAACTTTAGTTGATGGATCAAATAAAATAAATACAGGACTTGGGAGTCTTAGTAGTGGAGCTAGTCAGCTAAGTAAAGGGGCAGATAATTTAAGTAGTGGAGCTAATAATGTATATGGAGGTATAGTACAGCTTAGAAATGAATTAAACGGAGTATTAGCATTATTGCCAGAAGATCAAAAACAAAAGTATAGCCAAACTATAAATCAATTAAGTGGAAGCTTAGATCAACTTGTAGCAGGAAGTAAGCAAGTTGCAGATGGAGCAGCGAATATATCTTCAAAATCTTCACAGCTAAGTGATGGTGCAAGCAATTTAGCTACAAATATGGGATCAATTAATAAAGGATTAAACCAAGTTGCAGGTGGAATAAATCAAGTTTCACAAGGTCAAGGAAAATTATTAGACGGTTCAAAAGCGTTGGCACAAGGTCAAGAACAATTATTAAATGGTTCAAAAGCGTTGGCACAAGGTCAAGATCAATTATTAAATGGTTCAAAAGCATTAGTGCAAGGTCAAGACCAATTATTAAATGGCTCAAAAGCATTAGTGCAAGGCCAAGATCAATTAAGTACAGGTGTTGAAACAATGACAGGCAAAATGAAAGAATTTAACTCTGGTGTAAAAAAAGTGGCTACTGGAAGTGAAAGTCTTACAAATGGATTATCTAAATTAGACGATGGAGCAAAAAGTATTAGTTCAGGTTCAGGTCAATTAGCAGCAGGGTCAAAAGATTTAACAAGTGGATTATCTAAATTAAATAATGGAACTAGTGAAATGGCAAATAGTCTTAAAGATGCATCAGACAAAACTTCTGATGTAAAGACTGCAAACGATAAAAATTATAAAATGTTTGCAAGTCCAGTTGATTATAAAGTAGAGAAAGTAAATCCAGTTCCTAATTATGGAACAGGTTTTGCACCATATTTCTTATCATTAGGATTATTTGTAGGTGCATTAATATTAACCATAATATTTGATTTAAAAACTCCAATAGATAAGCCAAAAACAATAATAAGTACATTTATAAGTAAGCTTGGAATAATAGTAATAGTAGGTACAATTCAAGCTTTAATAGCAGATGCTTTATTAATTTATGGTTTAGGATTAGATGTGAAAAATACTGTATACTTTGTAATGCTTTCAATATTAACTAGTATAACATTCTTAACACTAATTCAGATGTTAGTTACTTGGATGGGTGATGTAGGTAGATTTGTAGCTATAGTAATATTAATATTACAACTTACTACAAGTGCAGGAACATTCCCACTAGAGTTAATACCAGATCAATTAAAAGCATTTAATAATTTACTACCAATGACATATTCAATTAAAGGATTTAAAGCGGTGATATCAAGTGGAAACTTTGATTTTATGTGGCAAAATGTAAATATATTATTAATGTATATAGGTGGGATGTGCTTAGTTAGTTTATTATACTTTATAGTATCATATAGAAAAGTTAAAGAAAAATCAGTTTTAGCACATCATATAAAATAATAAACTTTAATAAATAATAAAAAGGCAAAACTTAAAAAAATAGGTTTTGCCTTTTATCTATCTCATCCATTCTGGATTTCCAGGTGCGAATGGTCTGTTTTTATATTTTTTCTTGTATTCATCTAAAGCATTTTTAATAAGTTGTGGATTATCTTTAAATGTAACTGTATTTTTTATAGTATCTAAGTCTTGGCTAAATGGGCATATAGATAAGCACATACCACAATCAGTACCAAGGTATCTCCATTTTGTATAACAAGTCTCAGCATCGATTGTCCAATTATAATTGCCATTTATATCAAACTTAGATTCATTAGTTAATGATTGTGATGGGCATATAAAAGAACATTTCTTACATACATTGCAAAAATCCTCTAAACCAAAATCAATAGGCTTATCAATTTCGAGTTCTAAGTCAGTAGTAACTACACCTAATCTAAGTCTTGAACCATAGTCCTTATTAGTTAAGATCGTATTTCTACCAATATCACCAAGTCCAGCATCCTTTGCAACAAGAACAGGAATTACTAAATAATTTGCATCCATATGATTTCGTGCTTCATATCCTAGACTACCAATAAAGTAAGTAAGCATCATACCAATCAATGAAACTCCAACATACCCCTTACTAGTTTCAACAGTTTCTGGAAGCATCGGAGAACGATTAAGCATATTCGTATTCATTTCATATCCAAAAACTATTGCATATTTATGATTTAAGTTTATTTTTTCTCCGTAATTCTCAAGAGTACGACCTCTATGAGTATAAATGTGATAGTCATTTAATTTTGTAACTCCAACAACGGCAGCGCCATAATGTTTTGCAAATCCTTTAATCCTTTTAGTGATGATTTTTGAATTAACTTCAACCTTAGTAGTAGAAACAGTAGCCTCACATAAGTGACTAATATCACCTAAAAATTCAAAAGCTGCACTTGCCATTTTAGAGTTAACCTCGTTGTAAGTCATAGTACCTTCTTCACATAAGTTTGGTCTACTTCTTAAACTATCATCAATAGACTTTTTATCAGGATTTCTCTTGTAGTAATCTTCGTAATTCTCTTTTCCCTTTTCATAATTTGCTCTAGAAAATATAATATCCCTTTCATCTATTCTTTTCATCATTTTCCCCCTTAGTAAAACAAATCTTTCTAATATTATTATATAACAAAATAAAGGCTAGGGGAGTCCTAGCCTTATATATTATCCAATTATATTTAATTCTTTAGTGTGTTTGTTTAGTATTTCGTGACCATCTTCAGTTACTAATACTAAATCTTCTATTCTTACACCGAATTCGCCTGGTAAGTATATTCCTGGTTCTACAGAGAATATCATTCCTGGTTTTAAAATATCTGTATTTATAGAAGAAACATCTCCCATATCATGAGTTTCAAGACCTATAGAATGTCCTGTTCTATGAGTGAAGTATTTTCCATATCCTTTTTCAGTTATGTAGCTTCTAGCAGCATTATCTATATCACAGAATCTAACACCTGGCTTAACCATAGCTATAGCTCTTTTATTAGCTTCAAGTACTATTTCAAATACTTCTTTAGCTTTAGCAGGAGCTTCTTTGTAGAATACTGTTCTAGTCATATCAGAGCAGTAGTTGTCCTTTTTACATCCTATATCTAAGATTATACAATCTCCTGCTTTAATAGTAGTATGACCAGAAGAAGCATGAGGCTCTGCACCATTAGCTCCATAAGCAACTATAGGAGAGAAAGAGAATCCTTGTGCACCAAGTTCATCGTAGAAATTAGCTAATTCTCCAACCATTTGCTTTTCAGTTAATTCCATAGTTAAAGCTTGTTGAAGTTTAGACATTGCAGCATCATTTATTCTAGATGCATTTCTCATAAGTTCTTTTTCTTCATCGTCCTTACACATTCTTAGTGTATCTATTATAAATGATGAATCTATGTATTTTGTAGCACCATTTAACTCCATTAAGTGTAGTAAAAACTTAGCTTGCCAAGTTTTATCTATTCCTAATGTTTCATTACTGTTTATATTCTCGCATATTATTTTTACTCCATCTTGAGTATCATTAAACCAAACTTTTTCTACACCTAAATCTTCACTAACAGGGAAAAGTTCATTTACAAATAGCTTGTGATTATTTTCAACGCTTAAGTAAAGAGCTAATAATCTTTTACCAGGATGAATCATTTTTCCAGTTAAGTAGAAAATTGAAGTTGGATCAGTAACTAACATTTGAGGGATATTATTTTCTTTCATTTTGCTTAAAGCAGCTTCTAATCTATTTAATTTCATTGTCATTCACTCCTTAATTAATAAGATATATTTAGTATACCATAATGATAGAAAATTACAAAAGTTTAAAGTGAATTTTACATAAATAGAGATTATATGCATAAAAACAGAACAAAAAATGTAGAAATAGAGTATAATTTTATGTAAGGGGGAGTTAATTTATGGGAGAAAAAATTATAGAGAAATTAAGAATGGTAAGTATAAGTAAGAGATTATTAATTTCATTTTCAACATTATCAATAGTTCCTATATTAATTATGTTTATTGTAATAAATGACACTTCAATAAACCTAATAAAAGAGAATATAATATCAAATGATAAGGTAGCCTCAACATTAATAACACAATCAATTGCTAGCTATATGGACAGGTTTGACTCTATAACAAATGAAATAATATGGAATAGTAGTTTATTAAATGATATGAAAAATCATGAAGAATTAACTACAAAAGAAAAGGAATCATTTTATACTCAATTATCTAAGATGATTAGATCAAGAACAACTTATATATCCGATATTGCAGATTTTACACTACTAGATGAAAATTATCAAATAATATACAACGAAGGATTTAGCTATATAAATTATAATACTAAAACTGAAGAAATTGAAAAAGCACGTAATGAAAATAAGGTAATTAATTGGACATCTATAAATAATGGTCAGTCAAATTATATTGCCATAACAAAGCCAATAAAAGTTGGACAAAGTACATATGGATATATATTTCTAGCTTTAAAAGAAAAAGTAATAGTAAAAATGTTTGATAATTACAACGTAGATTTTAATGGATACGGAGTCATAGTTGATGATGAAGGTAAGGTTATAACGACTAATAATAAAGGCACATCAATAGAGAAAGTAAGAGAATACAATAATGAATTAAAAAGAGAAAAAATAGATGTAGGTGAAAAGATTGATAAACATACGAGAGTATTAAAGATTAATGGAGAAAAATTCATCCTAACCAACAGACCTATAAGTTATGCATCATGGAATTTATTAGGATTAATACCTTATGATTTTATATATTCAAGCTGTATTGATTTATATAAAACCTATATATTAGTATGCGTGATAGTTATAGGACTATCTACAATTTGTTCAATGATGATACACAAATCAATTACAAACCCAATAAAAGAAATTATAAATAAAATGAATAATATTAATGAAAAAAACCTAGGAGATAAAATGATTATTACTGGGAATGATGAAATTTCATTTATTATGAAAAGATACAATAAGATGTCTAAAAATATGAAAATATTACTAAATACAATAAAATTAAGAGAAAAAGAAAAAAGAGAAGTAACACTAAGAATGTTACAAGCACAGATAAATCCACATTTTTTATTCAACACACTAGGAGGCCTTAGGTATGTTGCAATGATGAATCAAGACAATGTAGTAGCTAATGGGTTAGAAGCTTTAGCTAAATTACTAAGAAATACAATACTTAATAAAGATGATTTTATAACAATTGAATTAGAACTAGAAAATGTATCTAATTATATAACAATACAAAAAATTAGATATGGTGACACATTTAATATAAGATACCATGTAGATGAAAATTTAAAAGATGAAAAAATATTAAAATTTATATTACAGCCAGTAGTTGAAAATTGTATTCTACATGGATTTGAGGAGAGTAATGAGGAAAATCATATAGATATAATTATTTGTGACAAAGATGAATTTATTTATTTTGAAATTATAGATAATGGAGTGGGAATAAATGAAGAACATCTAGAAGATGGAGATTTTAATATAGATAAATTTGCAGGAATAGGTGTGAAGAACATAAAAGAAAGATTAAAACTTTATTATGAAGATGTTTATACGTTTAAGATATCTTCTTCAAAAGAAGAAGGAACTACTACGACAATTGTAATACCAAAAACAGTAGGGGGGATTTTAAATGAGAGTACTAATAGTTGAAGACGAATATATAACTAGAAATTTCTTAAGCTCTATAATAAACTGGAATGAAAATAATATGGAATTAGTGGGAGTAGCTAAGGATGGAATAGAAGCTCTTAATATAATTAATAAAAATAAAATAGATATAATAATCACAGATTTAAAAATGCCGAAAATGGACGGGAATATGCTAATAAAAGAGTTGAAGAAAATGAAGTTTGAAGGAAAAGTAATAGTTCTTAGTAACTATGATGATTTTAATTTAGTTAAGGAATCAATGAAAGATGGCGCATTTGAATATCTGTTAAAAGTTACAATAAACAAGGATGAGTTACTAGAAATATTAAATAAAGCTAAGGATGAACTAATAAAAGATAATAAACTAATAAAAGATGATAATATAATAGAAATATCTGAAGAAAAACTAAGGGTTAATGAGTATTTAGAAAAATACTTAAAAGGAGATAGAGACTACACTTTAGAGGAAAGTTTAGTGAAGAAATATTTGAGAGATTATACTTTTGTTTATTTAAGGGTAGCTAGTACTATAGTGGATACCCTTGAAAAAGAAAAGAAAATAAGTGCATTTATATCAAATATAATCAGCACTTGTGCCCTACATATAAACTCAGAACTACTGACATTTGTAAATATTAATAGAAATGAATATGGAATATTTGTTAAAAGCAATAAAAATAGTGAGGATATAGAACTACTAGTAACAAATATAACTAGAAATATTAAATTATATTTAGATATTGAGTTTGAAAAAATAATACATAAACAATGTAAGTTTATAGATGAGTCACTTAATACAATTGAAAAAGAAAGAGAAGAAGATGAATATAAAATAAATTCTAAAATAGCACTATGTAGAGCCGAAGTTAAAAAAGTTATTGATTACATAAATCACAACCTAGAGAAAAAGCTATCTTTAGAATTATTAGCAAAACTTGTAAATATGAACGAATCTTACTTAAGTCGAATATTTAAAGATGAATTAAGTATGACCATATCAGATTATATAAAGATTACTCGATTAGAAAAATCTAAAAAATTATTAAAACAAAAAGATACGAGAATAAAGGATGTAGCTATAAATGTAGGAATACATGATCAATTATATTTTAGTAGATTGTTTGCGAAGAAATTTAATATGACACCAAGTGAATATAGAGATAAATATATAAATTAGTAATAATTTTCCATATCAATGTAAAAATTTTATATTTTTAAGTATATTGAAAGGATATATAATCATATTAAGAAAACGATTTCTAGTAAAGCGAGTAAAGCTATAGGAGGGGTATTATGAAGCATCCATTTAAAAAAATAGGTTCATTATTAGCAGTAACAGTGATGGTTATGGGAACACTAGTAGGCTGTTCGTCTACAGGGGGAGATAAGACAGATGAAGCACCAGCAGAGGGTGGAAAAATAGCTGGTAAACTTGATGTAGCAGTATTTGAAGGTGGTTTTGGTACAGCATTCTGGGAAGAAGCTGAAAAGCAATTTGAGTCTAAATATCCAGAAGTAGATGTAGTATTAAATGCAAGTCCAAATATAGGCGATGTAATAAGACCACAAATCGCAAGTGGTAATGCACCAGACTTTATATATCACAGTGCACAAAATGCACAAAGTGTTGCGAAGGCTTTAATAAAAGATAAAAATTTAGCAGATCTAACTGATGTATTTGATAAGCCAGCACCAGGCGAAGACACACCTATAAAAGAAAAGATGATGGAAGGATTACTAGATAAATCATCTTGTGCTCCATATGGAGATGGAAAAGTTTATTTAGCACCACTTTACTATAATGTAACAGGACTTTGGTATAATAAAGCATTATTTGAAGAAAAAGGATGGGAAGTACCAAAAACTTGGGATGAATTTTATGCATTAGGTGAAAAAGCTAAGGCTGAAAATATAGCATTATTCACATATCAAGGACAACATCCAGGATACTTAGAGGCGCTTGTATGGCCAACTATAGCATCGGAAGCAGGAGAACAAGCAGTTCAAGATATCTTCAATTTTGAAGAAGGAGCTTGGGAAAAACCAGAAGTTAAAGCTGCTCTTGAAAAGTTAGAAAAGATAGGTAAAGATGGATATATGTTAAAAGGAACACCTGCAATGTGTCATATACAAGCACAAACAGCTCACTTAAAAGGAGAAGCACTATTCTGTCCTAATGGTAACTGGTATGAAGGAGAAATGAAAGACGCAGTACAAGAAGGATGGGAATGGGGATTCATGGCACCTCCAGCTAAAGATGGTGGGGATCAATATGTATCTACTATGGTAGAAGAAATGTATATACCAGGAAGCTCTGATAATATAGAAACTGCAAAAGAATTTATGAGATTCTTATACAGTGATGAAATGGTAGAAGCTAATGCTAAGTTAAATCAAGCAGTAGTACCAACTAAGAATGCTTTAGAATTGGCTAAGCAATATATACCTGAATCAAACTATAATTGCTTAACAGTATTTGATAATGGAGTTAAGCCAATAGTTGAAGCTTGGAAAACTGTAGATAACACTGAAATAAATATGAGAGATGAAGTATTTAATAAAGCTGGTTCAGTATTTAATGGAGAAACAACAGGAGCTAATTGGGCAGATGGATTAAATAAATCAAATGAAAAAGTGAGAGAAGCTATGAATAAGTAGTTTTAAGTAAATATAGCTCGTGAAGATGGTTATTGTATAAGTTTTCCTCCCGGCTACCGCAAGGTCGGTGCAACTTATACAATAACCATCTTCACTAATGATATATATTACAGTAAGGTATGGGAAAGAATGCCAAGAATATGGGGGAATGTTAATATGGGAAATAAAGGTAGAGTAACTATACCGACTGATGTTGGTATTGATAATCAAATGAAGGAAATTGCACAAAGATGGGGTGCCGATGCTATTAGGGATTGTGATGGTACTAAGTTGTCTAGTGATCTTCAAAGGTTAAATTTGAAGATGTATTCAACATATCTTCCGACTAGAAATGATCAACAATGGGCAAATGATCATATGGATCAATTACAGCAGTTATATGTAACGAGTGAAAGTAATATCGCAATAAGTGATACTTTAAGTATTGATGTAATGAAGGGGATATATAAAGAACAGTTTAAACCTAATACTAATGATGATATAAAAACTCTTTGGGAGGTTATGGATAGAACTATAGGTGAAGTCGTAGATAGTAGTAAATGGGATTATGATTTTGAAACTGAAAGTGTAGTGATTAAAGATACAATTCCTTTTCATGAATATACGGTTAGTTTTTTAGTATATCAAATATGGGATCCTACTCAAATGTATAATCATTTGACAAATGATTGGGGAGATAAACCACATGAAATGCCTTATGATGGTAGACATCCAGAGACTTTTGAACATATGAAAAAATATCTAGAAAACTGGATATCAGAAAATCCTGAAATAGATGTAGTAAGGTTTACAACATTTTTCTATCATTTTACATTAATATATAATGAACAAGCTAAGGAAAAGTTTGTTGATTGGTTTGGGTATTCATCTTCATTAAGCAAACAATGTCTAGATGAGTTTGAAAAGGAAAAGGGATATAGATTAAGAGCTGAAGACATAGTTGATGAAGGTTATTATAATTCACCATTTAGAATACCTACTAAAGAATATTTAGATTTTGTAGACTTCCAATCAAAATTTGTAGCAACTCATGCAAAAGAGTTTGTAGATATAGCTCACAATGCTAAAAAAGAAGCTATGATGTTTTTAGGCGATAACTGGATAGGAACGGAGCCTTATGGAAAATACTTTGAATCTATAGGATTAGATGCAGTGGTAGGTTCTGTAGGAAATGGTACTACTATGAGAATGATATCAGATATACCTGGGGTTAAATATACAGAAGGTAGATTCTTACCGTACTTCTTCCCAGATGTGTTTAAAGAAGGTGGAGACCCTGTAGGTGAAGCCAAAGAAAATTGGACACAAGCAAGACGTGCTATACTTAGAAAACCACTTGATAGAATAGGATATGGTGGATATCTAGGACTAGCACTTCAGTTCCCAGAGTTTGTTGATGAAGTAGAGAAAATATGTAATGAATTCAGAACAATACATGATAATATCAAAGGAACAAAAGCGCATACAGCACCATTTAAAGTAGCGGTGCTTAACTGCTTTGGTAAAATGAGAAGCTGGCAAACTAATCAAGTAGCTCATGCATTATGGTATAAAGAGATATATTCATATGTAGGGGTAATAGAGTGTTTGAGTGGAATGCCTGTAGATGTAGAGTTTATAAATTTTGAGGATATAAGAAATGGTGTACCTAAGGATATAGGCGTAATAATAAACGCTGGAGATGCTATGACGTCTTGGAGTGGTGGAGAAAATTGGATAGATGAAGAAATTATAACTACTTTAAGAAAGTGGGTATACGAAGGTGGAGGATTCATAGGTGTAGGAGAGCCTACTGCTTATCAAAAACAAGGAAAGTACTTCCAGTTATTTGATGTACTAGGTGTTGATAGAGAATTAACTTATGGATTATCATATAGAAAATATCATGAACTAACAGAAAATCATTTCATAATAGATGAAATAAAAGATAAGTTTAACTTTGGTGAAGGTAAAGAGGGAATATTCAAGAAGGTAGATAGCGTAGATATATTATCTATTCATAAGGGAGATATAGCTTTATCTACTAATACTTATGGAGAAGGTAGAGCAGTGTATATGAGTGGCCTTCCATATACTCCAGAAAACTGTAGATTATTACTTAGAAGTATATACTGGTCTAAGAATATGGAAGATAAAATGAAGGATTATTATGTAAGTAATATAAATACTGAATGTGCAGCTTTTACTGAAGTAGATAAGATGGCTGTTATAAATAATTCTTTTGAAGAGCAAACTACAGATGTATATGTTAAGGGTGAGGTAGTTGAAACTTTAACATTAAATCCAGGAGAATTAATTTGGATGGATATAGTATAAATTAGGTGTTTTGAGTTAACATAGCTCGCTCGATGGTTGATTATATAAGTTTCCCTCCAGGCAGTCAAGCTGCAATGTCGGCGAAACTTATATAATCAACCATCTTCGCTATTTATATTAACATAAAAATAAAATTTATACGGAGAGATACCTTGGTTGAGAAATAGATTCTATTTTTTGCCAAGGTATTTTTAGTTAATAGCAAATAAGTGTTATAATTAAAATAAGTTTACAGCTATTGTAGAACTATAGTAAAAAATAGTTGTAAGCTAAACTCTATTATAGAAATTTAGATACCTGAAAAAGTACATCTAAATTTCTTTCAAGAAATGATTTAATAGCACCACATTTATAGTTAAATGAAGGTATACCATCAATATATGGCTCTAAATCACGCCTACACCCACCACCACAAAGTTTAAAAACTTTACAGTTCTTACATTCTTTATGTAGATATAAAGACCTATTAAAAAAATCACGAGCTTTATGGTTATTTCTTATAGAATTTAGGGGAGAGGAATTTATATTTCCTAATTTCCATTTATCAACGCAGTAAAAATCACAAGGATATACATCACCATTAGATTCAATCACAGTATGTAAACTACAAAATCCCCCCATACCACAGCTAGTAGGATGATTACCTTTTAAAACCGTGATATAATCCATAAAATTTCTAATTTCAATATAATTTCCTTCTTTTAAATCTTCAATCCATAAGCTAAATAAAGTATCCAAAAACTCTAAATAAGTTTCATTATTTAAGTAGTAGTTATCTATATCAATATCCAAATCAAATTTTCTTATGCATGGAATAAACTGAAGGTAATTAAACTTATGTTCTTTATAAAAAGAATAAATATTATGGATATGCTTTGAACTAAGTTTTGTAACAACGCAAAGTATATTAAAGTTAATATTGTATTTTTTTAATAGAGAAATAAAGTTCATTACTTCGTCATAACTACCAGCATGATTATAATCAAATCTATAAGCGTCATGAATATATTTAGGACCATCTAATGATACTCCAACTAAAAAGTTATTATCACTAAAAAAATGTACAAGATCTTCTTTAATATTTACTCCGTTTGTTTGTATTGAATTTGTAATTATTATGTTGTTTATATTATATTTCTCTTGAAATTCAATTGATTTTTTGTAAAAATCTATACCGATTAGTGTTGGTTCTCCACCCTGAAACATAAAAGTAACATTTTTTATATTTGAATTTAGAACATATTTAATGATATTTTCTAATGTATCAAGGTTCATAAAACCATTATTGTAGTTGTCTCTATTTTTTGAAACATCTTTATAAAAACAGTACATACAATCTAAATTACAGGCACTAGAACTTGGTTTAATAAGAATTGTTATACTACTCATAAAAAATCCCCCTTTTGAAGTGAAAATTATATTCAATATATCATAAATGTTATGTTTATTTCTATAGTTTGATAAATTTATTGTAAGAGGCAATTCAAGAGTATTTATTATAAGTAAAAAAAGTTTATAAAAATACAAAAATAATACATAAAATTGCAAACAAAAATATGTAAAATTTGCTATAATAATGGTAAGGTAATATATACAATGGAGGGAATTTATGTATTATATAGGAATAGATGGTGGGGGTACCAAAACAACGTTTACATTAATAAATAAAGATGGCTTAAAAATGGATCAAATTACAACAGGAACTACCCACTATGAACAAATTGGGTTTGAAAAAATGGAAAACGTTTTAAAAGAAAATATAGAGTTGATTTTAAAACGTAATGAAGTAGAAAATAGTCAAGTTGGAGGAGTATTTTTAGGACTTCCTGGATATGGAGAAGTAAAAAGTGTTAAAATAGAAATAGATAAAATTGTATCTAGAGTATTAGGGGACATAAAATTTGAAATAGGAAATGATGTTGAAGTTGGCTTAGCAGGATCTTTAGCAGGTGAAAGTGGTATAAATATAGTAAGTGGAACAGGATCTATTGCACTAGGAAAAGATTCATCAGGTAAAACTGTAAGATGTGGTGGATGGGGAGACTACATTGGAGATGAAGGCTCTGCACACTGGATAGGAAAGAAAACGTTAGAGGTATTTTCTAAACAAGCTGATGATAGATTTGAAAAAAATGATTTATACTATCATTTAAGAGAAGTATTAAATATAGAAGATGATTTTGAAATAATCGACTATGTTTTAAATAAGATAAATAAAGATAGAACAAAAGTAGCTGAATTTTCAAGCCTTTGTTATGATAGTGCAGTAAAAGGTGATAAGTCTTGTATAAAGATATTTGAAGATGCAGCTTGTGAGCTTAGTTTATTAGTAAAAATGATAATAAATGAATTAAACTTTGAAGATGAAGTATTAGTATCTTACTCAGGTGGAGTATTTAAAAGTAAAGAGATGGTACTAAATCCTCTTAAAGAAAATTTAAAGGACTACAATGTTAAGTTGATAGAACCAGTACTAGGACCTGGTGAAGGAGCTTGTTTATTGGCATATAAGTTAAATGATAATGAAGTTAGTAGTGGTTTTATAGAAAATTTAAGTAAAAGTATTGAAGCTATGAATGCATAAATTTTCCTTTAAACTAATATATATTAAAATACTCATATGTTTAAAAAAGTGTATCGTAAATATTTTTTATTTGCGGTACACTTTTTTGTGCAATAATAGCTAAGTGGGTTTTGTAATGCAATGAACAAGTATATATTATATATTGCTAAATCGTATTGATTAAAGTATAATATTTTTATCAAATAAAAGTGAGGTGAGTATATAGAAATGAACAATTAATCTTATTCAAAAACAAAATTAGTTTAATAAGGCTTTTATGCATCTATACAGATGTTTTATTAATGGAGTCTAAAAACTACTTAAAGTTAAGAGTAAGATTATATGTTATAACTATATCGATTATGTAAACAAAGGCTACTATTGCTTTTATTTGCGTTCCATAATTTTGTATATAATAACTTTCTTATCTTTTAGTAGTGATAAAATACTATTAAGATTAAGAGAGTTTTTTTATGCTCTTAATCAAAAGGAGATGAAAATTATGGCACAAATTAAAATAAATAATTTAAGTTTTCAATATGATTCCTATGGAGAGGATATATTTAAAAATGTATCTATAAATATAGATACAGATTGGAAGTTAGGATTAATAGGAAGAAATGGACGTGGAAAGACGACTTTTCTTAAACTATTAAAAGGTGAATATAAATATAGTGGACAAATACTAAGTCCAGTTAGTTTTGATTATTTTCCAATGGACGTAGAAGATGATACAAAAACAGCTATAGAAGTAATGAGAGAGGCTATTGCCCCATTTACTAAATGGGAAGGTGAACTAGAGGTTTACTCTAAAGATGCTAAATATATAAAAGAGTATGGAGATGTACTAGATAAATATATAAGTTTTGATGGATATATTATTAATGAACTTATAGAAAAAGAAGTAAGGAAAATAGGGCTAGAAGTAGAAATACTAGATAGAATATTTAATACATTAAGCCATGGTGAGCAGACTAAACTGTTATTAGCGGCACTATTTCTTAGGAAAAATAACTTCTTGTTAATAGATGAACCTACTAATCATTTAGATGTAGATGGTAGAGAGTGTGTAGCTAAGTATTTAGAGACGAAAAGTGGATTTATACTGGTTTCTCATGATAGAAATTTTGTAGATAAAATTGTTAATCATATCTTATCTATAAATAAAAGTAATATTGATATTCAAAAAGGTAATTATTCAACATGGCAATTAAATAATGATAGAAGAGATGATTTTGAAAAAGCCACAAATGATAAATTATTAAAAGAGATAGACAGATTGAAAATAACATCTAAACAAAAATCTAATTGGTCTAATAAATTAGAGGCTACAAAAATAGGTTGTGGACCAGTAGATAGAGGTTACATTGGTCATAAGGCTGCAAAGATGATGAAAAGAGCCAAGTGTTTAGAAAAACGTCAAAATAAAGCGATAGAAGAAAAGACAAAATTACTAAAAAATCTAGAAACAGTAGAGAAGTTAGATATAAATAATATAGCATCAACTTATGATACTTTGATAGATATTATAGATTTACAGATAAAATATGATAATGAAGCATTTAATAAACCAATAAGTTTTAAAATTAAAAAGGGTGAACGAGTTTGGCTTAGAGGGAAAAATGGATGTGGTAAGTCAAGTATAATAAAATTACTAACGGGAGATAGCATTAGCTATACAGGTAAGATTGATAAAATAGGAGCAATATCATACGTGCCACAAGCTACTGATTTTCTAAAAGGAACAATTAAAGAATTCTCAAGAGAGAGAAATGTAGACAATCAATGCTTAAAAAGCAGTTTAATTCAGCTTGGATTAATAGATACACAATTTGAAAAAAATATAGAAGAGTGGAGTGAGGGGCAAAAAAAGAAACTGCTTCTTGCAGCTAGCTTATGTGATAAGGCCGATATTTATATTTGGGATGAGCCATTAAATTTTATAGATGTAATTTCTCGTATACAAATAGAGCAGATGATCATTAATGAAAATATTACTATGCTATTTGTTGAACATGATGAATGTTTTGGAGAAAATATAAGTACTAAATCTATAGATATATTTTAATATGTATTTCTAAATTAATAGGCAAGCATACTATCTTTTGATATAAATATAAAATTATGTAGATATATAGCGTACTGATTTAGTTGAAAGGTAATGAAATAGATGGAACTATTAGATTTAAGATATGATGCTGCATTTAAAGAATTTTTTTAGATACAGAGCTTCTAAGTAGTTTTATAAGTTCAATTACAGGAAAAGAATTACAAGTTGAACCTCTAGAATATACAGAAGAAAAAGCAGTAGATGATGGCAGAAGTATAATATTCGATATACTTGCTATTGATAAAGATGGAAATAAAAAAAATACAATAAATTAAATAAGTCAAGGTATAGATGAGTTAATATTTTATCTATACCTTGACCTATAGAAAAATATAGTCAAATGAAAAGATTTAAGATGCGGATAAATTTAATATTTCATTTGCTAAATTTATAGAATTAGCCTTACTATCTACACCCCATTGATATTTATCATATTCTACAAAATATACATAGGTATCTATTAGTAATTGTAGTAACCTATAGATATCTCTTCTAATCTTACTTTTTTTATCATCATTTAAATTTTTTCCATAGCCTTTAAATAATGATTCATTAGTTATCCAAGAATTAGCAAACTCAAAGTCAGTATCACCATAAAGTGCTCTATCTGCATCAATAATTGCGGGAATAGAATATTTTCCATCTTCTTCTCTTACTAAAATATTTCCAGTCCATAAATCGGAATGTATTAATCTAGGTATTTTAATTTCATCAAGTATATTTTTATTTTTATAGATTAATGACTTAAATAAATTAAGTTCATCTTCATTAAAAATATCAAACTCTTTAAATTTAATTTCATATTTTAAAATTTCATCTAATAAAAAATCACTCCATAAATCAAAACCTTCTCCTATATGTACATCATAGACCCTACCAAATTTATTAGATTTAATATTATGAAGTTGAGACACATAGAATCCTACTTCTTCATAAAGACTATCTTCAATTTCCTTGTTTAGTTCAATATCTGAGATGATTTTACTATCGATATATTCTACAAGCATATAGTCACGATTTATAATTGTATTATCTACATCACATACTAATACTTTAGAACAAGGTATATTATGTTGATTACAAAGTTCATAAACATATTCTTCTGATTTCATTAAATTTCTTTCAAATGGTAAAAGTAAATGTTTATTAACAGGTCCTACTCTAAGTATAAATTCTTTTGATAATTTATCTACATTAATGTAATATGTTGTATTGAATAAGCCACCGGACATAAGTTTTGTATCAAATTCAATCTTACCACCAATGTGATTTTCTATTATTTTAGTTAATTCATCTTTGCTTAATTCTTTGTAGATTTTTGAAGTTTTATTCATTACTACCTCCTATATTTGAACTTGTTATGACTATATATAACATATTCTTAAATTAATTTACAGTTAAATAATACAAATAATTGAGGTGACTATAATTTATATAGATTTTATTTAATATGTATACTTTTCTATTAATGTTTAGTAAGTTGTAGGAAAATGTTTATTACAATATATGCATAAGGTGGAAAATGTAAAAAAAATCTATATATAAGTAATATTAATCTATTTTAATATAACTAATGTAGAAGTACTATTATAATATAAAATTTTAATTAAACATATAGAGGGGGAGTCGGTGTGGAGGCTAAAACAGTAACACCTAAAAAAATTGCAAATAAAAAAGCTAAAGATGGGGGGCTTTTTAGTAAAAATGAAAGACAAAGAAAACAAAGTAGATTCATATTTTGGTGTGTAGTTCCAACGTTTTTATTATTCTTATTATTTAAGATATATCCTATGTTAAGTGCAGCTAAAATGTCATTATACAGATCAACAGGACTTAGTAGTAATCCAACATTTATAGGTCTAGAAAACTTTAAAACACTTATGAGTGACCCAGTATTTTGGAAATCATTAGGCAATACATTCTTTATACTAGGAGTATTCCCATTAGTTACTATGCTACTAGCATTATTCTTTGCTGTAATACTTACACAAGGGAGAATTTTTGAATGGGAGAAAACGTTATACCGAATAGTGTTCTTCTTACCTAACATTTTATCAATGGTTGTTATAGGTATGATGTTTATGTATGTGTTTGACTATAACCTAGGTATACTAAATTCATTCTTAGACTTTATAGGGATGGAAGCATTTAAAAGAACCTGGCTTGGTGAAAAAGACACAGTATTATGGGCATTAACCTTTACTATGGTATGGCAAGCTACTGGTTATTATATGGTAATGTATATTTCAGGTATAAATAGAATACCACAAGACTTATATGAAGCAGCTACACTTGATGGAGCAAGTCCTATAAAGCAATTTTTTATAATAACGCTACCTTTAATATGGGAAGTTGTAAGAGTTACGATAACATTCTTTATAACGGGAGCATTCAA
>JBOFYV010000060.1:0-19338 GCA_051654865.1 Peptostreptococcaceae bacterium
GAATATACTTCATAGCAGACCCAGATAATTATTGGATAGAAATAATACCAGCATAGTAACTAATAAAAATGATTTGCTAAGATTAAGTAAACTAAAACATAACAAAAAATAATAGCTTTATAAAAAGACTGTATGAATATATTGAAAAAGATATTTATATAGTCTTTTTGTATATGGCGAATTATAAACTAAATAGAAGTAAAAACTATAGAAAACTAAAATTATAATAGGATTTGCAAGGAGAAAATTAATGAGTGTACAAAAATATGATCAAGACAATCCTAAGCTAGTTAACTCTATAGTGTGTGCTATTGATATACTAGGATTTTCTCAAATGATAGTTGATTCTTGTAAACATGGATATGGAGACAAGCTGCTTAGAGAGATAAATTATTTAATAACTAAAAATAAACAATGTATAATACCTAATAAATATAGCCATGGAAAGATAAAAATATTTACAGATAATATGGTAGTATCATATCCAATAAAGGGAGATGGAGAAAAGGAACTAGATGAGATACTTGAGAATGTATCAGAATACCAGTTTAACTTAGCTTTAGAAGGATTATTTGTTAGAGGCGGAATAAGTATAGGTGAATGCTATATTAATGAAGATATAGTATTTGGATCAGCGCTTTTAGATGCTCATAATACAGAGAGTAAACTAGCATGCTACCCAAGGATCATATTAGACGATAAAACAGTGAATAGCTTAAAAGAATATATAGAACATTATGAAATTGCACCACAAAAAAATAAGTTACTTATAGGTAGCGATGGACTATTATTTTTAAATTATCTAAATACAATATTTAAATATTATACAGAATGTAATAGTGAATATGAATTTGAAAGGATACAATTAGAATTGTTACATAGACACAAAGAGCAAATTGAAAAGATGTTAGTTATATATAAAGAAAATATAAAAGTATGGGATAAGTATGTTTGGACAGCGAATTATCATAATTATTTTTGCGATTTGAATTTTCCAAATGAGAAAAGCTTAAAAATACCAAGAAAGAGTTTGCTATCATGGCCTAGAGAGATAGTAGAAGATGATTTTTAAAAATACAACTATCAGTTGATATATTAATAAATTAAGTAAACTGCTAATCCATTGTTAGACTAATTATAAACAGATATAATGAAACTATAAATACAGGGAAATATTTAACAAGGGAGGGAATTATGCAGTTATCTATAGGCAATGTTATATATAAATTAAGAAAACAAAAAGGAATCACACAAGAAAACTTAGCAAAAGCAATAGGAATATCAACCGCAGCGGTATCAAAGTGGGAAACAGGCAATGCCTACCCAGATATAACGTTACTGTCACCGATAGCAAGATTTTTAGATGTAACTGTAGACTACTTATTAGAGTTTGAAGCAAACTTAACAGATGAAGAAGTGATGGAAATATATAATAGGTGTTGTAAGAAATTTATGGAAGAAACTTTTGAAGAAGCTATAATTTATTATAAAAAATATATAAAACAATATCCAAATAGTATGAAATTAAAATTTAGACTAGGATCAATGTTACAGCAATACCTAATATATGCAGGTAATGAAGAAAATGCAGAAAAAATGATAAAAGAAGCAATAAATTTATTTGAAGAATGCATAGAAGAGGATGAGGGCGAAATAAAAGAAGTTTCCTTGTGTATCCTTAGCTCACTATATATTATGGTAGATAGAAATGAAGAAGCTGTAGAAGTAACCAAGCAAATAAAAAAGCCTTTAGTGGACCCAGACATAATGCTATCATCAATCTATTACAAAATGGAAAAAATAGAAGAGTCAAAAAAAATGGACCAAACAAGTCTTTATAGTAAAATAAACGAGATATCGAATATATTAATAGGATTATCAGGAAAAGTAAAAAATGAAGGCGACTATGAATATGCATTACAGCTAGCAGGTATACACAAACAAATAATAAATTTATTTGAACTACAGGATATATTATCATATAGTAATAACTTAATATACTTAGACATATATTCAAAGCAAAAAGACAAAGAAAAAACATTAGACTTCTTAGAAAAAATAGCAAGTAATATAAATATATTTTCTAATATGAAGGAAATAAATGAAATTAAACATTTCAATCTATTAAGTACTTCCAATAATGTATTTTCAAAAGAATATCTAGAGCATAGTATAAATTTAATTTTACAAGAAGATAGATATGATTTTGTAAAATCTACAGATAGATATAAAAATTTAGAGAACAAATTCTAGTTTGATTATATAGACTTTAAGAGCAATAGGGGGTGGTTATGTGAGTTAAGTATAACTTATATAATCAACCCCTTTTATAGTTTTATGAACTGTATCTAAATTAATACTTCCTTATTTTGTAGGGGTGAGTAATATTGACATTTTTCGACGAACATCGTATACTAAAATCTGTATGTAATTTAATAAAATACAGTATACATCTAATAATAGAGAGGTATAAATAATGAATAAAAATAAATTTTCAATAAGAACTATAGTTGCAATAGGAATAGGTGCAGCTGTATTTATGATATTGGGAAGATTTGGTTCTATCCCAAGTGGTATACCTAACACAAATATAGAGACAGCGTACGCATACCTTGCGTTAATGGCAATATTATATGGACCTAAGGCAGGTTTTTTAATAGGACTTATAGGACATGGATTAAAAGATTTAGTATTTTACGGAATGCCTTGGTTTAGCTGGGTAATATCATCAGCAGTAGTAGGTCTTATAATAGGGCTAATGTATAATAGATTAAAAGTAGAAGATGGAGAATTTAAGCTAAAACAAATAATTGTGTTTAATATAACTCAAATAATAGCCAATGTAGTTGCTTGGTTTATAGTAGCACCTACACTAGATGTAGCTATATATGCAGAGCCTGCAAATAAAGTTTATCTTCAAGGAGCTATAGGTGGAATATCAAATATGATAACAGTAGGAATACTAGGTACTATAGTTTTAGCAACTTATTCTAAAACAAAAATAAAGAGCGGAAGTTTAAGAATAGAAGAATAAAACATAGACAAGGAGGCCTATATGAAAAAGAAAATAATTGAGTTTAAAGACTTTGGGTTTAAATATAGAGTACAAGCAGAACAAACTTTAAAAAATATAAACTTAACTATATATGAAGGTGAAAAAGTTCTAATAGTAGGTCCATCAGGAAGTGGAAAAAGTACCTTAGCTCATTGTTTAAATGGACTTGTACCATTTTACTATAGAGGTGAAATGACAGGTAGTCTAAAGATAGATGGAGAAGATGTAGCTAGTAAAAATATATTTGACTTATCACAACTAGTAGGAACGGTACTACAGGATCCAGATAGTC
This sequence comes from Peptostreptococcaceae bacterium, assembly GCA_051654865.1. GTDB lineage: Bacteria > Bacillota > Clostridia > Peptostreptococcales > Peptostreptococcaceae > JBOFOR01. The sequence goes on from JBOFYV010000060.1 coordinate 3,348, forward strand.
AATTTATAGGATTAACAGTAGCTGAAGATATAGCATTTAAGTTAGAAAATTACTGTATGAAGCAAAATGATATAATTGAAAAAGTAAGTAAATCAGCATATTCAGTAAATATGCAAAGTGAATTAAATACTTCTCCTTATAAATTATCTGGAGGACAAAAGCAAAGAGTAACCTTAGCTGGTGTAACTGTAGATGATGTAAAAATACTTTTATTTGATGAGCCACTTGCAAGTTTAGACCCTGCAACAGGAAAAAGCTCAATGGAATTGATAAACAAAATCCAAAAAGAAAGTAACAAAACTATCGTTGTAATAGAGCATAGATTAGAAGATGTACTACACTGTGGCGTAGATAGAATAATAGTAATGGATAAAGGTGAGATTTTAGCGGATACAACTCCAGAAGAATTATTAAGAACAGATATATTAAATGAAGTTGGAGTTAGAGAACCTTTATATCTAACAGCATTAAAATATGCAGGATGTGATTCTATAAACTTAGAAAATAATGAAGATATTAAAGAAAAAATAAACACTTGGTATAATGAGACTAAGTCAATAAAGACTTCAACTAAAGAAGAAACAATATTAGAAATGAAGAATATAAGTTTCTCTTATAGTGAAGAAAAGCAAATATTAGCTAATGTATCTTTTAAAATAAATAAAGGAGATATGGTAAGTATAGTAGGTAAAAACGGGGCAGGTAAGTCTACTATATCAAAACTAATATGTGGCTTCTTTAAACCAACGAGCGGACAAATATTATTGGGTGGAGAAGATATAGCTGATAAAACTATAAAAGAGCGTTCTGAAAGAATCGGATTTGTAATGCAAAATCCTAACCAAATGATATCTAAGACAATGATATTTGATGAAGTTGCATTTGGTCTTAGAATTAGAGGCGTAGATGAAGATGAAATTAAAGATAGAGTAAATAAAACTCTAAAAACATGTGGGCTATACGGATATAGAAATTGGCCAATAAGTGCACTTAGCTACGGACAAAAGAAAAGAGTAACAATAGCCTCTATACTTGTAATCAACCCAGAGGTAATAATACTTGATGAACCAACAGCGGGGCAAGATTTCAAGCATTATACAGAGATAATGGAGTTCTTAGTTGAGTTAAATAAAAAAGGTATAACTATAGTTATGATTACTCATGATATGCACTTAATGCTTGAATATACAAATAGCGTAATAGTACTTGCAAATGGTCAAAAAATAGCTGATGATATACCAGCAAATATATTGACTAATGTAGACGTAATAAAAAAAGCAAATTTAAAAGAAACATCACTACAAGAACTAGCAGTATCTTGTGATATAGAAGATAGTGCAGAGTTTGTAAGTAGATTTATAAGCTACGATAGGAAGGTGAGAAAAATATGAATGCAGAAATGTTATCATATATAAGAAAAAACTCGCCTATTCATAAGTTAAGTGGAGCTACTAAGCTAATTTGTTTTTTACTTTGGACAGTAGCGGCAATGATAACTTATGATACAAGAGTTTTATTAGGACTTTTTGTATTCGGATTAGTAGCATTTAAGGTTTCAAAAATAGAATTCAAAGAAATATCATTTTTACTTTATTTTATACTATTTTTCTTATTCTTAAATGCGGTTATGATATTTATATTCTCACCATATGAGGGTGTAAACATATATGGAACTAGAACTGACTTATTCCATATAGCTGGTCCTTATACAGTTACAAAGGAGCAATTATTTTATGAACTTAATGTAATGCTTAAATATTTTGCGACGATACCAATGGCGCTTTTATTCATATTAACAACAGAGCCAAGTGAGTTTGCAGCATCATTAAATAGATTAGGAATAAGTTACAAAGCATCTTATACAGTATCAATAGCTTTAAGGTATATACCTGATATACAAAGAGATTATAGGGATATATCGTTTGCACAACAAGCTAGAGGTATTGATTTATCTAAAAAAGAAAGATTAAGTAAAAGAATAAAGAATTCAACAGCAATACTTATGCCGTTGATATTCTCATCACTAGATAGAATAGACAAAATAAGTTTGGCTATGGAGCTAAGAGCGTTTGGGCATGGAAAAAAACGTACTTGGTATAACGGTAGAAAACTTGATAAGAATGACTATATAGCAATAGCTGTATTTATAGGTATATTATTATTATCTATATATATGGTAAATAGTAATGGTTCAAGATTCTATAATCCATTTATATAAAAAACAGGGGGTAGCATTTCGTTATCCCCTGTTTTTGTATATATTTTAAATTTTTATTTAGTTAAAACTTAACTTTCGAAGGCTGATGTTTCTACTTCCTAAGATATCTTTTTTTGTTTTAGATATCAAAAATAGAGTAACAATTAAAGTTGAAAAATCTGCAATTACAAATGTTAACCATACGCCATTTACACCAACAATTACTGGTAAAATAGCCATACCTAGTAGTATAAATACAAACTCACCTAAAATACCTATTAAAGCGGATTCTTTAGGGTGAGCCACAGATGTAAAGTAAGCAGAACCTATTACATTTACTCCACAAACTAAGAAACATACAGCATAGATGTTCATAGCATTTACTGTGAAATCTATTAAAGAAGAATCATTATTAGTAAATAAAGATACTAAATTTTCACCAAATAAAAATAATCCAATCGTAGTTATAAATCCTATTGATATAACTGTTATTATAGCAAACTGAAGTGTTTTTATAATTCTATCTTTATTATTAGCACCATAATTATAACTAATAATTGGCGCTATAGCTTCAGCAATTCCGATGTTAACAGCCATTAATATTTCATCTAAGAATAATAATATAGAAAAGGACGCAACTCCTAAATCGCCTGCTATTTTAAGTAATACTATATTAAGTAAAAAAGCAGTAAAGGCAGATGAAGCTGTAGTAATAGCTTCAGAAGACCCATTAAAGATAATTTCTTTAATTATCTTTGGTTCGAATTTAAATTTTATGAATTTTAGTTTATTACCACCTTTGATTAAAAAGGTTAGTAGGATTAGTATAAAGCTACATGAGAAAGCTATACCAGAAGCAATCGCAGCTCCTTCAATTCCCATATTTAGTTTAACTATAAAAATATAATCTAGAAATATATTACTGATTGCAGCGAATATATTACAGAACATAGGTATATAAGTAATACCTAAATTACTAAGAGCATCTTCTAAGAAATCTGATGCTAGGAAAAATATATTGAAAAATCCTAGAATTTTTATATAGGTTGAAACCGAGTTTATTAAATCTCCTCTAGCTCCTAGTAAATAAGCTATATTATCACCAAATAAAATAGCACAGAATGTAAGCGTAATTCCTATAAGAACTATAATTACAAATGATAATGAAAATCTAGAACTTGCCGCTTGATTATTTTTCTTTCCTAATTCTATACCTACCAATGTGTTACCACCTACAGATATCACAGTACTAAGTGCAAGGGCAAAAAAGTACACTGGTTCAGCTATGGTTATTGCAGCAAGACCATCTGGTCCTACATATCGACCTATGAAAATTCCATCTACTAAACTATAACAAGCTATAATCACCATTGTTATAACTGAAGGAATTGCATAGTGCATAAAAATTTTAAAAATATTATCTTTTCCCAAGTCAATGCTTGGGGTTATGGTTTTGGTGTCCATAATCTCACTCTCCTTAATTTAATACTAAACCTAGGTGTAGCACCTAGGTCAAGTGAAATTAAGAAAAATTATTCTACAGGAATATAGACTTCATAATAATCAATTGGAATTTCGTTTTCATAAACGGTTAGAAGCATCCTTCCTAAAATAGAGCCTTTAACATTTATATTGTTGTCTAGAACTATTTTTTCGATAGAGTCAATCCAATTTTCATAAGTATCATCATCTAAAGCAATAACTGTATACATATACCTACTGTTAGTTACTTTTTCTAATTTATGATCTAAGTTTAAGGATTTTAGATTGTGATAGTCTTCTACAAAAGTTATTCCCCATTTTATTTTTTTTTCGGCATCTTTATCAAATAAAACACCATCATCAATTAAAAAGGCAAAATAACCATAGTCGTACCAATCTTGATCTAGTCCACCAAATTTTTCAACTATATCTATAAAATCATTAAACTTGTATTCTTTAGTTATTTCAATAAAAAAGCAATTGTCTTTTTCATCAAAAAATTCAATTTTATTTAAGTAGTCTGTACATAATTCAACATCATACTCCATAGATACTAGTTTCTTCTTTAGTTTTTTGATATTATTCATTTGCTTATCCAAATAATCTTCTTTTTCTTTGATGAGATTTAGTATATCCGTTGGAGTAGAGTTATTAAGTACATCATCTATATCAGATAATGATAAGTTCAAGTTCTTAAATAGTATGATATCTGTTAAACAATTTAAATCATCCATTTCATAATATCTATAGCCATTGTTTTTATCCTTAGTAGGGCTTAAAAGACCTATTTTATCATAATGGACTAAGGTATCTCTTGTTACATTAAAAAGTTTTGCAACTTCGCCTATTAAATATTTGTTTTTCATAATAACCTCATTTTTTAGTTTTATACATATTAATATTATCACAGTAATAGAAAAATATGAAAGCTAAGTTAAATTTTATAGATATAGATAAATAAAGAAGGAATTTTTAATAAATTTAAAGAAATTATTATGATAAGTAAAAGGGAGGGGTGTATATGAAGATGAAAAAATACGTAACACTACTTTTAACAATTGTCTTAGGTTCAACTTTGTTAGTAGGATGTAATAAAACTGTAAAAGATGGACCTGAACCAGGTAAAGAAGTAGTGGCTAGAGACATCACGGTAGTTTCTCCAGATGGGTTGCCATCAATCGCTATAGCTAAGTTAGGAAAAGAAAATCAAACAATAAAAGAGGGATGCAATGTAACATATTCAGTGCTAAATACAGCAGAGACACTGTCCACAGCTGTTATGAAATCTGAGCCTGATATTGCTATAGTACCTTCAAATATGGCTGCAATAGCATACAATAAAAACTCAAATTACCAAATCGCAGGAACCGTAGGAATGGGGTCACTTTATCTAGTATCTACAGAAGATATAAATGATCTTAGTGACTTAGTAGGCAAAGAAGTAGGGAATACAGGTAAAGGACTTACACCAGATATAACAGTACAAGCATTATTAAAAGAAAAAGGAATTAATCCAGCAAGTATAAACTTTACATATGTAAACTCTGCAAGTGAACTAGTACCATTATTAGCAACAGGGAAAGTAAGTATTGGTATAGTGCCAGAACCTGCGCTGACAGGACTTATGGCTAAAAATCCAGACATAAAAATAATAAAAAGCTTAAATGATGAATGGAAAGAAGCTTTTAAATCAGCTGAAGGATACCCTCAATCAACAGTTATAGTAAAAAAAGATTTAATAACTGAAGATAGTGAGTTTGTAAACGAATTTTTAAATAGTTTATCAGAGAGTATATCTTTTGCAAATGATAATCCAGATAAAGCAGGAGAATATGCTAAGGAAATAGGTGTTTCAACTGAACCTAAAGTCATAGCAAAATCATTAGAAAGATCAAATTTAATGTATGTAGATATTAAAGAAATGGAAGTAGATTATAAGAATTATTACCAAAAGTTATTTGATTTTGATGCAAAGACAGTAGGAGGAAGTTTACCAGATGAAGGGATTTATTTTAAAGTGGAATAGTTTAGGTAAAAAGGATAACTTTGAGGTGACACTATCATGTGTTACCTTTTTAATTATTTGGCAAACATTAGCAGTATTTATAAATAGTGATATATATTTACCAACAATTGGACAAACATTAACTAGTTTAAAAGAAATTATAATGCAAGAGAGATTTTATTTAGATATTATATTTTCTGTTGGAAGAAGTATGTTAAGCTTTATATTAGCGTTTATTGTAGCGTTAGTATTAGGGGTAGCATCTTATTCTTTTAGATTCATAAGAAATTTTTTCAAACCAGTTAATACATTGGCACAATCAATTCCAAATATGATACTGATTGTATTGGCATTAATATGGTTTGATAAAGATAATGCATCTTTTATAGTAGGATTTATGATAGTTTTTCCAATACTATATGATAATATATTGGGTGCATTAATAGGTATAGACAAATCTATACTTGAAATGGTAAGTGTTTATAAAGTGAACCCAAAAGATAAAATAATAAAGATATATTTACCATCCATAAAATTTAGGTTGCTACCAGTTTTAATTTCAGTATTTTCACTGGCATTTAAAATAGTAATAGCAGGTGAAGTTTATGGTCAACCAAGCTATGGAATAGGTACGATGATACAGGTAGAAAAAATGAACTTTAATACATCTGGAATATTTGCATGGTTAATAATAATCCTAATAATAACTATGATACTAGAAATGATAAAAAAGCTAATACTAAGGAGTAGTTTTTTATGGAAAAGATGATAAATATAAAAAATATGAACAAAAAATATGAAGACAAAATTATATTTGATAATTTTAATATTAATTTTTATGAAAATAGGATAAATTGTATACTTGGAAAATCAGGATGTGGAAAAAGTACTTTATTAAATATAGTAAGCGGTATAATACACAATGATAGTGATGATTTTGATGGATTAGAGGATTTAGGTATAAGCTATATTTTTCAAGAAGATAGATTAATAGAATGGCTAACTGTAGAAGACAATATAAAGTTAGTAGTAAAGAAGCATTATAACAAAGATGAAGTAGATAAACTATGTGATAAGTATTTAAAGCTAGTAGGGATAAATGAATATAAAGAATACTACCCACAAAAACTAAGTGGTGGAATGAGGCAAAGAGTAAACATTGCTAGAGCATTTATTTATCCATCTAAAGTAATAATAATGGATGAACCATTTAAATCTTTAGATATAAAAAATAAGCAAATGATAATAGAAAGCTTTAAAGAGGTTTTAAAAAAAGATAACAGAACTGTGTTATTTGTAACTCATGATATAGATGAAGCTTTAAACTTAGGTGAAAAGATATTTGTACTAGGTAATCAACCATTAGAAATAAAAAATGTTTTTGAAAACAATAAAAAACTTGATAAAGATTATTTAAGCATGTGTATATAAAAAGTCTTAGAAATTATAGTAGATCTTCTTTGAAAACGTTTTTAAATATAAAATATAGTTAAATTTAAAAGTATACAATAAACATCGTTAAAAATATAACACTGAGTATCTCTTTTATGTTATACTTAAAACATAAAAGAGATACAAGCAGTATCTAAAATGTACAACTGGGGGGAATAAAAAATGAGAACTAAAAACATAGATTTAACATTTAAGATAAAGAGTGAAATTGGGAATTATAATATGATGGAAACACTAGTTGTAGATGAAAAGATGACTATTGTAGAGGTAGAAAGCATATTAAAAAATACTTACAATAATGAAATAATGCTTATAAGTTATAGTGAAAATTCAAGTGTAAATAACTAAAATTTAAATATAAATGTTAAAAAAATAACTAATCAATGGATTTAAAGGGATAGCAAAATAGCTATCCCTTTGGTTTTATATAGTAGAAAATAATATAAATAGCATCAAAATAGTAAAAAACAGTAAAAATAGGCTATAATATTATTATGAAAATTAAAGGAGGTATAAAGTTTTGATAAATAAAAGAATAGAGATATTAAGAAATATAATGAAAGAAAAAAACATATACGCTTACATAATACCGTCATCAGACTATCATCAAAGTGAGTATGTTGGGGAATATTTTAAAACTAGAGAATTTATGTCTGGGTTTACTGGTTCAGCAGGTACATTAGTGGTAACACAAGATGAAGCTGGATTATGGACTGATGGTAGATATTTCATACAAGCTGAAAATGAATTAAAAGGTAGTGGTATAAAACTATTCAAAATGGGTGAAGAGGGAGTACCAACAGTTGAAACTTACATAATTAATAAAATGCCTAAAGATGCAACTCTTGGATTTGATGGAAAAGTAATAAGTGCTAAAGAAGGAGAAAGTTTAGCTAAAAAATTAGAATTTAAAAATACTTCAATTGAGTATGCAAAAGACTTAGCTGATAAGATTTGGGAAGATAGAACATCATTACCAAATAAAGGCGCATTTTTACTAGGAACTGAATATACAGGAAAAAGCTATGGGGAAAAACTATCTAGAGTAAGAGAAGCTATGAAAGAAAAAAAAGTAACAACTCATATATTAACGACACTAGATGACATAGCATGGTTATTTAATATAAGAGGAGGAGATGTGAAATCAAATCCTGTTGTGCTTTCTTATGCAGTGATAAAACTTGATGAAGTTTATTTATTTGTAGATGAAAATAAATTAAATAAAGAAATAAAAGATGAATTAAGAAAAGAACATACTATAATAAAACCTTATGATGAGGTATATGAATTTGTAAAAACATTAAATGAAGATGAAGTGGTACTAATAGACCCTACAAAAGTAAACTATGCAGTTTATAACAATATACCTAAAAATGTACAGAAAATTGAACAAGCTAATCCAACAGTAATGTTTAAAGCTATAAAAAATGAAGTAGAATTAAAAAATATAAGGAATAGCCATATAAAAGATGGTGTAGCATTTACTAAGTTTATGTACTGGGTAAAAAATAATGTGTGTAAAACTGAAATAACAGAAATAAGTGCAACTGCTAAACTAGAAGCATTTAGAAGAGAGCAAGAGAAATTTATAGAACCAAGCTTTGGAACAATAGCAGCATATAAAGAACATGCAGCTATGATGCACTATAGCGCTAGTGAACAGAGTAACTATAAATTAGAGCCAGAGCACTTATTTTTAGTAGATTCAGGAGGTCAATACTTAGATGGAACAACTGATATAACTAGAACATTAGCATTAGGGCCAATAAGTGAAGAGATACAAACTGATTTTACTAATGTAGTAAGAGGTATGATAAGATTATCAATGGCTAAATTCCTTTATGGTTGTAGAGGATATAATTTAGATATATTGGCAAGAGGACCACTTTGGAATAATGGAATAGACTATAGATGTGGAACGGGTCATGGTATAGGTTTTGTATTAAATGTACATGAGGGACCTAATGGATTTAGATGGAGAGTAGTACCAGAAAGAGATGATAGTTGTGTACTTGAAGAAGGTATGGTAACAACAAATGAACCGGGAGTATATGTAGAGGGATCACATGGTATAAGAATAGAAAATGAAATAGTAGTTAGAAAAGTAGAAAAGACAGAGTATGGTCAATTTATGGATTTTGAAGTAATCACATTTGCACCAATAGATTTAGATGCAATAGATGCAAGTTTAATGCTACCAGATGAAATAGCATATTTAAATAACTATCATAAGCAAGTTTACGAAAAAATATCACCATTCTTAAATCAAGAAGAAAGAGAATGGTTAAAAGAATATACAAGAGAAGTGTAAATACAAAAAGGAAGATGTTTATCATCTTCCTTTTTGTATTTAACCAAAGACAAGTTGTGCTATAATCTACTTGTAAAATGATAATACATGGGGTGATAAGATGAAAGAGCTAACTATATGTATAGGAAGTGCATGCCATATAAAAGGTTCACATGAAGTAATAGAGAGTTTTAAAAAACTGATAGAAGAATATAATATTGAAGACAAAATAGAATTAAATGGATCATTTTGCTTAAAAAATTGCACAGAGGCAGTATCTGTACAAAGGTGGGATGGAGAAATATTATCGGTATCAAAAGATAATACAAAGTATATATTTGAAAGTGAAATAATTCCGTATATATAATATCAGGGGGAGATAATTATGTGGTATGTAGATTATAATAAAATGAAATGTAAAAACTGTTATGCATGCATAAAAGTTTGTCCGGTAAATGCTATAAAAGTTGAAAATGATAAAGCAAGTATAATGGAAGATAGATGTATAGTTTGCGGGGAATGCTATAAAGTATGTAACTACATCACAAAGGTTATAAAATCAGAAAAAACTAAAGTAAAAAAGTATATAAATGCAGGAAAAACTGTAGTTGCATCACTTGCGCCTAGTTTTGCAGCAGTATATGGAAAAGATAGCAATAAAATACCTACGGTATTGAAAACGCTAGGGTTTAACTATATAGAAGAAACTGTATTAGGTATAGAACCTATAATGGATGTATACAGTATGTATGCAAGTAAAGACGATGATAATAATTATATAACGAGTTTTTGTCCAACAATAACAAGCCTAATCGAAAAACACTATCCAGAAGTAATTAATAGCATAATTCCAGCAATATCACCCTATATATGTCACTCAAGAATGTTAAAGCGAAAATATGGAAACGACTGTAAAGTTGTGTTTATAGGTCCATGTATAGCAAAAAAAACAGAAGGTCAGAATGAAGAATCAGTAGATGCAGTAATTACATTTAAAGAACTAGATAAATGGATAAAAGAAGAAAAAATAGAAATAGATAAACTAGAAGATACCGAATTTGATGGAATAAGCAAGGATAAAAGACTTTTTCCAATAGTAGGTTATGCTACTGATAGAATAAAGGAGAACAATCCTGGAAGAAAAATATTCTATGTAAATGGTATAGAAGAATGTAAAAAAACTATAGAGGCCATAAAAAATAATAAATTTAAAAATATATTATATGAGATGACAGCATGTAGATATGGGTGTATAAGTGGAACTGGTATGCCTTTAGATAATGGATGTTATCATGAAAGAAGAGAAAACTTATTAGAATATGCAAATGGTGTAAATTTGAACAACCAAGATGAAGAAAAAATTAATGATCTAAAGGAGTATAAATTAGATAAAATCAACGTAGATAAAACATTTAAGAATTTACATAAACCTTTAGCTATACCAAGTGAGAATGAGATTACGAAAATACTAAATAGCATGGGTAAATATAGAAAATCAGATGAGATAAACTGTAGAAACTGTGGATACTCTACATGTAGAGAAAAAGCTATGGCAGTATACAACAACATGGCAGATATAAGTATGTGCATTCCTTTTATGAGAGAAAGATCTGAAAAACTTACAAATATAATATTTGATTCTACTCCAAATCTAATAGTATTAGTGAATAAAGATTTAGATATAATTGATATGAATCCATCTGCCCAAGTGTTTTTTGATTTAGAGCCAGGTACAGAAAAGGATTATCCTTTAATAATGTTTTTAAAGGAAGAAGACTTTGAAAAGGTTAAATCTACCAACAAAAACTTAATCAAACAAAAAATTGATATACAATACAATGAATCTACGGTAGTACAAAGTATCTTATGGTCAGAAGATAACCAAGTATTTGTATGGATAGGTGAAGACATAACTAGAGAAATAAAAGCTAGTGAAAAATATCAACAAATGAAAGTTGATGCTATAAACATGGCTCAAAAAGTTATAAATAATCAAATGACAGTAGCACAGGAAATAGCCAGTTTATTAGGTGAAACAACAGCAGAAACCAAAGCTACATTAACAAAGCTAAAAAATCTAATAGAAGAAGAAGGAGTTAAGTAATGAGTTTTTTTATGGATTTTGCTAGTAGTAGTTTAAATAAATATGGCGAAGAACTTTGTGGAGATAAAGTTGAATTTTATAATGATGGAGAAATATTTATAGCTGTGTTGTCTGATGGTTTAGGAAGTGGAGTTAAAGCAAACATATTAGCAACACTAACATCTAAAATAGCCTTAACTATGTTAAAAGAAGGATTAGATCTGAAAGAAGTTATAGAGACTATAACAAAAACACTACCTGTTTGTGCAATTAGAAAGTTAGCGTATTCAACCTTTACAATAATAAAGATAGATAAAGAAAAAATGGCATACGTAGTAGAGTTTGATAATCCAAGTATATTTATTTTGACTGATAAAAGAAAAGACACCATAGAGTGGAGTTCAGAAGAAATAAATGGAAGAAAAATAAAAGAAAGTAAGTTTAAAATAGAAGAAAATGATATGATAGTATGTGTGAGTGATGGAGTTATACATGCGGGTGTTGGAAAAGTTTTGAACTTGGGATGGCAATGGGATGATGTAAATAAATATCTAAATAAAAATATTTATAGTGATATGTCAGCAAAAGCAGTTACCAATACATTATTAGAAGCTTGTAATCAGCTATATATGCAAGAACCAGGAGATGATACTACAGTGGCTACTATAAAAGTCACTAGACCTAAATATGGTGTAATATTTTCAGGTCCTCCTATAGATTGTGAAATTGACAAAGAAGTCGTAAACAAGGTAATGCATACATATGGTAAAAAGATTGTATGTGGGGGGACTGCTGCAAACATTGTATCTAGAGAACTAAATAAGCCATTAAAAGTAGATTTTGATATAATAGACCCTGAAATACCACCGATTGGATATATACAAGGTGTAGACTTAGTAACAGAAGGAGTATTAACTATAAAAAAAGCAACTCAAAAGCTAAAAAAAATAAATACATCAACAAAATTAGATTTTTTAGAAGGAAAAGATGGCGCATCTAAGCTAGCTAAGATGTTGTACAATGAATGTACCCATATAAAAATGATAATGGGAAGAGCTATAAATCCAGCTCATCAAAATCCCGCATTTCCAGAGGATTTAAGCATAAAAATGTATGTATTAAGTGAATTAAGAGACATACTTATAGACCTAGGTAAAATTGTTGAGGTAGAATATTGCTAAACATTAATTATTAAATCAGAATGGGGAGGACATAATATGTCAAATGCAAAAACTAATGCAATGAGAATACTAGATTCAAAAAAAATAAATTATAATGTGCTATCATATACAACTAAAAAAGGTGAACATATGGATGGAGTAGAGGTAGCTAAGCAAATTGGAAAAGATGTAAATGAAGTATACAAAACACTAGTAGCACAAGGTGCGAGTAAAAACATATACGTCTATGTAATACCTGTAAATGAAAGCTTAGATTTGAAAAAAGCTGCAAAAGTAGCAAAAGAAAAGAGTGTTACTATGATTAATGTAAATGATATAAATAAATTTACAGGATACATAAGAGGTGGATGCTCTCCTATAGGAATGAAAAAATTATATGAAACTTTCGTAAATGATACTGCTAAAAGTTTAGATAAAATAATAGTTAGTGCAGGTAAAATAGGGCAACAAATCGAGTTAAGACCTGTTGATTTAGATAGGGTAATAGGTTGCGATTTTGAAGACATTATAAAGTAGGAGGATGTTTGGTGAAGGGAATAAAAAAATTGGGGACAGCAATAATATGCATTAGCATGTTATTTATAGTAGGATGTAGCAACACATCAAATGATAATTCTGTAGAAACTACAAAAGAAGTTAGGGTTAACTCCGAAAAATTAGCAACTTCATTAGAAGATACTATAAAAATAGAGATATACAATGATAAATATAGTAGTGGTGAAGATATAAAGCCTACAATAGTAACGGATAAAAATATAATTGATGATTTTATTAGTTTTATGAATATAAACGTTGACAATATAGGTAAAACAGAAAGTGGAGGTGCAGTAAAAAATAAAATTGTATTTTATGGTAAAAACAATGCTAAGACCACTTTAGACTATGTGTATGATGATTTATATGAATTTGGATATATATTAGATAAAGAAAAAAGATATGATTTGCCATATGATTTTTTTAGATTATTAGTAGCTAGCAATGATTATAAAGTTGAGAAAGCTAGTGTAAATGATGATGTAAAAGAGTTATTTAGTAAATATAAATATACACCAAGCTTTATGATATCCAGTGAAAAACTAAAACTACCTAATGATTTAAAATATGCTTATGATGAAAATGTAGATAAACTATATTGGGCTTACTGTATGGAGTTATCAAATGCAATTGGAATGGATTTTTCAAATGTACTCTCCAAAGAAATTACAGCTGAAATGTACTATCTGTTGCAACCATTACCATCTTTTGCAAAGCCATACACGGAAGCAAGAGGAATAGTTATAAGGCATAATGATAAAATAGTTGGTGGATATATTCAAGGTAACAATAATTTAGTACTAAGTACATTAAATAGACAAAGATTTGAAGAAGTTAAATATATACCAGCAAAGGACTGGGTATATAAAAATATAGTGGATAAAGATAGTAAACTGTATAAAGAAGTCTCAAAAATGTCTGATGAAATGTTAATAAAGACATATTATGAAGCTATGGCAAATGGAGATTATGAAAAGATGATATCCACTATGGATATGGAAAGTGTTTTTAAGGCAATGATGTCAGAAAACTCGAAAACTTTGTTTACAAAAGATATTAAAAAAAGTTTACCAGGATATATAAAGAAGGTAGAAATAATAGATGTAAAGAAGTCAAAAAATGATAGTTCAAATTATGATGTAGAACTAGATATTATAACGACGAATGATGTTACGGTAGAAAAGGGGAAGCAAATTAGAACAGTTATTATGACTAAGGAAGATGGACTAAATAAAATAAAAGAAGAAGTTCCAGGTCCACAATAAATGAGTGTAGTTATACTGAGCCCACGAGATAGGTTCGTTATATAAGTTTTCCTCCGGGCTATCGCAATGTCGGTACAACTTATATAACGAACCTATCTCGCTCACAGTATAAACTGAGATGGTAGGAAAGAGAGATTTCATTTAATTTTAATATGCTGAAGAGGTGTATTTATCTATAATATAACATTATTTATTTGTACACTACCAAATATTTAGTAAAAAACAGTATTGTGCAACGCACAGTACTGTGTTATTCTTATATTAACCTAGAAAACAAAGAAAGGAGTAACGCATGAATACTCAGTTTAGAAAAGGTGTCCTTGAAATTTGTGTTCTAACACTTATATCTAAAAAAGATATGTATGGATATGAAATAGTTCAAAATATTTCAAGAGTCATGGAAGTAAATGAAGGAACGATATACCCAATACTTAGAAGGCTTACAAAAGAAGGGTATTTTGAGACATATATACTAGAATCAAATGAAGGACCAGCAAGAAAATATTATAAAATTACACCAGAAGGTATAAATAATTTAGATAAGTTATCAAAAGAATGGAAAGAATTTGTACTAGCAGTAAATGCATTTTTAAATGAATAGGAGGAATAAAATTGAGAAAAGATGATTTTTTAGAAATATTAAAGGACTATCTGAAAAAAAGTTTTTCAGAAGATGAGATAATGGATATAGTAAGAGACTACGAAGAGTATTTTATAGATGGTGCAATTGAAGGAAAGTCTGAGATGGAAATAATATCAGGACTGGGGTCGCCAAAGGAAATAGCTACAGAATTGTTAGCAGAGAGTAATGATAAAAATATAAATAAAAATAAAATAATAAGCAAAGCGGAAAGTGTATATATAACTTTCAAAAGTAAAACTAAATCAGTATTAAATAAATTTAAAGTAAATTTAAATGATGAAAATCATGTTAAATCTAGAAAGAAAATTAGCTTTATGCAAGTGTTATTAACTTTAATATTATTACCATTTGCATTTATGGTAGCTACGACTACTGTAGGGTTTGGAGCTGGTCTTGTAGGATCGGTACTTGCTGCAATAATTGGTACACCATTTGCAATTAGTTTAACATCAGTTATGCCAGAAGTAAAAACAGTAGTTATATTTGGAGTTATTGCTTATATAGGTTTAGAAATATTATTATGGCAATTATTTATAGCTATATTTAAATTAGAAAAAAGAGCGGTAAAAATATATTTAACTTGGATAAAAACTAATCAGTTATATATAAATGGAAGTATAAAGAAAGAAGAACTTGAGCAGGAAGGAGATTTATTAGATGAATAAAAAACAGATAATAACAAGTGTCGGTGTAGCATTTCTTACAGTCGGTGTTGTAGGTGGTATATGGTCTGGTATACAAGCTATGCCAAAGGTAATAAATAATGTACAAATAGCACAGGCTAAAATAGATGAAGCACAAATTTTATATAATAGTGATGAAAAAATTACTAAATTAAACATAGATTCAAAGGTAAGTA
>JBOFYV010000061.1:0-7136 GCA_051654865.1 Peptostreptococcaceae bacterium
CTTTTAATAATGTCTATCAGGGCTGTAATTCACCTGGTACTAGTGGAGTTTGTGGAACTTGGATTACAACAGATACAACTAGTTCAGCCAATACAAATTGGGCAAATTTTGTGAATAATCTTCCACCAGCCATAACTAATGGAGGTACTACATTTGATTATAGCCAAAATAGTTCATCAGATGAGATAGAAATTCCATTAGGAGCAGAGATCGATTATGCAGTGCTTATATGGTCAGGAAATAATGGATCTGAGAATGTAGATATTTCTACAAAAGCAATAAATTTTACAACTCCACAAGGTCAAAATCAATCAATTTTACCAGAGAATACATTTTTAAGTCCTTTAAACAATGGATATTATACTTGTAGTAGAGATGTTACATCTATTGTAGAGCAAGGTGGAAATGGATTTTATACTTGTGGAAATGTATATTCAGAATTTAGAACAAATATGGCATCAGCAGGATGGTTATTAATAGTAGTTTACAAACATCAATCATTAGGATTTGTAAACATTAATATAAATGTGGGAAGTATAGATGTAAGTGATGGATTATCTTCATCGGCACAATTATCAGGATTTAAAACAGCAGAAGAAGGGATTATAAGAGCTGGAGTAATAGTTACAGCTTTAAATGGAAACCCAGCATCAGCAGGAGATCAAGTATCTCTAACAAATAGTCAAGGTACAGAAACATATTTATATGGTCCACTAAATCCTGTAGACAACTTTTTTGGTGCTCAAATAATGGATATTGATGGAGTAATATGTAAAGATGGAACTTTTGGAAATTTAAATGCAACACCTGCATCTGTGCAAGTAGCTTCTGGTAGAAGAATGGGATATGATGTAGCTATAGTTGATGCAGCACCAGCTTTATCTAACAGCCAAACATCAACTACAATTACAGCTTCAACATCAGGGAATGGGTATTATATAAACTCAATAACTAGTATAGTAGTTAATGCATCACCAGTAATAAGTGTAACAGCTACACTATCAGTATCATCTGTTCAGATAGGCAATCAGTATACTGTAGTATATGATATATCAAATACTGGTACATTACACACGAATACTCTTGATTTTACATTTAATGATACTGGATTGGAGTTTGTTTCAGGTAATTATACTATAGACAACTCAACTATAGTAAATACAATAAGTTCAACTCCAAATTCTCTTTTGCTTTCAAACTTAGAACCAAATCAGTCAATGACACTTAGTTTAACTTATACTGCAGATCAGATACCAAGTGATTTAATATATGAAAATTTAGCCTCTACCCATTATATATCTATAGTAGAAACAACTATATTAGAAAATACTATTCAAACAACTATACCGATTACTATAGGGTTTAGTACGAAAATTAGTACTACAAATGCAGAAGCTATAAATGTAACTGCTCCTATTATAAATCCAACATCAACAAATTTAACTTATAGTGTAGAACAAAATTCTACATTAGGCAATGTAAGTGTAAATAATCAAGGTGTGATAGTATATACTCCTAATACTATTATACAAAATACAGATGCATTCTCGATAAGAGTGATTAATACTGTTTTAAATACTACTGTTAATTTGAATTATGTAGTAGAGTTAAATGTAGTACCTCAGTTAAATATAACTATGTTAGAAATACCTCCAATTTTACCATTAGGAACAACTGTAGAATATGAATATATATTACAAAATTTATCTGATTTTGATATTATAAATGCTAGTGCAATATCAGGGATTTCTCCTGGTTATACTTTAATTTCAGCAGAATATAAACTTCAAAATGGTCAGAAATCCGATGTAGAGCGTACCGGAAGTTATTACAATATAGGCACTCTACCTGCAAATTCAACAACAACTATAAGTATAGTTTATTTAGCATCTCAAATTTCAACAGATTTATTTTATATAAATTACACAAGCTTAGAGTTTATATTTGGAGGAGTAACATTTAACGAGACTAGTTTTAGTGATAACGAAGCTATTATAGCTAACTTAAACTACGATATAACGAATGACCAATCTTATATAGGTGTCGTACCGATTATTGACCCTTCATATAAATATCTAACCTATTCTATAAAAACACAAGGAAGCTTAGGTAATGCTTCTGTAGACAATATAGGAAATGTAATCTATACACCACAGTCTAGTGCAGTTGGAAGTGATAATGTTATACTAACAATAAATAACAGTCAACAAAATAACTATTTAGATGTAAACTATATGTTTAACATTACAACTCCGGGTACGATTCCTTGTTCACAAAGTATACCTAGCCAATTATTATACCTTCTAGAAAATGATATTTACTTAAAGGCGATAGAAGACAATAATTTAGAAAATAATGTATGTTTCGATTGTAACTTATGGAATAATGGATATATGCTACCAACAGGAAGCGTGATAATAAGACCTATAAAAGCAACATTAACATCATTAGTAATAAAAATAAAATCTTATCTTCAAAATGTATTAAATCCTACGATTGTTAACACTTCTTGTAATGATTATGCATTCAAATCTCAAATTGATAGATTTTTGAGTATTATAAATGATTTTGAAAATAAAATAATATCGATCCCTTGTTCTAATAATTGTTGCAACCTGAATTTAAATGGTCAGTTTTTAGATATATTATCTCAATCAATTACTAATCTTATAACAATTATATCAACAATAGAAGGAGCTATAGATATATGTAACAGTAGCTGTCAAAGCTGCTTAGCATTTGATAAATTAATGCCAACATTAATTAATTCTATAACAGACTTTGGAAATTTGATGACGCCTTGGAATTATTTATTTATGAACTATGCTAGTTGTGTAAGCGTATCTACAAAGTCATATGTAGCATCGTATGTACCTAATCAGCCAATCAGACCAAGTAATATAGTGCAATCTAATTGTAATGTATGCCCACCTAGATATAAATAAACTAGTATTAAATAAATATGCAATTAAGGCATTTACTGAAAATGTAAATGCCTTTTTACATATAAAAAAATATATTTTGAACAACGGACGAAGTCTTTGGCGATATGAGAGAA
This sequence comes from Peptostreptococcaceae bacterium, assembly GCA_051654865.1. Classification (GTDB taxonomy): domain Bacteria; phylum Bacillota; class Clostridia; order Peptostreptococcales; family Peptostreptococcaceae; genus JBOFOR01. The sequence continues at coordinate 3,059 of JBOFYV010000061.1, forward strand.
GCGAATTTTTTAGAGAACTATGATAAGTAAATAAATATAAAATTAGGAATAAAATAATTATCAAAAAAACAAATGATAACTAAAAATAATATAAATTTTACTTATGATTAAAATAAATATACAATATATTCATAACCCGCAAGAATATAAGAATTATAAGGAGGAAACATATGGAAAATACAGTGGAAGCTATTGCAACAAATAATTTATTAATAATATTCTCAGCAATAGTTATAATTGGAATAATCTTAGGCAAAGTAAGTGAAAAATTAAAATTACCAGATGTAATACTATACTTAATAGCAGGTATCATAATAGGTCCAGCTGTTTTAAACTGGATAAGCGTAGACGCATTTCCTATAGAAAACAACCTTATACTAACATTTGGTTCAGCATTTATACTTTATGAAGGTGGTAGAGAAGTAAACTTAAAAGTACTAAACAAAGTAAAAATAAGTGTAGGGCTACTAGCAACATTGGGGGTAGTACTATCGACAGTAGTGGTTGGATTTGCAGTGAATAAAATATTTGGATTACCAATAATGACTGCATTATTATTAGGTGCAATAATAGCATCAACAGATCCAGCAGCATTAATACCAGTATTTAAACAAGTTAGTATAAAAGAAAAGATAAAACAAACAGTAGTAAGTGAATCAGCATTCAATGATGCTGTAGGAGCTATAATAGTAAGTACACTATTAGCAATAGTTACATCAGGACAGTTCTCGGCAAGTGAAAGTATGATGGAATTAATAATAGCTGTGGTAGTAGGTGTGGGAGTTGGTTTAGCAGTTGGATACGTATTCTCATTATTAATATCAGATAAAAAATGGGGAATATTCCACTCATATGCACCAATTATATCAGTTCTAAAAGTAGCGTTAGCCTATGAGTTAGCAACTATGTTACATGGTAGTGGATATATGGCAGTGTTTATAGTTGGGCTTATAGCTGGTAATAAGAAATTATTTGGACTTTGGGTACCAGAAGAAGATTTCCATCAAGAACATAACTTTAGAGAAATAATAGCATCATTATGTCGTATGGCTATATTCGTAGTATTAGGTACTCACGTTGATTTACAAGCCTTATCACAGTACTGGTTACCATCATTAATGGTAGTTTTAATATTAATGTTTATAGCTAGACCGTTAGTAGTATTAGTATGTACAGGATTTGATGTTAAAGCTAAATGGAAGTTCAAAGAAAAAGTATTTATGATGTGGGTAAGAGAAACGGGAGTTATACCAGCAGCATTATCAGGTATAGTAGTTTCTATGAAAGTACCTGGATATGAAATAATATCATCAGTGGTATTTATGACTATATTAGTTACATTGGTAGTACAAGCGAGTACGACTAAGTTAGTAGCTAAAAAGCTAGATGTACTAGAAGAAGAGAATAAAGCAGAAAGCAAAGTAGCATAGTATTATAATCATAGCCCCTACTTAATGAAATATTAGGTAGGGGCTATACTATTATGAAGTATAAATTATATGATATAATTATAGCCATTAACAAAGAATACATTAAAATGGACAAGTAAGAAAGGATAATATATATGATATATTTAGAGACTTTTATATTTCCAGATGAAAATACGGAATATAGATTTATATTAGATGAAAAGAGAACTTGTTATGATTCATTTTATCCATTTATGGTATTATCAAAAAATAGATTTGAAAGGATAGACTTTGAGCCAATAACGATACTGTATGGAGGAAATGGCTCAGGAAAATCAACAGCATTAAATGTAATAGCGGAGAAACTAGGTATAAATAGAGATTCTGTTTTCAATAAATCAAATTTTTACTCAGACTATGTAAACTTATGTGAGAGATATATAGAAGCAGAAATACCTGAAAATAGCAGAATAATAACTAGTGATGATGTATTTGACTATATGCTAAACGTTAGAAATATAAACGAAGGTATTGATTTAAAAAGAAATGAACTATTTGAAGAGTATTTAGATACTAAATACTCTAGTTTTCAAATGCGCTCATTAGAAGAATATGAACAGTTAAAAAAAGTAAACTACATAAGAAGTACAACTCAATCTAAATTTATTAGAGGCAATCTAATGGATAATGTAAGAGAATATTCTAATGGAGAGAATGCTTTTAGATATTTTTATGAGAAAGTAGAAGAAAATGGACTATATATATTAGATGAGCCTGAAAATAGCTTATCTCCAAAGCGTCAGATTGAGTTAATTAAATATATTGAAGATTGTGCAAGATTTTTAAATTGTCAATTTATTATATCTACACATTCACCATTTATACTTGGTATGAAAGGTGCTAAGATATACGACCTTGATGATGATCCAGTAGATGTAAAAAAATGGACAGAATTAGAAAATGTATGTACATACTATGAGTTTTTTAAAGAAAGAGAAGATGAATTTTAATTCTTAAAATGCAAAACATAAAAAATATTGATAGAAAATTACATAGAAAATACGAATTATTAAAAGTAAGAAAACAAACTAGGTATACGGCAATTCAAGGAGGCAATATTATGACTAAAAAGAGTAAAATACTATTTTGTATTTCTATAATAATTGGGGTATCACTTATTTTTTATACTAATAACTTAGACAATAAAACAACAAAATATGAAGGAATATACGAGAGACCATTCAAGCAATATGCAGTATTCTATCCTCAACATCAGGATGATGAAGTTCTTTGGGGAGGCAGTGCAATTAGAAAAGCTATAAAAGAATGTGGTGTAGAGAATGTATTTGTTGTATTAATATCAGATGGAACAGGTGTAAATGTATTTAATAATAGAAAATACAAAGACTTATCAAAAGAAGAAAAAATAGAACTTAGAAATAAAGAGTTCAGAGCATCATTAAAACAATTGTCAATAAAAGAAGAAAACACCATTATACTTTCGTATATAGACAAAGGCGTTAAAGATAGATTTGAATTAATGGAAATGGTGGCTTTAGAGTTTGAAAATGAACTCAAAGAAGTAACACACATAGCTCAGTCATACAAATATGATGACCATCCACTTCATAGAAAAAATGGAAGTGTAATATATAAATTATACAACGAAGGAAAGATAAAAGACACTATGTATTATTTAAAACCTAAGTATGCAGATAAAGTACCAACAGAAAAGAAAGTAATTTATGATTGTAAAACAGCTGATGATTACATTAGTGTAAAAAAAGCATGTATGGAATATAAAAAAATAGATAATGTAGCAGGAAGAGATGGTATAGGGTATATATCAGCACACAACTACTTCAAACACTTATTACAAGATAAAAACTTAACTTCTATACTTCATTTACCATATTAATAAAAACTGTAGTACAAAACTTTTATAGTTTATACTACAGTTTTTTATTAAGTAATACTTGCAAATATAGGATTACAAATGTAATATTAAAGTAAGATTACAAATGTAGGTAAAGGGATGAATATAAATTAGGGGGAAACAGATTGAGATAACTATGGAATATAATATATAAAGATAAAAATGAACTTTTAGAAGTAGCATATCTAGATGATGAATCAAACAATAAATCTCTAGACAAAACAGACTCAATAGTTTGGGATATAAATATAGGTAATTCTAAAGAAGTGCATTTAAATATATCCTATCGTAATCTAAATCAAGAGCAGGATTACTTTAGGAATATCACCTAGAAATTTAAGTGAGCAAGAAGAAATATTTAATTCAATTGGAAAAATGAATCCTATGTATGAGCTATACTTTAAATTAGCGAGAGAATATGAAGGTCAAGATTCATTAAATATTAAGCAAGTTGAAAGTATATTAGGAAATAAAAAGCTTCAAGAATCAGAGTTTGAATTTGATGAAAACTTTAAACGTTATGATTATACAGAAGGTAATTTCTCTATACTAATACTGAATAACGAAAAACAAAATAATGTTGAGAACGTAGCTATATAGTATTAAAATAAGTTAAACTTAATAAAATAAATTTAAAAATAAAATAAAATATGTATATAGAACCTCATATTTGCAAAAAATATAAGCAAACAGTAGGTAACTAAATATGAAATCAAAAGAAGTACTAGAACTA
>JBOFYV010000062.1:0-11735 GCA_051654865.1 Peptostreptococcaceae bacterium
TTTGATAAGTTTAAAGGTTATGAGGTGGTAGGTTTAGTATATCCAGAAAATGAACCTAGTATAAAGTTATTAGAAAAATTGGAATTTAAGAGTGAGGGTTATGTAGAGCAGTTAGATAGTATTGTTTATAGTAAAAAAATAGAATAGTATGTTTTGCTTTTCCGGTTTGTAGGGGATGGACATAGTACTACATGAGTTCGATGAAAACAAAAAGGCTATTATATGTGTAGATATGGAATGCTCGGCAGTGGGTGCAGTAGCTTCTTTTAGAGAAAAAGAAGTATATCAAATGATGAAAAATTAATTGAAAAAGATAAGATAGCAACTGTAGCTATGGAAAGGGCAGTTAAAATAGATATTTCTTGACTTTAAAGTTATACTACAAATACAATATATTATGTAGAAAAAATGTAAAATTTTAGGAGTGAATATACTATGAAATTTAATCAAATACACCATGTGGCAATAATTTGCTCAAATTATCAAGTATCTAAAGATTTTTACGTAAATAAATTAGGTTTAGAAATAATAAACGAAGCTTATAGAGAAGAAAGAGATTCTTTTAAATTAGATTTAAAATTGGGAACAAATCAGATTGAGTTGTTTTCTTTCCCGAATCCTCCAAGTCGCCCGAATAGTCCAGAATCATGTGGATTGAGACATTTGGCTTTTGAGGTGAATGATATTGATGAGGCTGTGGAAGAGTTATTAGGTAAAAGTATTCCTGTGGAGGAAATTAGGGTTGATGAGTATACAGGTAGAAGGTATACCTTCTTTAAGGATCCAGATGGATTACCACTAGAATTATATGAAATCTAGATTGAAAGGTTTAGTGTAAGATATATATTGTTTTGTAATGAAAATAAATAAGTTAGAATACATTGGATGAGGACATTAATATATGTATAGGTTAATAGAAATTATAATTGGTGCTTTTATTATATTTACATTATCTGAGATTAGTTATATATTCTTAGGTAGTAGATTTATTGGAATAGCAATAGGGACAGCTATAGCAAGTCAAATTAGGATAAAATCTAAGTTAAAATCAGAGTAAAGGAATACAGTAGAAGGTATATTTTTACGACATAGGGGGGACAAACTAGTGAGCAAATGGGCAAGTTTGAGTGATGTTTTAGATTTATGTGAAAAAATAAATATGGATGATATTGTTATAGAAGGTTTGAAGGAGGTTTTTGAAAAGAATGATTTAGATAAGTTTGAATCATTAGGAAGAGAACTCATTAAAACAGACACTGCAAGTAAAGCAGCAGAACAGTTATCAAAAGAAATTGATTCTGAAAATAAAATAATAGAATTAGCAGTACATTTAAGTGCAGCTGTATTAAGTTGGGACTATGTATATAAATCTAAGGGTATGTCAAAAGATGTATATTATGCTAGTATGGGTGCATTTTCTAGGTTTATGAAAGAGCGTACACGTTACTATAATGATATTAATTATGATAGAGGCTTTTGGGCATGGAGATTTTTATGTGGTCTTGAATTTCGTATTGGTGAACTTGAGTATGAAGTATGTAAATTTAATTACGAGAATATAAATAAAATTTCTAAAGATAGTGAAGTATTGTCGCTACATATACCATCAGATGCAGTTTTAACAGAAGAGAAATTGTATGATAGCTATTGTGAGGCATTTAACTTTTTTGAAAAATACTTTTCTGACTTTAGATATGAGTGTGTATACACAGATACATGGTTATTGTCGTCTAAGTTAAAAAAATTACTTAAGCAGAACTCTAAAATACTAAACTTTATGAAAGATTATGAAATAGTAGAGGAATATCCTAATAGAGATGATGCAATTGAATGGGTATTTGGAAGAAGGGATATACAGATAGACAAACTAAAAGAAAATACTAGTTTACAACGTGAGGTCAAAAGACTTTTAGTAAATGAGGAACAAGTAGGAACATCTTTAGGAATACTTTCTTATAATGGAGATACTTTCAATAGCAATTTCAATCCTTTTAGAATAGGTTAATAAATTAAAGTATATATATTATCTCGACGTAGGGGTTAAAAAGCAATGGTCAGCTAATACTGGGCATTGTTTTTTTATATAGCCAATATGTGTATAATACATATTATCTATATTAAGAATTATTTTGATACATATAGCATTATAGATATTAAGATGATTTAAAATATGGAGGGGTGTAGGTGCATAACAATCCAAAGAAGGAATTATGTTTAGATAAACAAAAGGTTATAGAAAAATACCGTTTAAGTTGCTCTAATGATTATGTGTGGGAGCTAAAGCATGATAAATACCATACAATTAAATATTTTACACATAGATTTGCTAAAAAACATTCAGCACTAGCGTTAGTTTTTTATATAAATAGACTTTGTTATGCTAAAATAAAGTATTTTGAAAAAAATATTGATAAATATGATTTTTATAAATATACATTTGAATATGGTTTTATTAAGTGTGAGGTTTGTGAGATGGATTTTTTATTACATAAGGCAAGTGATAAGATGATTGATTTGAGGTTTTTAAAAGATATAAAGAGCATTAGTGAGTTTAATTTATTTTGTGATAAATTAGAAAGATATGAGAAATATGTTAAAGACGAATTATTAGAAAAGCTTATTTAATAGAATAAATAAAAAAATATATATGGAGAAAATAAAAAGTGAAAATACATAATATGAATTTAAATCCAGAACCATTAGAACTAATAAAATCTGGTTTGAAGAACATAGAAATGAGGTTGTACGATAAAAAAGCAGGACTATATTAAAAGATGATATCATAATATTTACTAATGCTAAAGATTATAATGACAAACTAAAGGTAAAAGTATTAGAACTTCATAGATTTGATAGCTTTGATGAACTATAATACGGTGTAGTTGGAATTGAAATAGAACTTATTTAAAATGAAAGGGGTTGGTCATTATGACATACAATACACTTGCAAGTAAGAACTTTAACAATAGGGGGATACATAAAAGATAATCCCCCATATATTAATGGAGGGTAAATATGAGAACAGAAATAACTTTAAAAAAAGTTGAAGAAAGTAATTTTATAGAGTGTTTTAACTTAAAACTTAAAGATGGTCAAGAAAAGTTTGTATCACATCCTATACGTAGTTTAGCTCAAGCCTATGTATATTACAATCAATGTACACCTTTTGCAATTTATAAAGATACTACAATAGTAGGGTATGTGATGGTTATTTATGATTACGATGAAGAAACATATAACATATGGCATATGATGATTGATGTAAAATACCAAAACAATGGATATGGAACTGAGGCTCTAGAACGATGCCTAGATTATATAAAAACAAAACCATTTGGAAAGTCAAATGATATAATACTAACTTGTAATGTAGAAAATAACAATGCAATTCACATATATAAGAAATTTGGATTTATGGAAACTGGTGAGCGTGATGAAGACGAGATAGAGATGAAGTTAGTTATTAGATAATAATAAATAATATTAATAGGATTAATAGGAGTTAGCAAATTAGAAATAGTTTATTTGCTCAACTCCTTTTTAAATATAATAATAAATGGGAGTAAAACTATGAAAAATATAGAGTTGAAAAATGGGGGATCTGCAATTATTAGAGAAGCAAAAGTTAATGATGCAAAAGGTATGCTAGAGTATTGTAACTTAGTAGGAGGAGAAACTGATTTTCTTACATTTGGAGAAAATGAATTTAAAATAAGCCTAGAAGATGAAGAGCGTATAATAGAAAATATAACAAACTCTCAAAATCAAATGTTCTTAGTTGCTATTGTAAACAATGAAATAGCAAGCCTTGCATCTGTAATGTCAAATCAAAAGGCAAGAAGTAAACATGTAGGAACTGTAGGAATAAGCGTAAAGGAAAAATACTGGGGACTAGGTATAGGAAATGAAGTTATGAAATATATAATAGAGTGGGCTAAGTCTAATGGTGTGACTAAAAAAATAAATCTTTTAGTACGAGAAGATAATTATAAAGCTATATCGTTATACAAAAAGCTTGGGTTTGAAGACGAAGGAATGATAAAGCAGGATATGTGTGTAAATGGAGTTTACTATAATACAATTATGATGGGGTTAATATTATAATTTTAAGGGTGGAGAATGATGAGAACTGTTATAATTAATGAATGTAATAGTGAATTAAATAAAAGTGACATTTTATTAGATTTATCAGAACAAGATCCAAGTGAATGTAGTGGGTGTTGGACTTGTTGGTGGACTACTCCAGGTAGATGTGTATTTAAAGATTTAGATGAATTTTACCGTGGATACATTAATTCAGACAAAGCTATATTTTTTGCAAAAGTATCTCAAGGATTTGTTAGTGGAAAATTAAAAACTTTATTTGATAGAATGATTCCCTTATTTATGCCTTATACATCGGTATCATCAGGTGAATCTATGCATCTAACTAGATATGATAGATATCCTGATATAGAGTTTTACTATGATGGTAAGTTTATATCAGAAGAAGGAAGAAAAGTATACGAAGACTATGTATATAGAGTATTTTATCAGTTCCACTCAAGAAACATAGTTATTAAGCCTATATCTGAATATGTAAAAAAGGAGGATGTAATGTAATGAAAATGATTATATTAAACGGCTCTCCTAAAAAGAATATAAATGAAAGTAATACAGAACTATTTATAAATCAATTCCAACAAGATATGAAATCAAAATATCCAGTCAGATAGATTATAAGAGAAGACCACTTTAAATTAATAAATGAAATAAAAGATTACGAAACTGTTCTTATATTTATTCCATTATATATCCATGCCATGCCAGGTTCGGTGATGAGTTTTTTAGAAAAATTAGAAGAAAAAGATATGAAAGGCAAAAACTTAGGCTTTATAATACAAGCAGGATTTCCAGAAACTGCTCAAGAACAGTATATAGAACGTTATTTTGAGCAGTTATGTAAAATACTAAAATGTAATTATTTAGGTACGGTTTCTAAAGGGGAAGCGGCAGCGGCTTATATGTTTCCTAAAAAATATAAAAAATTATTTAAGCAATTAAATGATTTAGGTAGAATATTTGAAGAAAATAATGAATTTGATAAAGATATTGTAGCTAAAATATCTTATCCATATAATTTAAGTGACTATTCGTTATTTATGAGAGGGGCAATTAAGGCTGTGTATTTGATGAATCTAGACAATATTGGGTGGGATATGATGCTGAAAAAGTCTAATGCATTTGATAAAAGATATGATAAGCCATTTTTATAATTTGATGATAGTATAATAATGATAAAATTGAAAGGATGGAAGTTGATGGAGTGCTATGATATATCAATAGAAGATGTAAAACGTTTAGCAGAACTATATGTTGAAACATTTAACTCAGAGCCTTGGAATGATAACTGGACTATAGAAACAGCACAAAAAAGACTACAACAAATTATAAATGTAGAAGATTTCTATGGCATATTAGCAGTAGATAATAATGTATTGTGTGGAATGATACTAGGTAGCGAAGAACAATTCTATGATGGTACAATGTTTAATATAAAAGAGTTTTGCGTAAGAAATGGAATGCGAGGCAAGGGGATTGGATCTTGGATATTTATAGAATTTGAAAAGAGATTGAAAGATAAAGGTATTAATGAAATTATTCTATTCACATCTAGAGGTGACTATACAGAGAAGTTTTACAAAAAATATGGTTTACAGTCGTACGAAAGTTTAGTATTTATGGGAAAACAAATATAATCAAAAACAAGTACCAAAGGATATAAATATTTTAATTTATATCCTTTGGTACTATTTAATTTAGAGCTTTAAATAATAATGAATGAATTTGGAAATAATGTATATTGTAACTAAAATGAGGTGATAAAATGAGCATAATAAAAAAAGAATCCATAAACAATATAAAAAAGAACCTGATATTTATTTTAATATATACATTAGTATTTGTATTGATTTACAAGACATTTAAATTTATTGCACCATTTTTCATAGGTGGAGCAATAGCTATTTTGATAAATCCAATTTCAAGCAAACTAAAATCAAAGTTTAATATAAATAAAGGTATATCAACAATAGTACTTAGTTTCTTAGCAGTGATGATGTTTATATCATTAACAGCAATAATTATAATTACATCATTAGATAACATAATAGCATTTACAGATAACTTGGCAAACAACTATGACAATATTACAGAAATTATATCTAAGTTAAATATTAATATAAATACATATATGGAAAAACTTCAAAACATACCAAACATAGATATACAGTATTTAGTAGACAAATACAGTACAAAATTAATGATAATAATTAGAAGTATACTAGAAAATACAATAGCTATGCTAACATCAATACCATACATAGCTATATTTACACTAACGCTATTTATGGCAACCTATTTTATAGCAAAGGATATAGATAAAATAGAAAATAGATTTTACAATATGTTTACAGAGCCAACAAGAACAAAGGTAAAAAATATAAAAACAGAAATAATAAAATCAGCAATAGGATATATAAGGGCATATACGATACTAATGGGAATAACTTTTATAGTTACATGGATATGTTTTAGATTTTTCAAAATACCATATACTCTTCCTTTGGCATTAGTAGCAGCTATATTAGATTTAATTCCATTTTTAGGAATTGTAGTAGTATATTTACCTTTTATAATATATTACTGGATAGTAAATGAGCTGGCTGTTGCTATAGGTTTAGCGATGATATTTTTACTATTATCAATATTAAGAGAGATACTAGAACCAAAGCTTGTATCTATGAACATAGGTATAGGTCCTTTAGCCACATTAGGAGCTATATTTATAGGAGTGCAGCTAAAAGGAATAATAGGAATTATATTTTTCTTAGGTCTTATAGTAATGCACAAGATTCTAAAAAAAGTAGATATACTATAAGTTTTAAATAATACTATATTAAATAAATAAAGAGGATGCCATAAAAACTGACATCCTCTTATATATTATGCTGATTCACAAACTTCTTTATTTTTTACTGCATCTAATTTTCCTATTGAAGCTATAACTACAAAGCTAAATAGTGAAACTAAAATAGAGAATATAAATATAGAATTAATACCAAACATATCTATAAGCCCACCATACAGAAGCTTCATTAAAGAATAAGAAACCCCTATAGTGAAAGTATAAACAGTCATAGATGTAGTATAAAGTCTTTTATCTACTACCTTAGCTATAAAATCAAATGCACATATTATTGTTATAGACATAGCAACACCATGCATTGAAGTAGCTATCATAAATACCCATGGGTTAGATGTAAATAAATATATTACCCATCTAAGCATTAAAGCTATACTTGCAAAGCTAATCATTTTTACTAATCCGTATTTATCAAGTAAGGATTTACATTTAACCATAAAGTAAAGCTCTGGAATAATCATAAATACAGTTAAAAGTCCTACTAAATCACTTCCTGCACCAAGGCTCATTAAATGTATTCCTTGGAATGCCATCATAGCTTCACTTAAAGAAGCAACGCATACTGCACAAAGTAATATTAATAAATAAGCTTTGTTTTTAAATAATAGTGGTAAATCTTCTTTTAGATTTATCTTTTCTACTTTTTTATTGTCTAATATAGGTAGAGTAGGAGTAATAATTAAACAACCTACCATACTAACCATAAACATATAGAAAAACATTAAATCATTATTAGTAGCTTTTATTAATTGACCACATAAAAACGATGATACTGCAAAAAGTAATGATCCAACAACTCTTATATTTCCATAGTTTTTATTGTTACTTTGACAATATGATGTTGTTATAGAATCTGTAAGTGGTAGTATAGAGTTTCTAAACATTTCTAAAAATATTGTAATTACAAATACCGACATAAAAGAATCTGTAACAGTATAAATTCCTGCACATACAAGTGAAACTAATATATTTAACCAAAGTACAGATTTGTGTTTATTCGAGATATCACTTAATAGTCCCCAAATAGGTACAAATATAATTCCTAAAATTGAAGGTACTGACACGATCATACCTACTTGTGATGAACTAAATCCAAGTGTATTTTCTAGATATACTGGTAAAAAGGTATTATAAGCACCTAAACCAATAAATAAAAATAAGTATTTCATATAAAATTTCGACATAATAATTCCTCCTTTTAATAATATAACATAAAAAGATAAAATTAGAAATATAGTTAAATTTTAAATAAATGTATGTAAATAAAGCCCCTCTAAAAAGAGGAGCTTATATATAAAATAAACTATATTATTTAATGTTTTTTATTGAAGTATTTGCAAAGTCAGTATTAACTATATCTTTGTAAGGAGGCTCTTTGTCAAGTTCTCCTGCTTCTTTTATAACACCCATTAAAGCATTTAGACTATCCTCAGTTAATACAGGGTCAGTTGACCAAGCATCTATTGATTTATATCTATCAACAACAGATATTAAATCATTAAGTGATAAATCATTAAAGAATGGTTGCATAGCTTTAGCTATTTCTTCACTAGAAGCTGTTTGGCACCATAGTTGACCTTTATAAACCGCATTAGTAAATCTTTGAACTAAATCAGTATTATTATCCATATATGATTTAGTTGTAGAATAAGCAGTATAAGGTATTTCACCAGAATCTTTACCAACTGAAGCTACTACATATCCAGTACCATCTTTTTCTAGAGCGGATGCAGTAGGCTCAAAAGCAGTAGTAAAATCACCTTCTCCTCCAGCAAAAGCACCGGTCATAGCTGCAAATTGTATATCAGTACGAACGTTTACATCAGCAGTATTAGCATTTTCAGCTATAGTTAAACCATTAGCTTTTATAACGTGCTCTAGAGTCATTAGAGGAACTCCACCTTTTCTACCGCCTAGTATTTCTTTGCCTTTCATATCTTCATATTTAAAGTTATCCATTTTTTCTCTAGCAACTATAAAACTTCCGTCTCTTTTAGTCAACTGAGCAAAGTTTACAGCATAATCATCACTACCTTGATTGTAAATATAAATAGAAGCTTCAGGACCCATTAATCCTACTTGAGCTTCACCAGAAATCAGGGCAGCCATAGTCTTATCTGCACCTTGAGTGTTTATAAGGTCAATTTTTATACCTTCTTCTTCAAAGAAACCTTCAGTTATTGCAGCATATTGAGGTGCATAAAAAACTGAATGAGTAACCTCTGCAATAGTTATTTTGTCTAGTTCCTTTTTAGTTTCTTCAGTAGTTGTATTTGTAGAAGTACAACCAGTCAATAATAGGGCACTAAGGGCTAGTGAACTAGTAATTGATATTACTTTTTTTAACATTAAAAAAACCCCCTTCTTAAAAATGATAATAATACACTACTAAACACGATGATCATACATAGGTTGATACTATATAGTATTAGGCATATTAATATTTTGTTACAATTCTAATAGTTATAATGTCCTAATTGTTAAGTTATGGTATTAATTATATATTAGATGAATATAATTATTTAACTAACAGTTATGGAGGTATAATATGAAATCTATGATAAAAGTAAAAGTAGAAGAAAATGATAATCATAAAATTATCCAACTGTTTAAAGATGTTACAGAACAACTATTGATAAAAAATGATGGATATAAAGGAACATTAAAAAGTTATGAGTATATAGAACTAATAGAATCAGTAAAGGCAGGCGATTATATAGAGGTAGTAGGTGAGTTAGTAGCCTTTGACTATACACAGAGAAAGATAGAACTAGAGGCTAGAAGGGTAATTACTCATAGTGATGAAGAAAACAATAAACCAGGTGAATATTTAGTAAAACCAGTAGTTATATGTAGAGCAAGAGCAGTATGCGAAGTTCCAGTAAACAACCCAAGAGGCTAAATCTTAGCCTCTTTTTGAAATGATACGGTAAAAGGAGGGATAAAATGATACTACAATACACAAAAGGACTGAGAAAATACTTTTTTATAGCAGCAATATCTACAATTATAGGAATAGGGTTTAACTATCTTACTCCTCAGATAATTAGAATTACAGTAGACTCAATAATAGGAAATGCACCATTTAGTTTACCTTCATACATAATAAGTATTATAGATAACATAGGAGGAAGAGGATTTTTAAGAGAAAACTTATATATACCAGCTATGTTAGGTGTAATATGTTCAATTATGTATGGGATATGCAATTATTCATATAAATTATATATGTCAAAAGCATCAGATGGAACAGTTAGAAATTTAAGAAATGGATTATACAATCATATAAACCGGCTACCTTATAGCTGGCATATGAAAAATCCAACAGGAGATATTATTCAAAGATGTACTTCAGATATGGAAGTAGTAAAAAACTTTTTAGGAATACAATTATTAGAATTTATAAGAATAGTATTTTTAATACTAATATCCATTTCACTTATGCTTTCAATGAATGCAAAGTTATCATTAATAGCCACAGTCTTCATAATTATAGTTATAACTTACTCAGTAGTATTTTACACCCTAATACAAACACGATTCAAAAAAGCGGACGAAGCAGAAGGAGAACTTTCAACCCTAGTACAAGAAAACTTCACAGGTGTAAGAGTAGTTAGAGCTTTTGGTAGACAGTCTTATGAAATAGAGAGATTTGATGAGAAAAACATAGGATTTTCTAAACTATGGATAAAACTTGGTCATGTACTTAGTTTTTACTGGGGTACCGGAGATTTATTCTCAGGACTACAAGTAATGTGTATAGTAGTGTTTGGATGTATAGAAGTAGTAGGTGGAGCTTTAACACTTGGTCAGCTTTTAGCATTTATATTTTATAACTCAATGCTAGTTTGGCCAGTAAGATCACTTGGTAGAATAATTTCTGAAATGGGTAAGGCAGGGGTATCTATTAAGCGTTTAGTAGAAATACTAGAAGCCAATGAAGAATCTGACAATGATGATTCAATAGCGCCAAGTATGAGTGGAGATATAGAATTTAAAAGTGTGGCATTTAGATATAATAATACAAAACAAGTACTAAAAGATATTAGCTTTAAAATAGAAAAAGGAAGTACATTTGGAATACTGGGTGGTACAGGGTCTGGCAAATCTACTTTAATTCATTTGTTAAATAGATTATATGATTTAGATGAAAACAATGGAGAAATATTAATAAATGGAGTAAACATAAAAAATATAAAACTAGAACACCTAAGAAACAATGTAGGAATAGTACTCCAAGAGCCATTCTTATTCTCCAAAACTATAAAAGAAAACATAAACATATCCTCAAATATTAATGAAGAAGAAAATAAAGAAGCTATAGAAAATGTAGCTAGAATATCTTGTGTTCATAATAATATAATAAACTTTAGCAAAGGATACGACACTATAGTAGGAGAAAGAGGAGTAACCTTATCCGGAGGACAAAAGCAAAGAGTAGCCATAGCTAGAACATTAATTAAAAATAGTCCAATAATAGTATTTGACGATTCATTATCAGCAGTAGATTCAGAAACAGATGCAAAAATAAGACACGAGCTGAATACTAAATTAAAAGAAAGCACAGTAATTATAATATCTCATAGAATCACTAGTATAATGAATTGTGACAATATAATAGTAATAGATGAGGGTGAAATAATAGAAGAAGGAAACCATGAAAAATTACTAAATACAAATGGAGTATACAAAAAAATATATGAAATGCAATCTAGTATAGAAGAGCTAGGAGGTGAAAATAATGCATAATGAAGAAAACTATAATAAAAGC
>JBOFYV010000063.1:0-3666 GCA_051654865.1 Peptostreptococcaceae bacterium
GGGGAAGGTAGAATGAGATTATTACAGCCAATAAAAGTAGGGAATGTAACATTAAAAAATAGAGTAATGTTTCCACCATTAACAACAGGTTACGAAGGTAGAGATGGAAGCATCACCTCTCAAAGTATAGCTTTTTATGAAAGGATAGCTAAAGGAGGAGTATCATATATAGTAGTAGGAGATGTTTCTCCTATCAATGGTTTTTCTCCTACACCTAAACTATTTGATGATAGACAAATAGAAGATTTTAAAAAATTATGTGATGCAGTACATAAATACAATGCTAAGATTTCGGCTCAAATATTTTACCCAGAGTATGATTGTGAAGCCATAAGTAAATTAGTAGCTACAGGGGATATGAAAGCAATAAGAGAAAAACTTCATCATGATATGAATCACTTTGTAAATGAAGTTAGCGAGGAATCTTTAAATGAAATAATAAATAAAATGTGCGCTTGTGCAGTTCGTGCAAAAAAAGCTGGAGTTGATATTATACAAATTCATGGAGACAGATTAGTTGGTTCTCTTTGTAGTACTATATTAAACAAAAGGACTGATAAATTTGGAGGTAGTCTAGAAAATAGAACAAGGTTTGCTTTAAGATTAGTTAAATCATTAAAAGAAGTATTACCTAATACGCCAATAGATTATAAGTTTTCAGTAGTGACACCAGAAAGAGGTAAGGGAGGGATCAATTTAGAAGAAGCTCCTTTATTTGCAAAAATGTTAGAAGACGCAGGGGTAGATATGCTTCATGTAGCACAAGCAAATCATACAGGGAATATGGCTGATACAATACCACCAATGGGAGTTCAACCTTATGGTTTTTTTGTTGATATTTCTAAAACAATAAAAGAGTCAGTAAATATACCAGTTAGTACAGTTGGAAGAATTCTGAATCCTAAAATGGCAGAAAGTATACTTCAAGGAAATAAGGCGGATATAATTGGACTTGGTAGAATACTACTTGCTGATCCTGATTGGGTAAATAAAACTATGGAAAATAGATTTGAAGATATTCGTGAATGTATATCATGTAACAAGGGATGTACAGATAATATACAAAATAGAAAGTTTTTAAGTTGTGTACTAAATGCTGAAAATGGTCATGAAGAAAATAGAAAAATAAGTAAATCTGATAAAGAAAAAACTGTAGTAGTTGTGGGAGGAGGACCAGCAGGACTTGAAGCAACAAGAGTATTATCTTTAAAAGGTCATAATGTAATATTATTTGATGAAAATACTTCATTAGGTGGTCAGTTAAACTTAGCGTGTATTCCTCCTAGAAAAAATGAAATAAAAAGAGCTATAAGATTTTTAACTCATAGTGTAAAAAATAAAAATGTAGAATTAAGATTAGGAAAGAAAGTTACTCAAGATGATATATTAAGTTTAAATCCAGATGCAGTTATAGTAGCAGTTGGAGCTAGTAATATAAAGCCTTCAATAAAAGGAATAGACAATGTGAATGTTTGTGATTCGTGGAAGGTATTAAATGATGAACAACAAGTATTTGGTAAAGTAGCTGTTATTGGTGGCGGTATGGTAGGGTGTGAAGTTGCTGAGTTTTTATGTGAAAGTGGAAGTAGTGTATCTATAATTGAGCTTGGTGATGAAATTGCAAAAGGTGAAAGTAATACTATATTGCCGACATTAATGGAAAACTTCAAAAAACATAATGTAAATATTTATAATAATCATAAGCTTCTAGAAATCACAAATAACAGTATAATTTGTGAGAATGCTAATGAGAAAATAGAGATACAGTGTGATTATGTAGTTATGGCAGTTGGGGCTAAGGCTAATGAGTTTGATGTAGATAGACTAGTTCAAGCCAATATTAAGGTAGTTAAAGTTGGAGACTGTAAAGAAAGAGCGATGGACATAGAACATGCAATAAAAACTGGATATGATGCAGCAAATGAAATCTAGATGTATTAGCATTATAAAGAAAGGAGCTTCGGCTCCTATTTTTGTGTATAATAAAAATGAAAACAAACCTAATTATTTTACTAAATTGTGAGTGAAAAATAGTTTTTATACGTATTGATAAATGAAGAGTAATAAAAAGGAGACAATAGATGGATAAATTCAAAGACAAGAAAATCATCTCTCTTTTACAGAAAAATCCTGAAGAAGGTCTAAGTCTATCTTTAGATATATATGGAGGATCTGTAAAAACTATTTGCAAAAACATACTAAGTGATTGTAAAAATGAAGACATAGAAGAAGTAATATCAGATACTTTTCTCAAACTATGGAAAAATGTAGATAAATTTAAATCTGACAAAAACACATCACTAAAAAGTTATATATACGCTATAGCTAGAAACACAGCGCTTGATAAAAGAAGACAACTAAAAGGATCTTCATCAGTACTGCCAATAGATGAAAATTCTTTAGGGGTAGGGGTTTCTATGGAAGATGATTATACTAAAAAATTAAACAACAAGATAATAAAAGAAACTATTGATGATATGGAAGAACCAGATAAGTCCATATTTATACTTAGATATTTCTATTATGAAAAAGTAAAAGACATTGCAAATCGTTTGAATCTGACGCCTAAAAAGGTTGAAAATAGTCTTTTTAGAGGTAAGGATAAACTGAAAAAATCTCTAATTGAAGGTGGTATTATATATGAGCAAGATAGATAAATTAGTGCAAATTAAAAGTGAGGATAATTTATTAGATAACGAGGTACCTCTTAACATAGATGAAAAACAAAGGATACTAAAGATTACAATGGATAAAATTCCGACTAATAAAACTAAGGTATTTAGTAAGAAAAAGTTATTAATAGGTGTATTAGTTGCAACTATGATGGTAGGTACAGTTGCAATGGCTAGTGAATACTTTGAATTAAATCTAGATAATAAGCTATTATCTTACTTAAAAATAGATAAACATAATGAGCAATTAAATGGAGCAGGTGCTTATATAAATAAGTCTGTAACAGATAATAATTTGAAATTAAATATAAAACAAACTCTAGGTGATAAGCATAGTGTATATATTTTAGTAGATGTAGAAGTACCAGAGGACATAATAATACCAGAGTATGCAAGTTTTAATCAAAGTACTATTATGTTAAAAAAACAATCTAGTGCAGGATGGGCGATATCAGATTTAGAAGATGAAAATATAAATGACAATAAGAAAAGTTATTTGATTTCTTATAGTACAGAAGGTGAACTAAATAAAAATGAAATAACATTAGACTTTAAGGATTTTGGATATTATTCTGACAAATCTGATGATTTTATTCCTTTAGTTAAGGGAAATTGGAAGATTTCATGGGAACTAGACTATACAGATGTATCTAAAGAAATTAGTGTAAATCGTTTTGTTTCAGCTAAAGACAATAAGTTTTTCGTTAGAAGTGTAAACATTTCTCCTATATCAGTATCTGCAAATATAATAGGAAAAAATAATGGCAACTTTACGATTCAAGAAGTTACATTAAAAGATGGAACTTCTTATAAAGGTGAAGATTTTAACTCAATGGGAAATAGTAGTTCTTTATTAAAAGCTTTTACAAGTGTAGAGTTTGGAAAAGTAATAGATATAAATCAGATTGAAAGTATCACAATAGATGGTGAAGTTATTAAACTAGAAAATAATTAATTATATTAAGAGGTGATTTTATGGCAATGGGTATTTTAG
>JBOFYV010000064.1:0-4274 GCA_051654865.1 Peptostreptococcaceae bacterium
GTCTTAGAAAAAGATGTTAATGCTTGGTTAAGTAGAGATAGACAGTCTAGAAAAGAATTTGCACAAGATCCTTATTGTGGTATTAAGTTTACTGCGTATGCATTTAGAGATTTATTTGAAGGTGTTGAATTTGTAACAGGAGAATCTAATGTAGATAGGGTAAGAAAAGATTTACCTATTCTGATGATATCAGGGGAGAAAGATCCTGTAGGTGGGAATGGAAAAATGGTACAGAAAGCTTATCAAATTTATAAAAAGGTAGGCATAAAAAATATTTCTCTTAAGTTATATAAAGATATGAGACATGAAATACTAAACGAAGTAGGAAAACAGGGTGTTTATAAAGATATTATAGGATGGATTAATAAACAGATATAGATTACCAATGAGGAGGGCAAGAATGGAACTGGAAATATTTCAATTTATTAGCAAGGTACTTGATCGATTAGAAGATATGAAGATAGACTTAGATATTGCGAGTAGAGAGATAGAAGAGTGCTTTGAAACTATTTTAGAAGGTACTAATGAGGGATATCTAAATATGAACTCAAGAGTTAAATCTAAACATAGTTTAAAAGAAAAAATTTTAAGATATGATTATTATAAGAAATACCAAGATGTAGATGCACTTTTTAATAATTTATCAGATTTAATTGGAGTGCGTATAGAATGCAGATTTATAGAAGATGAGGCATCTATTTATAGAGGCATTAAACATTACTTTAATGTAGCACATGAAAAGTATGAAGGATATTTTTATAATTTATCTAATCCAAGTATGCTATTAGAGATGAGTTCAAAGCAGCCTCAGACACAAAAAAATGGCGTTAAAATTTATAGGATAGATGGCAAATATCTATATAATGAAGAGCCTATTAATTTTGAGTTACAAATTAAGTCATTAGTTAATATTTTTTGGAGTGAGATCGAGCATAAAATCATCTATAAGAATTATAACTATACGATAGCCGATCGTTTCTATAAAGATATTATGAGTTCTATCAAGAATAGTTTAACCACAATAGATAGACAATTACTACTTATTTCAAATCAGTTTGATCGAGTGGATACCACTAACTCAAAAATGAGAAAAGGGCAAATGGAACAACTACTCTCTAAGGTTATTTATGATTTGTTTGCATTAAGGATGAAAAATGATATAGGATTATTAGTAGACTTTAGAAAGTCCTGTGATACGATTGTGAAATATGTATTTAGAGAAGTATTAGAGACAGAAGAAAAAAGATATAATACAACCATTATGGCTGCTTTTGATAGATTAGAACATATTGATAATACTCAGATTGCTTTTAATGAGGCACTCAAATTTGAAAGAGAATTAGTTTTAAAAGATGAGTTTAGTAAAGTCATTGGCCAATTTATTGAAGAAGTGATTAATGAACAGTTTCAGTGGAACCTATTCTTTAGGATTTTATTCCATATAGAACCAGATAGTAATGCTGGAGACTTAGAAAATTTTATTGAATTTTATAGGTCACGTATATTAAATGACTTGGATATGGAAGATCTTAAGAAGGAATTCACAAATAAAGAAATAGATACTATATTAGAAACTCTAATGGTTAAATTTGCGCATATTTTTGTATCTGTAAACAAGGTAGAATTACTGTATGATAATATTATAGAGCAAATGATTAAAATCTTTAATAGAGTGTTAGATTCTGTTCAGAGCAATGTGAGTAACTTTATAGAATGGGAACGAGACAAAAATATTTATCTCCAACTACTAGAATTTAGTATATTATCTATGTTAAATATAAGTATTGAGGCAACAGAAGTATTAGATTTCTTAGAGGATGTAAGAAATAGTGAAGCGAATATTACTATTCATAAGAGTATATTGAAAAATATAGATAAATTATAAGTAAAAAATAGGAACTAGCATTTTGCTAGTTCCTATTTTTATAAGTAAAGAAATTTATCACTAAAATATGTCATAGGTCTAGTATCTTCTAGACTAAGCCCTGTAAGGTAAGAGACGTTTGGAATGCATCCTAGCAACTCATCAGAACTTATCTCAGATTGAGTAAAGGCATAGGATTGAAGCAGTAAAAAGGATGAGCGCTTTAAGGCATTATGAATCAAATCCTTAAAACTAAAAGTATAAACATTTCCTGTAACAGGGTGTAACCAAACTTCTTTAGAAGTATTCAAATAGTTACTAAATTCATCTACACAGTTATGATAGGAGAAGGTATTTACTAATGAAGAAACTTCTCGAGAAAGCATAGGAGATAGTGATTGGGCAAATATCTTTTTTGCCCCAATACGGTCAAATGTAATTTTAAAGTAATTCCTAAAATCTGAATAAGACTGCTTGAAGATATTTGCGCCATCAGGAATCGCATAAATGTTAAAAAGAACTTCTTCATACATGTCCAAAATGATAGGAGGAATAGTTGATTGTTTTAAAATATGTTTATTAATCTTGAAAACATCTGCTTTAAGATTAAACTTTTCTTCAAGGAGTAATGCATCAATTGCAAGTTCAATCTTTTTGTGAAGACCTAGATATTTTCGTGTAGTATCATCACCTTTAATATATCTTCCACCAATATAAAAAATATAAGGATGACACATAGAATC
The DNA here is from genome assembly GCA_051654865.1 of Peptostreptococcaceae bacterium. Lineage (GTDB taxonomy): Bacteria > Bacillota > Clostridia > Peptostreptococcales > Peptostreptococcaceae > JBOFOR01. The sequence continues at coordinate 2,608 of JBOFYV010000064.1, forward strand.
TAATACATAATGACATAATAGACCACTGATGTAAGACATACAAGGTTCAAACTCAGGTGTATCTATTAAATTTTTTGAATAACTTAGACAAGCTGCTAAGAAATCACGTGTATTTTCAGTATGCATAAGCTTTGCAACTTCAGTAAAGTTGTTTTTTTTATAGGGTGCATGATAATACATAGGATCAGGTCCTTGTAGACCTACAAAAAACAAACTACGTTGTTCTTTAATAATTTTATATAATGGAGATGATTTGATGTTGTTTGTTGTATCCAAACCAAAAAGATAATGTGTTATAATATCAGGCATCACTGCCCCTCCTTTAGAAATTAATACTAGATATAGTATATCATATATTTAAGAAGACTATATAAAAAAAACATCACAAAGTGATGTTTTATTTTTTAGTATGAGATGGCTCTTCAGATGGAGTTGTCTCCTCAGAAGGTTTTGCAGCCATTGTTTTCATATTTAAATATAAGAGTAATCCCATGATTACAAAGACAGCTACTACAGGTCTAAAATCATGATTAGCAAATGCAATTGCAGATAAGCCTAAAATTCCACTTACCCCATAAAGTGTAATAACAGCACCTTTAGTACTATACCCTTTATCAACTAAGCGATGGTGTAAGTGACCTCTATCAGGAGACATAATAGGACGTCCTGATAGCGCACGTCTAATGATCGCAAAGGCTGTATCAAAAATAGGTAATCCTAATATCAAAACAGCTACAATAATTGTACCAATAGTGTAACCTTTTAGTAACCCTAGTACAGATGTTACAGCAAGCATAAACCCTAAAAATGTTGAACCTGTGTCTCCCATGAAAATAGAAGCAGGATTAAAATTATAAGGTAAGAAACCTAGACAGGCTCCTGCTAAAGTAGCAGTAAGAAACACTGCTATTGGATAGCCACTATAAATAGAAAGTACCATAAGGCATAAAGAAGCAATAGAGGATACTCCGGCAGCTAATCCATCTAGACCATCAATGAGGTTAACAGCGTTTGTTACACCTACTATCCATAATATTGTAATAGGAATAGAAAGCATATCTAGAAATTTAAGACCTTCTAAAAATGGAATAGAAACAAAATCGATACGAATCCCACAAAGTGCTACTATAAGAGCAGCTAATAATTGAATTCCGAATTTTAATTTTGCACCAAGCTCATAGATGTCATCAAAGAAACCAAGTAAGAAAATAGTTCCTCCACCTAAAGCGATACCTAAGAGCTGTTTAGTATCTAAAATAGTTAAATTTCTAAATAAAACTAATAGGGTAATCATAAAACCTGTTACAATAGCGATCCCACCCATTCGAGGAATTGGAACACTATGCATATCACGTTTTCTAGGATGGGCAATAGCTCCTACCTTAAAAGCAATTTTTTTAGCCAATGGCGTTGTTAAAAAAGATATTAAAAAAGCCATTGCAAAAGCAGTTATATATAAGCCAACAAAGCTCATGTCATTCATCTCCTTAAAATATGTATAAAATGATACTGAAACATTGTATCTCATCTAGAAATGTATTTCTACTAATATATACAAAAAGGCATAGAAAAATACATTAAACTAAGCTTGTGGCTGATGAGAAAAATTTTCAAGTTGGATTCCAGCTTCACTTAATAACTCTAGAGATAGAAATTAATTGCATTAG
>JBOFYV010000065.1:0-11434 GCA_051654865.1 Peptostreptococcaceae bacterium
TTGGTGCTCTTAATTATTCTTGGTAATCTATACTCACCTATAATTGTTAATATTCTTTCCTTTTCTTTATTAAAAAGCCATAATTTCTTTTCTCTATTTTCATTTACTACAATACATACTATATTATTTTCACACCATATCTCAACAATTTCAGCCTTTAAGGCTATCAAAAAATTTGTTACCTTTAAATTATTAATATTTAAAATTTTAATATCTGAACTATTATTTTTTTTCTCTTCAAATATCAAACTATTATCACTAAATTTTTGAACATTGCTTATACTATCACCTATAAAGATTTCATTTTTAAATCCTGTACATATATTTATTTTACTTATTAATCTTTTTGTTTTATGAATATTACTAATTAATATAACCTCATATCCATTTTGAGAAAATAACATACTTTCATATTTTTTATCATTATCATATGTTAATTGTTCAATGATCTTTAGCTTTTTATCTGCTATATATAAATAAGAATTTTCCGCATCTAATTGTATATATAAAACTATTCTTGGAATAGCTATAACATTAATCCAATTTATTAGTGTTGCTGCTATTAATATATAACCTACACTATCTTTTAAAATAGCAACATCTTGAATATTACACCCTACTTCGAATCCATTTCGGCTTTTTATACTCATTATTGATTCACCATCTATATAATCTGGTAATTCTAATTCATTATAAAACAAATGTTCATCCTTTATTAAAAAAATCCTATTATCATCCTTAGATGTATATAATATTTTGTATGTAATATTTCCTTCAATACATAATTTATTACAAGAAATATTCCAATCCATTAACTTTGAAACAACAGTTACCGAAACTATATTATCAATAACAACGTTGTCAATTTGTATATACTTATTAATAATAGATATCTTATATACATCTAAGTTGTCATATACTTTATTATTTATATACTTTTTCACTTTCATTTTTCCCTCTATTATAGAATAGTCTAATATATATTTATGATTATTTAAATTTAAAAATGCATTTCTTCTTATGTTAAGAAATACATTTTTATATCATACATTAATATTATATTATTAAAAATTCTACATTTATAAATATAGCCATATTAACATTTATTTCTCTATCATTTATCCTAACTGCATATATATCTTCTAAATATGGTGTTATTTTTATTTTCCTATTTCTCAGTAAATCAATAACATTATTTTTATTGTATTCTATTGGTATAGTTATAAATACATTTTTAACTATGCTATTTCTAATTACTTCAAGTGTACTTTCTTCACCTCCTGACATATATGTAATTAATTCATCTATTTTTAACTCAACTGCTATTTTACACCCAGTAAACTTTTCATTATTATTTGATATCATTATAGGTGTCTTTATTATCTCAATATCCCCTATCCCTATGTTATTCTTTATTGATATTATTTTATTTATTATCTTTTGTGAGCTCAATATATTTATGCTATGATTTATATCTATCTCATTAAAATATTTTGCACTTTTAGGGAAAACTACATTGTAACTTCTTTCTTTATACCTCATACTAACACTCCTATTCTACCCCAATAATTCCATATATAATCAGTAAAATATCTTGCTTTCCCATTCTTTTTGCTAAAATATCTTCTATAAAAACACTTGCAATATTTACTCTTTTTATATATTCTTCTTTCTCCAAAATTACACTTGTAATCATTCTTTTATTTGCCTTTAAAGTATAAATTTTGTTAGAAGATTGCTTACTAATATATTCTATTCTTATAGCAAAACTAATATTTACAATGGCTTTTTTTCCTGTCAATCTTAATCCATCTATAGATACCCCAATAGGCGTATCTATTACTCTAATATCAGTGCATTCCCCTGCAATAGATACTTTTAAAATTTCTTCTATTTCTATATCTTTATCTGGTATTTTTATAATTTCTTCTAAATTTATCTCTTTCTTAGAATTAAGTACTTCTGGTATATAATCAGATATACCTTTGTATTCAACTAAATCATCTCTATACTCCTCCATATTTATCACCACTCACAAATCTAATTATATATTAGTGCTTATTAGCATATTTATACTAGTAAATATACTTTCATTACTTATTAATTTGTAATATACATCTACAATTTCTGCCTTAACATCATTTAACTCTCCATGTATATAATCCTCTGGTAATTGTATAGTAGTTGAAAATATCTTTTCTTTATAATATAAATTAACTATCTGATTTTCTTGATCTACCAGATACTCTATTAAAAATTTTAAAGTTGCTCTTACCCTTACCTTCTGACCAATAACCTTTGTATCATTAAAAGTATTTCTTGTATTTGCTATAACATAAAAATCATTAATATCCACATCTGAATTTATCCTTATTATTTCTTTTATTGATGATTTTACATTAGATATATCTATTGTATCTTCTATAACGACTTCTTTAAATGCTGTTATAGCTGCATCTGTATAAATCTCTTCACTTTTTATTCTATCTGATATTTTTTTTCCGTTACATTCACACTCATAATCTATCACAGCTTTTGCATGCATTATGTTTTTTCCATATGACCTTATATATTGACCTCTAATTTCTATATTTAATCCTTCACCTGGCATAAGTTTGAACTCTATATTATTATCAGTTAGTATATTTTTATAAAACACCTTATTTATCCTAACTCTTTCCTTATCTATTATAATTCCACTGCTTGTATCTAAACTATATTTCCCGCTAACTTCTAAGCTACCATCATTTATTATTGTACTTTTATAAGTTATATTATCATCCTTAGCTAGCAATTTTTTATCTGATTCAATAAAAACTTTTAAACTAATATTTTCTATAGGCTGAATTAGTGCCCTTTCATAAATTACTTCCTCATCTTTTCTCTTTTTTTGCGAAAAATATTCTCCGCTTAATTTAATATTTAATTGAGCTTCATCTAAATTGGAATTAATATCAGAGTAGTCTATTTTAAACCCTATCTTATAACTGTTCTCTCCAACTAAATTACCTAAATGTATCAATACTCTCTGCTCTTCAACTTCTATATAATTCAAATCAAACTTATTATTATCTATTGTAATTTTTCTTTTATCTATATAACTTCCATCAATATGATTTATACTTATAATACTATTTTTAAATTCATTACAACTAGTGTTATCTACTTTTATACTATATGAAACCTCTTTACCTTTAAGTATTGCTTTATCATCAGTATCAATAGATAAATTTATATATTCACTAGAATAATCTATAGTCTCTTCCTCTACATTTATTACAATATTATCTAATTCAAAATTAGATGCTATTAGTTTATTTTCATCATTTATAAATGCATATTCAATGTTAAAATTTATTTTGATTTCACTTCCTATAAAGTCATCTTCTACTATAAGATTTAATAATGTTTCTATTTCATCATCAGGTCCTAGTCCCTCAATATCTAGCCTTTTATTTACATCTACTTTTATTAACTCATCATGTATTTTTATATATATAGACTGTACTTTAACCCCTGGGAATTCTTCCACTATTAATTTTATATCCTCAATATACTTGGTGCTAATATTCCTTATCTTAGTTGAGTATGTTATTGTCTGCTCTCTTTTAGTTGTTAAATTATTCTTATAATTCTTTATCTCATCTATCATATTATATAAATTACTGTTTGCTTTTATATCTTCTATATTTACTATAACAGTATTGCTAAATTCCTCGTTTATATCATTTATATTATTATTAATACTCATCTCATCATTTATATTATTTTCATAAAATTTAACCCCATTACTAAGGTTATCATTTTCATTAATAGCAACAATATTGCTAAACTCTTCATTTATTGTGTTTTCACTAGTTTTAAATGTAGCCTTACACTTATTATAGACATCCCTCGTTTTGATATTCTTTTTCAATTGCACAGTGTATTCTACTTCGATTATACTTTTCTTAGGAAATTCTCTTACTCTTATTCCATATAAATACCTATCTTCAACTTGACTCTTATTAATATATATTGTTTTTTCACATAATATTGTATTCTCCGGCACATATATATTTAATAAAAAATTGTATATACTTTCATCTCTATTATTTTCAAATTTAACAATATAAGTAATAAGTTCACTATTAATACTAGCTCTTAATGTAAAGTTACTTGTGTAATTATTTTTTATATTTGATAACAAAGCTATTCCCCCTATTACTTTATAAAATTTTTACAAGTCCTATTTAATATATGATTCTCTTATATCAATTATGATTTTTTTGCTTGTATAACTTATGGCTTATATATATTGGTTACTATTAAAAATACTATATTTTGATAAAAACACTCCTTACTCACTTTTTTAAATGATATATCTTCTGCAATACCTTTAATTTCAAATTTACTTTCCATATCAAAATCTTCTTCTAATATTATATAAGTGCTAAAGGGAAATCTATATTGTTCTGAATGTAATGACTCATACTCATCATATGTTGTATATTCAACAACTTCTTCTACAATACAATTTACAATTAGTTTATACCCAGATAATACTTGTCCTTCATTTGACTTACTTTTACTAGTAGTTATTACATGACAATTTAAAATATCTATACTAGCATAAATATTATTTATTTCATTTATTAGAGGATTCTCTGCTGAAATACAAATATTATTTTCAATATTACCTTGTTTAAAATTTGCTATATTCATATTTAATATTGAATCCATTGTTTTATCTGATAAAATTCTTTTTTTGCATAGTACTTTATTTTTTAATCTATAGTTGTAATCTACCTCAGTTTTACTAACTATAAAGGAGCTATAATATGGCTTAATTACTTTTACTTTATATGATATAATCATACATTCTTTTGCTTTTATATTTCCTAAATATACACCCTTTAATAAATCAACATTTCTTACAATTTTCCCATTAGATAAAATTGCTTTATCTAATAACTCTAATGCATCGCATATATCTTCTTTAAACTGCACATTTAAAATATCTATATTACTACAATTATTTATTGTTATAGTACACTGAACCTCCTCATATAATGAAACATTTTTCTTATCCAACTTCTTATCTATTGATACTTGGACCTTTTCTAAATTTATAATAATATTATTACTTTCTATAATATCTGAATATATATTATTATTGATTCTATAATTATAAGTACATATTGCTTTATTTATAATTATTTCTTTACTATCATCTATAACTTTTGCTTTAAATGATATCTGTTTATATTCATCTTTTTCTTTTATATTTATGTTCACTCCTGATAATATATTTTCATCATATGCCATATTATCATCTATTTTAACGCTTCCTAAAACAAACTCTAACTCTTTTGATAACATATTAATTATTTTTATATTATCACCATCTTCACTATCTAAATCTAAATTATATTTATTATAAACATATACCTCAAATGTAATAATGTCGCCCTTTACTACATATTCCTTATCTATTTTAATTGCTAATTCTAACTTGCAATTTGATTCATCCTCTCCTATCATATAGTCTAAACTCCTTTCCTTATTGATTTATAATCCTAAAAATGTTAAAATTTCCTCTTTAATATATACTATATTTAAATACTTTTATTATGATGATAAAATAAAAAACAGTAGATAGGTTTGTTTTTACACAAACTTATCTACTGTCATATTCATTTATATTACAATAAAAATGTCTTAAATTTCACTTCTATTATAAATAAAACTATAGCATCAATTCTATTTTAATTTATTCCATACATTTCATAATTTTAGCAACTAGTAACACTGTTACATTTTTGAAGAAGCATCTACTATCTTGTTCTTTATAATAAACATCTTCAACAATACCTTGAACTTCAATTCTACTACATTCAGTGAAGTCCTCTGGTAATACTATAAATGAGCTAAATGGTACTTTATAGTGTGCTGAATGAACTGTTTGCTCTGGAACACATGCAGTATACTCAACAACTTGATTTAATACACCATTAACTATTAACTTGAATCCTGTTAATCTTTGAGATTCATTTGAATAGTCAATTGGAGTCTTTATTATATGAGTGTTTACTATATCTATAGTTGCACTTATAGAATTTATTCCTTCCATATCAGGTTTTTGTGATGGAATTCTTAAATATTCATCAACACTAATTTGCTTAAATGTTGAAATATTTAATTTAACTGTTGTCCTAGATAAACTATCAGGAATACTTTGTGTAGTTCCAATAGTTCCATCAGGTAATACATACTTAAATTGAACTGAAGCTTCATTTATTAATAATCCACTACAATTTGAATCTATAACAGTAACTGTATATTTAACAGTTACACTTGATCCAGCCTTAATAGTTCCAATATTAACTCCATTTCCAATATCTACGCTATTAATTACCTTACCATCAACTTTAAAACTTCCATTTACTAATTGAGTTTCAACTGGTAACTTATCCTTAAAGATTACATTTAATGCATCTAAAGTTCCATCATTAGTTAAAACTACAGTATAAGTCAATAGCTCCCCTAATGATATAGAGTCCTTATCTACAGTTTTAGCAACAATAATATGAGCTCTTTCTATTTTAACTACTACTTGTTCACTATTAGAACCTCCACTTTGTGGTTGTACTCCTGGTAAAGTAAATTCATAACTTGCAACTGAAACATTAGATACTTCTTTAACTTTATCAGATAAAACATTAGCCTTGAAGGTTATAGTTTTACTCTTACCTGGAAGAATAGTTCCTACATTTACTCCACTTATTATATTTGCAAGTGGCATAGAAACCCCATCGACAATTACACTTCCTTCAATAAAGTCAAGTTCTGATGCTAATACATCTGATACTTGAATATTGTCTAATGCTATATCTCCAGTATTTTTTGCAATGATTGTATAGGTTAGCTCTTCTCCAACTATTGCATATTGTTTATCTACACTCTTAACTAATTCTAGCTTTGGATTAAACACAGTTACGCCCTTAGGATCTTTTCCTTCTCCTGTAACAGGTCTTACTGGTTTATCTGGATCCACTATAATAGTTCCATTCACTACTGCAATATTAAAGAATGTGTCTACTAAATCAGATATAACCTTAATTGTTACAGAAATAACTTTACTTTGCCCTATAGATAAAGTTCCTACATTTATTCCCGTATTTAAGTCACCTACAACTGCTACACCATCAACTTTAATACTTTGAACTTGGAATGCTGCTGGTAAAGAATCTTTTACCATAGCATTGTTAATTACTATATTACCTGAATTTGTAGCAGTTATTGTATAAGTGAAAGTATCTCCTACTTTTACAGATGCCTTATTAGATAGCTTAGTTACATCTAACTTAGGATTATAAACTATAACTACATTTTCATTACTAATAGCTGTTTTACTAAATGTTTGACCAGAAACTGTATAATCATATTTAGCATTAGATATATTTTCTATCTTTCCATCAGCTGGTAATGATATTACTTTAGCATTAAATGAAAGTACTGCTGATTTTCCTATAGTTAGTGTTCCAATATTAACTCCTGAAACTATATTTCCACCTATAGCTATACCATTCAATGTCATATTATCATCAAATTGAATCTCTGATGTTAATGGATCCTTTATTATAATATTTGCTAAATCAATTTCACCATTATTAGTTATATTAAGAGTGTATCTAATTGTATCTCCAACTAATGCTCCAGAAACATCACTACTCTTAACTATACTTAAATTAGGATTTAAAGTATCTACATTTACTGGATTAGTTTGAACTGTTTTTACCTTTGGAGGTAAATTAGGATCTACGTTATAACTATAATCAATAGTTGCTGTATTAGTTAATACTGAAGGTGCACCTTCTTGTACTGTGGTATTAAAACTTACCACTACCGTTTCTCCAGGTGCTACTGTTGAAATTTTTATACCAATAATAGGACTAGCTACTGGATCTAAAACTCCATCAACTTTAACGGTTCCCGGTACAAATATAGTTCCCACAGGAACAACATCTCTAACTACTACATTATTGATATTTGTATTTCCTGTGTTTTTAAATGCCACTGTATAGGTTATAACATCTCCTGGAGTTGTTACTACTCTATTAGCTGATTTTACTGCATTCTCAGGTTTTATCTCTCCATGATTTACTTGAGTTTTAACCGTATTTGTACTTCCAGAATTTGATTTTGGTGGTAGTGTAGAATCTACAATATAGTTATAAGTGATATCAGCCTTATTAGGCATTGGATTTGGATTTGGAAGAGTATTTACTAGTACACTAAATACTATAACTACATTATTTCCTGGTGCTATTGTTCCAATATTTATACCTATATTTGGATCTGAAGGATTTAAAACACCATCAACTTTTAAACTTCCAACTACATATGCTGATCCATTTGGAACTATATCTTTAACTATTACATTATTTGCATCTACATTACCCGTATTTTTAGCAGTTACTGTATAGGTTACTGTATCTCCTATATCTGCAAATGTTTTATCTACTGCTTTAACAAAATTGCCTGGACTTACTAAATCTGCATTGTTAACTTGTGTTGTTACAGTATTAGTACTTCCTGATGCACTCTTTGGTGGTTGTACTGGGTCCACAGTATAATTATAGATAACATCTGCTTTATTTGGCATTGGATTTGGATTTGGCATCACATTTACTTTAACACTAAATACTAAAGTAATTATTTGCCCTGTATTTACAGTACCAACATTCACTCCTAAATTCGGATCTGAAGGATTTAGAACTCCATCAACTTTTAATGTTCCTGCTACATAATTTGTTCCATTTGGAACTATATCTGTAATAATTACATTATTCGCTGATACATTTCCTGTATTTTTTGCAGTTACTGTATAAGTTACTATATCACCTATATCAGCAAAAGCCTTATCTACTGCTTTAACAAAATTACCAGGACTCACTAAATCTGCATTATTAACTTGTGTTGTTACAGTATTACTATTCTTTGGTGGTAATCCAGGTATAGTTATTATACCTGTATTTGGTATAGGATTTGGTACTGGTAGTGTATTTCCTACTTTTACTTTCCAAGTTATAGTTACTTTTTGAGCTGCACTTATTGTTGTAATTGTTATTCCAGTAACAATATTACTACCTGTATATGCTGTATCCACTGATAATGAACCTGCTACAAATGATGTTCCTGATGGTGTTACATCCTGGAATACTACATTATCAATTGGTGCCTTACCTGGATTATCTATTGTTACAGTATACGTGATTGTATCTCCTAAATCTACAAATGCCTTATCTACAGCTTTGTTTACAACTAAATCTCCAACTGCTGTATTTACAGTATTACTTGTTGCTGTATCTGAAGTAGGAGTTCCATTTGGATCTACTAAATATTTATAATCAACCACGGCTTTATTTGGCATAGGATTTGGTACTGGTAACGTATTTATTTTAACAGTAAATACTATTGTCTTAGTTATGCCAGCTGCTATAGGTCCTACATTAATTCCTGTATTTGGATCTCCTGGATTTGATACTCCATCAACTTTTAAAGTTCCTGCTACATAACTTGTTCCATTTGGAACTATATCTGTAATTACAGCTGGATTTGCTGCTGTGCTACCTGAATTAGTAACTGTTATTGTATAAGTCACTAATTCTCCAACTATAGCTAGTGTTTTATCTACACTCTTTACAAGATTTAAAGTTGCATTATTAACAGTTGTTGTGACGATATTAGTTGTAATTGGAGGTACTCCTGGTATAGTTATTGTTCCTGAATTTGGTATAGGATTTGGTGTTGGAACTGAATTTCCTACTACAACTTTCCAAGATATACTTACCTTTTGTCCTGCTGCAACATTTGTTACTGTTACACCTGTTTGAGGATTATTTCCTGTAATTGGAGCATCTGCTATTACTGAACCATCAACAAAAGTCGTTCCTGATGGAATTGAGTCTTGGAATAAAACATTATTAACATCTGCCTTACCTGTGTTCTCTAGTGTTACAGTATAGGTTAAAGTATCACCTAAATCTGCAAAAGTTTTATCTACAGCTTTATTAGTCACTATATTTCCAACAGCTGTTTGTACAGTGTTACTTGTTGCTATATCTGATACTGGTACTCCATTTGGATCTACTAAATATTGATAATCTAAACTTGCTGTATTTAACATAGGATTTGGTACCGGTAAGGTATTTATCTTAACACTAAATACAACCTTTTTAGTTGCACCTGCTGCTATTTGTCCAATATTAGCTCCTACATTTGGATCACCTGAATTTAAAATACCATTTACAGTCAATGTTCCCGGTAGATAACTTGTTCCATTTGGAACTACATCTTTCAAAATAACTGTATTTGCAGATACACTTCCTGTATTTGTTACATTAATTGTATAGGTTACAATTTCTCCTACAACAGCTACAGATTTATCCACACTCTTCACTGGATCTAAAGTCGCATTATTAACTTGAGTTGTAACTTGATTAGTATTTACTGGTGGTAATCCTGGTATTGTTACTGTACCTACATTTGGTATTGGATTAGTAGCTGGAAGTGTGTTTCCAACTTGTACTTTCCACGTTATTGTTACTACTTGAGCTGGAAGAATTGTATTTATAGTAATACCTGTTTGTGGATCAGTTCCTGTAAATGTTACTCCTGCTGGAACACTTGTTATCGTTAATGATCCCGATACATAACTTGTTCCTGATGGTGTATTATCTTGGAATTGAGCATTATTTATAGGTGCCTTTCCTGTATTTGTTAAAGTTACAGTATACGTTACCGTATCTCCTAAATCTGCAAAAATTTTATCTACAGCTTTTAGAATTACTAAATCTCCAACAGCTGTATTTACAGTATTACTTGTAGCTGAATCACTTACTGGTAAACCATTAGGATCTACTAAATATTGATAGTTTATTGTTGAAGTATTTGGCATTGGATTCGGTACTGGTAAGATATTTATCTTAGCACTAAACACTATAACTTTTACCCCACCTGCAGCTATTGGTCCAACATTTACTCCATTGTTTGGATTTCCAGGATTCGGAACTCCACCTACTGTTAATGTTCCTGGTACATAGCTTGCTCCATTTGGAACTAAATCAGTAAATATTGCTGGATTTGCTGCTATATTGCCTGAGTTTGTAACTGTAATTGTATAAGTTACAGTGTCACCTACAGATGCCTGTGATTTATCTACTGATTTAACTACTGATAAAGTAGCATTATTAACTTGAGTTGTAACCGGATTAGTCTTTACTGGTGGTAATCCTGGTATTTTTGCTGTTCCTACGTTTACTATAGGGTTTGTATTTGGAATAGTATTATCAACATTTACTTGCCATCTTATTGTTACAATTTGGCCTTCACTAATTGTAGTAATAGTCAAACCACTTTGAGGATCTGTTCCTGTAAATGCAGCATCTAC
>JBOFYV010000066.1:0-6856 GCA_051654865.1 Peptostreptococcaceae bacterium
AGAAGTAGGAGAAACGCAGGAACAAGTAATAGAATCAGATGATATGAAAGCAGTACTTGATAATAACTTCCCAAGAGTAATAAGATATGAATGGAAAGAAGATGGTTCGATCTTAGAAGGTGAAAGCGAACAGTTATACATAATGGAAATAAACAATGATAAATATATACCAAAAGTAACTTGTAATACTCAAAATAACAAAACAACTTATACACTAAGTATTGAAGAAATAGGTGTAGAAGTAACTTTAGATATGCTTGTAAATAACAATAAATTGAGAATGGAAGTAACGAACATAAAAGAATCAGGAAATACAAAGGTAAAAACAATAAACTTCCCAAAACACAGTTTAGCGTCAGTTAAAAGTAGTGAAAATGGAAAAACTGCATCAGTTTTAACTACAGGAGATTGGAATAACATAATAGAAGAATTCAAAGATGTAAAAGATTTAGGTGAGTCTTCAAAAGGAAAAACATATGCATTTATAAACAATGATGAGTTTGCTGTAACTATAAACAATAACGTTATAGAAGGTGGAAATAGAGCAGTATTATCTACATCAAGTAGAGATGGATATAAGCAAACGGGTATAGGAAATGGAACATGGACATACAGAGAAGAATTAAAAATGCCAGAAGGTCATAAGCCAGAAGAGGAATTACCTTGGTCTGAAGTTATGATAGCTAAAGATACTAACAAAGATGATATAGTAGATTGGCAAGATGCAGCTATCCATTATAGAAAGAATATGATAGTTCCAAAAGGTGGAGAAGATATTAAAAATCAACTTTCACATATAGATTTTAATATAGGATATACTCAAAATCCATTCTTAAGATCACTAGACACTATCAAAAAAATATCTAACTATACAGATAACTTTGGTCAGTTAGTTCTTCATAAAGGGTATCAAGCAGAAGGTCATGATGACTCTCATCCAGATTATGGTGGACATATAGGTATTAGACAAGGTGGAGTGAAAGACTTTAATACATTGATAAATGAAGGTAAAAAATATAATGCCAATATAGGGGTTCATATAAATGCAACTGAATATGCAAAAGATGCATTTGAAGTAAAGCCAGAGTTAATAAATGAAAATGCTCCAGGATGGGCATGGCTAGATAAAACATTCTATACAGATCAAAGAAAAGATATAACTAGTGGAGAGTTATTTAGAAGATTAGATATGCTAAAGAAAGATGCACCAGACTTAGGGTGGGTATATGTTGATGTATACACAGGAAATGGATGGAATGCTCATAAATTAGCAGAGAAAATTGATGAACTAGATTATACATTTGCAACAGAAATGAATGGACCATTAGAACAAGATGTAGTATGGACTCACTGGGGAGGAGACCCAGCATATCCTAACAAGGGTAACGCAAGTAAAATAATGAGATTTATAAAAAATGATACACATGATACATTCTTAGCAGATCCATTAATAAAAGGTAATAAACACTTATTATCAGGTGGTTGGGGAAGTAGACATGATATAGAAGGCGAATTTGGTATAGAAGTATTCTATAATCAAGTATTACCAACTAAATACTTACAACATTTCCCAATAGTAAAAATGAGTGATAAAGAAGTACTATTTGAAAATGGGGTAAGATCAGCAGATGAAGGTGAAAATATTAACTATTATAGAGATGATAGATTAGTAGCAACGACGCCTAAAAAGTCTATAGGAGATACTGGAATAGGAGATACACAACTATTCTTACCATGGAATCCTGTTGAAGAAGATGAAAAAATATATCACTGGAATCCACTTTCAACTAGTTCTACATGGGAATTACCAGATAGTTGGAAAAATTTAGGGACAGTTCAGTTATATGAATTAGATGACTTAGGAAAAACTTTTGTAAAAGAAGTTAAAGTTGAAGAAGGAAAAGTTAAGCTTGATGTTGAAAAAGATACTCCATACCTAGTTATGAAAGGCAAAGTAAAAGAAGAAAGAATAAATGATTGGGGATATGGTGCACAAATAAAGGATCCAGGATTTGACTCTCAAACTTGGAAAAACTGGGAAAAAGATTCAGATGCTAAAGATACTAAACATATCCAGATCATAAATGAAAAGACTAATGGAAGAAATGGAAATGATTTAGTAAAAATTAGTGGAAATAATGGAGCAGATGCTGAAATATCTCAAGAAATAAAAGGATTAGAAAAAGGTGCAACATATTCTGTTTCTGCTTGGGTAAAAAATGAAGGAAATAGAAAAATAGAATTAGAAGTAGAATCTGATGATGTAGAAGTTAAAACTAAGATGGATGAAGTATTCTACCAAAGAAATGGTGAAGGTGTTAAATTTAGAAATGATAAATTCACAAGAATTGAAGTAGAATTTACTGCACAAGATGATGAAGCAGAAATATCTTTAGAAGTAGGAAAAGGGAATAAGGATTCTGAAGTGTTTGTAGACGACTTTAGAATATGGAAACATCCAGGACATACTAATAAGGATGGATATGTATTCTATGAGGATTTTGAGAATGTAGATGAAGGTATAACACCATTCTTCTTAGCTGAAGGAAGAGGAAACTCTAATAGAACTCACTTAGCAGAGAAAAACATATTTGGAAGTCAATATAAGCATTGGACTCTTGATGGAAGATTCTCATTAAAGAGTAATCAACAACCAGATGAACAAGGTCAAATGTTTGTAACAGAAGATTCAACATTTAAGTTAAAGCCTAATAAAACTTATGAGTTAGGATTCTTATATTCACTAGCAGATGCTAAGCCTGGATATACATTTAATATAAAGTCTAAATCACAAGGTACTTTATTAAGTATAGATTTAGATAGTACTAATGTAAATGGAGGAGATTTAACAAATGCAAAAGAAGTATCACAAAAGTTTACAACAGGAAATACTGATGATTACTACATTTCAGTAGATAAAAAGGAACATACTGGAGATATAGTTCAATTAATAATAGACAATATATATGTTAAAGAAGTTAATGAGTCTATTAAAAATCCTCAGTTAAAGTATGTAAACTTAAATACAATGGTTAATGAATTATCAGTAGGGCAGCAAGTAGAATTTGATATTAATGCTTTAATGAATAATGGAGATGCTGTAGATTTAAGTAAGGCAAAAGTAGAATATAAAGTATCTAACCCAAAATCACTTGAAATAAAAGATGGTAAGATGATAGCTAAGTCAAAGGGCAAATCTAACGTATTTGTAAAAGTTAAGTTAGGTAATAAAGTTGTAATGTCTAATCATGTTACTATAAATGTAAAATAAAAAATATAAGTATTAAAAAACAAGACTAGGGTTATATTTGCTTTAAGTAAATATAACTCTAGTCTTATTTATATTAGTGAGACATTCCTATAAACATTCCTACTACGTATGGTATTAACCAAATTAACCATACAGCTATACTGAATTTGTGGAAAGTTTCTTTTTTCTTTTCGTCATTTTTAGATAATACCCAAGTAGCCCAAACTGCATGGAATATCATTAAAACTATTGCTAAAAATCCTGTAACACCATGAATAGCTTGATTTGTAGCTGATATTGCACTAGGACCAGATTTAGCTATATTACTCATAGTTAAAGTACCTACAGTATCACATAATAACCCTAACCAGAATATGATTACGTGTTTCTTAGTTAACGTTTTAGATTTTCTCTCTCCAAATACACCTGTTGTATAAAATACAAGTGCTAATGTTATTGTAACAATTGCAAATATTAATTTTGAGTCCATAATATTTCTCCTTAATGTTTTATATTAGTTTTTCTATTTAAATATATTATAATAATACAATCTTTAATAAGTGTGAAATCCATCTTAAATCCATCTTAAATATTATTATTGTATACTGTTTTAACATAGGGAAATTAATCTTTTTAATCATATATAATTTTTTTTTTTCATATACTTAATCATCTAGTGATAAAAACAAGGGGGAGTACCAGGAATGTTCAAAAACCTAATTTGTGAAGAGATTGGGAATGTATTTTTTATAAAAATAAATAGAGAAAAATATCTAAATGCATTAAATGAAGAAGTATTAAAGGAACTTAGTGAAGCTGTGGACATGCTAAACAATAATGAAGATACTTACGTGGGAGTAATTATTGGACAAGGAAGAGCATTTGTAGCAGGGGCGGATATAGAATCTATGAAAGAGATGAACTTTGAAGAGGCTAGAAAGTTTTCTAAGTTAGGAAATGATATATTTAGAAAGATAGAAGAAAGTGATAAACCATTAATTGCAGCTATAAATGGATATTGCCTTGGTGGAGGTCTAGAATTAGCAATGAGTTGTGATATAAGAATTGCATCTAAAAAAGCTAAGTTTGGTCAAGTAGAAGCTAATTTAGGAATAATACCAGGGTTTGGTGGAAGTCAAAGGTTACCTAGAATAGTAGGTATAGGAAAGGCAAAAGAGCTCATATACACAGGTGATATGATAGATGCAGATGGTGCATATAATATAAATTTAGTAAATAAAGTCGTAGAAGATGATAGCTTGCTAGATGAATGCTTAGAAATAGCTCAGAAAATATCATCAAAAGGCCAATTAGCTATTAGATATGCTAAAAATGCCATAAATAGAGGATATGAAGTTGATATAGATACAGCAATTAATATAGAGAGTAATTTATTTGGACTATGCTTTGCAAGTCAAGACCAAAAGGAAGGAATGAGTGCTTTTTTACAAAAAAGAGAAGCAGATTTTAAAGGTAAATAAATATTACTTAATGGAGGGGACACGTTATGAAGGTAATGGTAATAGGTAGTGGAACTATGGGGTGTGGAATAGCACAAGTATTAATAAGTAAAAACAATGAAGTAATACTGAGGGATTTAAGTCATGATACTTTAGAAAAAGGTATAAAAAGCATAGTAAAAAATCTAGAAAGAAGTATAGAAAAAGGTAAGCTATCAGTAGAAGAAAAAAATGAAATGTTAAAGAGAATATCAACGACAACAGATATAAAAGATGCCTCAGATTGTGATTTAGTAATAGAAGCTATAGTAGAGAATATGGATATAAAAAAGCAGCTATTTAAACAGCTAGACCATATTTGTAAGAGAGACACTATTCTTGCTACTAATACTTCCTCATTATCTATAAGTGAAATAGCAATGGGTACCACAAGACCAGAAAAAGTTATAGGAATGCATTTTTTCAATCCAGCACCTGTTATGAAATTAATAGAGATAATAGATACATTGTTCACATCAAAAGAAACTCATGAGACTATACAGAACCTATCAATAGAATTAGAAAAAAATCCAGTAAGTGTAAAAGAAGCTCCAGGTTTTATAGTTAATAGAATATTAATCCCAATGATAAATGAGGCTATAGGAATATATGCAGATAAAGTAGCGACAGTAGAAGATATAGATAGTGCAATGAAGCTAGGAGCAAACCATCCTATAGGACCATTAGCACTTGGTGATTTAATAGGTCTTGATGTTTGTCTTAATATAATGGAAGTACTACATAAAGATTTTGCAGATGACAAATATAAGCCACATCCATTACTAGTAGAAATGGTGAAAAACAATCAGTTAGGTAGAAAAAGTAATAGAGGATTCTATAATTACGAATAAGGGGGATACCATGAGAGAAGTAGTAATCGTATCAGCTGTAAGAACACCAATAGGTTCATTTGGTGGAACTTTGAAAAATTTTAGTGCGGTAGAATTAGGTTCTATAGCTGCAAAAGAAGCTATAAAAAGAGCTAATATAGATCCTAAAATAATAGATGAAGTAATAATAGGAAATGTACTAAGTGCAGGGTTAGGTCAAAATGTAGCAAGACAAGTGGCTATAAAATCTGAAATACCAGTAGAGACACCAGCTATGACTATTAACAAGGTATGTGGTTCTGGACTTAGAACAGTAAGTATGGCAGCACAATTTATAGCTTTAGGTGATTGTGAGGTAGTGCTTGCAGGTGGATGTGAAAGTATGAGTAATGCACCATACATATTAAATAAAGCTAGATTTGGATATAACATGGGGGATGCAAGTATAGTAGATAGTATGATAAGTGATGGTTTAACAGATGCTTTTAATAACTATCATATGGGAATAACTGCTGAAAATATAGCTCAAAAACATAATATAAATAGAAGCGAACAAGATGAGTTTTCATTACTTAGCCAACAAAGAGCAAAAACGGCTCAATTAAATAATAGATTTAAAGATGAAATAGTACCTGTTGAAATACCTCAAAGAAAAGCTAGCCCTATAATAATGGATACAGATGAATATCCAAAACACAATACTAGTATAGAAAAACTATCTAGTCTTAGACCTGCATTTAAAAAAGATGGAACAGTAACAGCAGGTAATGCTTCTGGGCTTAATGATGGAGCATCAATGGTAATAGTTATGTCTAAAGAAAAGTGTGATGAACTAGGCTTAAAACCACTTGCAACTATAGTATCATATGCATCAGCAGGAGTGGAACCTAGCATAATGGGATATGGTCCAGTGCCAGCTACAGAAAAAGCACTAAATAAAGCTAGTTTAAAAATAGATGAAATAGATTTAGTTGAAGCAAACGAAGCTTTTGCTGTTCAATCATTAGCAGTATCAATGGGACTAAAACTTGATAAGGATAAAGTAAATGTAAACGGAGGAGCTATAGCACTAGGCCATCCAATAGGTGCTAGTGGATGTAGAATACTAGTTTCACTACTTTATGAAATGCAAAAAAGAGAAGATGCTAAATTAGGTTTAGCAACATTATGTATAGGTGGAGGCCAAGGAACTAGCTTAATAGTTAGGAAAGGGGAGTAATAATGGATAAGTATGAATTATTAAAGCAAATGTACAAATCATTCACGGAAAATGAAGT
>JBOFYV010000067.1:0-24963 GCA_051654865.1 Peptostreptococcaceae bacterium
GTTGTTTGTGTTTAATTCTTAATAAGAATTATGTTATATAAATTAACCTACTGTTTAATTTTCAAAGTTCATTTTTCTAAGCCGTTTTACCGACTCACTTAGTTTAACAAATCGTTTTGATGTTGTCAACTTTATTTTTTAACTTATTTTCTAAGTCGTTTTCCTTTTCTTAAGGACAAGTAATACTATACCACCATCAATTACTATGGTCAATACTTTTTTACAAGTTTTTTCATATTTCTACAAATCAATACTTTGCTTTAATAAGCTTAAGTTCTTCTATACTTAGATTTATCAAGTTATTTAATACTTTTTTTCTCTCATAGACATCTGTATACTTTTCTATTACTTTCTGCCTTATCTCACCTAAAAGGTTTATATATTCTTCATAACTGTCATCATATTGATTTTCTAATTCGTTTTTTATCTTAGCTGATAATGATGGACTTTTGCCTCCTGTAGATATACTTATTAATAAATCACCTCTTTTTATATATGAAGGGACTGTATAATTAGAAAGCTCTATGTCATCTACTACATTAACTAGTTTGCCATAATTTCTACAATATATTCCTATATTTTTATTTATTTCTTTATTGTTTGTAGCTGCCACAACAATAAAACTATCTTTTATGTATTCTTCTTTATATTCATCTATTATTATCTCTATATTATTTTCTATGTCACTAAACTTATCTATAAAATCTTTAGATACAACCTTTACTTTTTTTCCAAAGTCCAAAAAATTCTTACACTTTCTATAGGCCACTCCCCCTCCACCTATTATAGTTATATCTATATCTTTAATTTCTAAATTTATAGGATACAGCATATGTATCATCTCCTCTCTCTATTTATATAATCTATTCTTCTGTTACTTAACTATTGTAACTATATAGCCATTGCTATGTAACAATTCCAACTATATACTTTAATTATAATAACTAATTTTTAACTTGAGGTGATTAATATAAAAAAAATTATTTATTCAATAATAACTTTTATCGCACTACTTACAGCAAATTTAACACTATCTAAAATTTTCAAAACATCATTTATGGAATTATCCTTTTTTACTGGATTATTCTTCACTATTACGATTTACTATTTTTCTTCTGAAGGTGGCTTTACTACAGAATTGCTTGATGCGCAATTCAAACGATTCTTAGAAAAAGATTCTCGTACACAAACACACTTCATAAATTTTAATATCAGTGCTCCTTTTATAGTTTCATTAATTTACACTCTAATCTCAGCAATACTAAGTGTCATAATATACTGGGAGTATTTCTAGGTTTAATAAAAGTCTTCCTGACCAATAAATGAAAGGAAGACTTTTATTATTTTTTATTTATTCTTTAACATTTTAGCAAGGTCTTTTGCAAAATAAGTTATTATTATATCTGCTCCAGCTCTTTTAATAGACATCACTGATTCATATATAGCACCTTCTGCTAATATTCCATTTTTAACAGCACTCTTTAGCATTGCATATTCACCACTTACATTATAAGCTGCTAATGGTAAATCATAATTATCTTTTACCCTTCTTATTACATCTAAATATGACAATGCTGGTTTTACCATTAATATATCAGCACCCTCTAATACATCAAGCTCTGATTCAATCAAGGCTTCATTACTATTTGCCGGATCCATTTGATATGTCTTTCTATCCCCAAATGATGGAGCTGAATTAGCAGCTTCTCTAAATGGACCATAGAAAGTAGATGCATACTTAACACTATAAGACATTATAGCAACATACTCAAAACCTTCAGCATCTAAAGCTTCTCTTATAACTTTTACTCTACCATCCATCATATCAGAAGGAGCAACCATATCAGCTCCAGCCTTAACATGACTCACAGCTATCTTAGCTAAATACGGTAAAGTCTTATCATTATCAACATAACCATTATCAGTTAATATACCACAATGACCATGACTAGTATATTCACACATACAAACATCCGTAATAACATTCATACTACTATCTATCTCTTTTATCTTTCTAACAGCTCTTTGAATTATACCATTATCATTATAAGCTTCCTTACCACAAGCGTCCTTCTCGTACTCATGAGGAATACCAAACAATATAACATGTTCAATACCTAATTCTTTTAACTCCTTAATCTCATCCTCTAACATATCCAAAGAAAAATGATAAACATCAGGTAAAGAAGAAATTTCATTCTTAATACCCTCACCCTCAACAATAAACAAAGGATATATCAAATCCTCTACATTTAGTTTAGTCTCTCTAACTAAATTTCTAATAGCACCATTAGCTCTCAATCTTCTAGGTCTTCTTAACATATTTCCTCCTGACATACAATCTATTAATATTGTACGTAGAGTCAATGCACCAGCCAATATAGGTGTAGTGTATAAGTTGCACCGACCTTGCACTAGCGGGAAGGAAAACTTATACACTATACCTATCGAAGCGGGATTATCTCTACTTATCATTAATAATTGTATCTATAACTCCATTTATGGTTGCAACGTCTGCTTCTTTATATATTTTAATATTTAACTCTCTAGCTGTTTCACTTGTTACTGGACCAATTGAAACAACTTTTATACTATCCAACTTATCTAAGTTTTCAGCTCCAATTATATCCACAAAGTTCTTTACTGTAGAAGAACTAGCAAATGTTATATAATCAACATCTCCATTTTCTAAAACATTTAAAACTTCTTCTTTTCTAGTTTCATCTACTACAGTTTCATATGTATGTACTTCTTTAACTTCACATATCTCTCCTATTTTATCAACTAAAAAATCTCTAGCATTTTTAGCTCTTGGCATTAATACTTTATCACTTGATTTTAATATAGGTTTCAATTCATCAAATAAATACTCAGCAACAAATTTTTGAGGAACTATATCAGCTTTTATACCTTTTTCCTTTATTGCATTTGCAGTAGCTGTTCCTATTGCACATACTTTCAAACTAGATAAAGCTCTACTATCAAGTTCCATCTCATCTAATTTGTCAAAGAATATATCTACCCCATTTTTGCTAGTTAAAACTATGTATGTGTAATCTTTTATATTATTTATTTCATTTTCTAACTCTGTATTGTTTTCTATTTTATCAATTCTTATAGTCGGTACTTCTATTGGATTCCCACCTAAGTCCATTATATTTTCAACTAAGCTACTGCTTTGAGTTCTAGATCTAGTAACCATTATGTTTTTACCAAACAACGGTTTATTCTCAAAGAAGTTCAATTTATCTCTTAATCCTACTACATCTCCAACTGCTATTAACGTTGGAGGTTTTACATTTTCTCTTATAGCTGTTTCATATATATCTTCTAGTGTTGAAGTAATTACTCTTTGATTATATCTAGTTGCCCAACTAACAAGAGCAACAGGAGTATCTTTAGATTTTCCTTCTTCTATTAGATTTGAGCTAATCTTTTTAAGGTTTGCAACACCCATTAAAAATACAAGAGTACCATTAGTATTAGCTAATGCATTCCAGTTTATCTCTGGATTTTCTTTATCATCATCTCTTAAGTGTCCTGTTATAACATGGAATGATGATGCATAGTCTCTATGAGTTATAGGTATACCTGCATAGCATAATCCACCTATTGCAGAAGTAATTCCTGGCACTACTTCAAATTCTATACCTTCAGAATATAAAACTTCGCCTTCTTCTCCACCTCTACCAAACACATAAGGGTCTCCACCTTTTAGCCTAGTTACTATTTTTCCTTCTTTTGCTTTATCAGCAATTACTCTATTTATATCATCTTGAGGAAGTATATGGTTACTTGATGCTTTTCCTACATATATAAATTCGCAATTTGGCTTAGCTTCTTTTAAATAATTTATATTTGCTAATCTATCGTAAACTATTACATCTGCTTTTTTTATACACTCTAATCCTTTTAATGTAAGTAATTTATAATCTCCAGGTCCTGCTCCTACTAAATAAACTTTACCCTTCATAGTTTTCATACTCCTTTGAAACTAGTTTTGCTAATTCTAATCCTACTTCACGAGCTTCACTTGCTTTACCTTCTATTGTTTTTGTTATCAATTTAGTTCCTTCTTCATTACCATATAACCCAACTAAACTAATATCATCTCCATAAACAGTACAGTATGCTCCTATTGGAATATGACAGCTTCCATTTATTCCATCTAAAAATCCTCTTTCCGCTAAAACTTGTATTTCTGTTTCCTTGTGACTTAAAGAGTTTATTACTTCTTCTATTTCAGGACTATCTTTTCTTATTTCTATAGCTAATGCACCTTGTGCAGGAGCTGGTATCATTATGTCTTCAGGTAAATAGTATCCTATTTTTTCTTCAAATCCAGCTCTTAAAAGTCCAGATGCTGCTAATACTACTGCATCTAGATTTTCATCTTGTATTTTTCTTATTCTAGTATCTATATTTCCTCTAATTGAAACTATATTTAAGTCTGGTCTATGTTTTAATAATTGATATTTTCTTCTTTTACTTCCCGTACCTACTGTTGCGCCTTGAGGTAAGTCTTCTAGACTTGTATATCCTTCTTTTAGTACAAGTACATCTCTAGGATTTTCTCTTTTTGGTATTCCTGCAAATTTTAATCCTTCTGGAAGTGAAGAAGGCATATCCTTCATACTATGTACAGCCATATCTATTTCTTCATCTATTAACTGCTGCTCTATTTCTTTTACAAATAGTCCTTTATCTCCTATTTTGTCTAAACTAACATTTTGGATTAAGTCCCCTTTAGTTTTAATTATCTTAACTTCAAACTCTATACTAGGGTAGTTTTTCTTTATTTGGTCTATTACCCAGTTAGTTTGAGTTAAAGCCAATTTACTACCTCTAGTTCCTACAACAATTTTCATAGCTCAAATCTCCTTTGAAATTTCCTTATGTCTTATACTGCTTTTACCTCTTTTTTTATTTCCTTATTTACTAATATAGTTGAGAAGTATGATATTTTTTCTTCAAGATTTACCTCTCTTAAATTATTATATACTACTTCTCCTTCTTGTGAAGAATTACTAACTAATATTGCATACTCTATTAAATTATTTTTCTCTAGTTTTGCCACAATTTCTTTAAAGTTTTTATAAACTTTCATTAATACTATTGAGCTGTAGTTCTCTAGAGCATAATCTATTTTTTCTTCTTCTATTGTACAAGGTATTATTATTAAAGGTTCTCTATCCATTACTAATGGGAAATTTTGGTTAGAGGCTATATTTGAGAAAGATGAGATTCCAGGTATAGTCTCTACATCTATACTCCCTATAAGCCTTTCCATTATATATACATAAGTACTATATATCATAGGATCCCCTAATGTTACAAATCCAACATTCTTTCCATCTTTAACATCTTCTACTATTTCATCAGCAACTTTATTCCAAGCTACTATTTTTTCCCCATCATTAAAGTTCATTGGAAAATGTCTTGATTTTATTTCTAAAGATTCCGGAAGGTATTTACTAACTATAGACAACGCTAAGCTTTCTCCACCCTTTCTAGCTTCTGGTGTATATAATATATCTAAATTTTTTAAAGTATCTACCGCCTTTATTGTAAGTAACGAACTATCTCCAGGTCCTGTTCCTATTCCATAAAATTTTGCCATTGTATTATCCCCCTAATTAACATATTTCTTCTAAATTATTTACTTTTTCTATACAGTCATTTGCATGATTCATAAATTTTTCTTGTATATAAGGATTTTCTCCTAATCCTTTTAAGTGTAGCTTTATATTAAATCCTTCTTCTTCTAATAAAGACTTCCAAGAATTATCTTCATCTCCTGCCATATCATTTATAGCATGGTCGCCTGCTACTAGCATAAAAGGCATTAAATTTACAGTATTTATATTATCTTCTTTTAATCGTCTAATAACATGGTCTAGTTCTGGATATCCTTCTACTGTACCTACATATGCCTTTACTCCATGGTCTCTTAACATATACTCTAATGCAGGGTACGCAGAGTGTGATTCATGGAATGTTCCATGTCCCATAAATACTACAGCTTCATTTTCTTTCATGTGTGGAATCTGATATTCTAAAGCTTCTACCGCTTCCTTATAATCTTCTATATAAGTAAGTAACGGTCTACCTAATATTATTTTTTCAAATTTGTCTTGGTAACTTTCTACTTGTTCTTTTAATTTTGTGAATTCTTCTCCGCAAATTATATGAAGAGTTTGAACTATAACTTCTTTATATCCTTCTTCATATAATCTATCTAAAGCTTGTATTGGGTTATCTATATGAATTCCATCTCTATTTTTTAGTTTTCTTATAATCATATTTGAAGTAAAAGCTCTATAAAAGTCGTAATCTTTTATTCCTTCTCTTATTCTATTTTCACAAGCTTCTATAGTCTTCTTTCTTGTTTCATGATAGCTTGTTCCAAAGCTAACTACTAAAATTGCCTTTTTCATCTTATTTCCCCCTTAAGTTAAGCTTTTAATTTTTCTTCTAATTCTTCTATTTCATTAACTACATATGGATATTCTAACTTTTCTCTTGCTATTATAACCACTGGAATATTTAGACTTTTGCATGCATTTACTTTTTCTAAAAATCCGCCTGATTTTCCACTTTCTTTTGTTATTACTATATCTATATTGTAGTGTCTATACATTTCTTCATTTATACTTTCACTAAATGGACCTTTCATAGCAATTATATTATCTGCGTTTAACCCTAGATTTTCGCAGGTAATTATTACTTCACTTGTTGGAAGTACCCTTACTATTAAGTTTCTATGCGGCATATATTCCACTACTTTATCCAAGTTTTTGCTTCCTGTTCCTACAAATATATTCTTACCTTTTTCTCTAGCTATGTTACAAGCTTCTTCAAGAGTTTCTACAATATATCTATTCTCATAACAAATATTGTCTAATAAAGACTTTCTTTCGTACCTTATATAATCTATGTTTAGATTCTCTGCACATTTTATAGCATTTTTTGATACTTCTACTGCATATGGATGAGTTGCATCAATTATTCTATCTATATTATTATCTTGTATAAACTGAGTCATATCATTCTCTGATAATCTACCTAAGATTACATTTTTTGCATATTTTTTAGCAAGATCTTCACCATAACTAGTAGTTACAGATAAAAAATATGATAAATTTTCATATTTATTTATAATGTTACATATCTCTAAACTGTCTGAAGTTCCTCCTAAAACTAAAATCATACTGTATATCCTCTTGGAGTTATCATTAGGTCATCATGTGTGAAAGTAGATTTATTTCCTATTACAACCATAGTAGTCATATCGACTCTTTCAAAGTCCATAGTATCAAAAGTACACACAAACTTTTCTTCTTTTTCTCTTCCTACATCTTTTACTATACCAACTGGTATTGACCCATCTTTAAATTCACCCATTATTTCAAATGCTTTAGCTAAATGCTCGCTTCTCCCTTTACTTCTTGGGTTATATAAACAAACTACAAAATCAGCTTCAGCTGCTAATCTTAATCTTTTTTCTATTACTTCCCAAGGGGTCAATAAATCACTTAAACTTATATGGCAAAAATCATGCATTATTGGAGCTCCTAATATTGCTGCTGCTCCTATACTTGCAGTAACCCCTGGAACAACTTTTACTTCTATATTTTCTTCTTCTTTTGAAGTAAGCTCTAATATAAGACCTGCCATTCCATATATTCCAGCATCGCCACTACTGATTACTGCTACTTTTTTACCAGTCTTAGCAATTTCAACAGCTTCTCTACATCTATCTATTTCTTGTCTCATACCATTTTGTACTACTTCTTTATCATCTATAAGATCTGTTATTAAATTTATATAAGTCTTATACCCTACTATAACTTCAGCATCCTTTATTGCATTTATACATTGCATCGTCATTAATTCTTTACTTCCTGGTCCTATCCCTATTACATATATCATAATTTTACTCTCCCCACAGAAATTGTAATTCCATTATATTTATGTTTTTCTATTATTAAATTTCCTTTGCTAAGTAAATAGGCTACTGGTTCAGACACACAGTATACTCCTACATTTTTTTTTACAAACTCTGATTTCTCAAAAAGGTAATCTACTTTAGATATTTCCTCTTTAGATATAGTATTAAATGGTACTGATAAGTATTTAGACAGATCAATTATGCACTTTTCATCATATTTAATGTCAATACTTCCTACCTCTCTAACTGCATTAATATCAATATTATTGTTATTAAATAAATCAACTACTGAGTTTTGTAACAACCGATTTTCTGTATTCCTTCTACAGCCAACACCTATCACTATATCTCTTGGAACCACCTTTATAATTTTACCTTTATATTTATTTTCAAATTCACTATTATCAATTGTATTTTTATTACTTATAACAACTACTCTTAGTAGATTTTCTACATCTTCAAGATTATCTAAAACTTTAAATCCTCTTGTGTCTATTTCATAATCTCCATCTATATAAATTCCTACCTCTTCATTATTGACTAACATAGCATTTACATCTTTTACATTTTCTCTGAAATTTTCTATATAAGCATTAAGATTTTTCGCTATCATATCTAATGAAGACTTCTTATTTACATCAGTAGCTGTTGTAATTACTGGATTTGCTCCTATTAAATCACTTATATATCTAGTAGTTTCATTAGCTCCACCCATATGACCACTTAGCAAACTAATAATGTTAGTTCCTTTTTCATCACTAACTAATATAGCTGGATCTGTAAATTTACTATTTATATACGGTGCTATAACTCTAACAACAATCCCAGTTGCCATTATAAAAAATATACACTCATATTCTTTAAATAATTTTTCTACTATATTACTTAGCTTATCTTTAACTAAAAATATATTTTCTTTAGATTCATCTATTTGTAATCTATTTTTTCTATTGGTCACAATATATACATCACTAGTTTGTATTAAAGAATTTAGCCTAAGAGCTAGTTTTTTTCCATTCTCAGTTATACATACTATTGCTATTTTAGTATCTATACTCATGTTTGAAGTCCTTATCATATAACTTCGAGTTATTGTATTCTTTACCTAAGAATCTACCCACTAATATTAATGCAGTTTTTCTTATTCCATTTTCTCTTACTTTCTCAGCTATATCTTCTAATGTTCCTTTTACTATTTTTTCATCAGACCATGTCGCCTTATATACTACCGCGATTGGTGTATCCATTGGATATCCACCTTCGTGTAATCTTTCCACCACTTTTTCTATATCTTGAACTGATAAGAATATCGCCATAGAAGTTTGATGTTGTGCATAAGATTCTATAGACTCTCTTGATGGTACTGGAGTTCTACCTTCCATTCTTGTTATTATTACACTTTGAGATATTTCTGGAACTGTGTATTCTACACCTAAAGCTGATGCTGCACCTAAAAATGAGCTTACACCTGGAGTACAATCATACTCTATTCCTAATTTATATAAATCTTCTACTTGTTCTCTTATTGAACCATATATAGAGAAGTCCCCTGTTTGAAGTCTTACTACTGACTTTCCATCTCTAATTCCTCTTTCCATTACTTCTATTATTTCTTGTAAATCCATATGTGCACTATTGTGTATTTCACATCCTTCTTTACAGTACTCTAAAAGTTCTGGATTTACTAAAGATCCTGCATATATTACTACATCAGCATTGCTTAATAATTTATATCCTTTAAGAGTTATTAACTCCTTGTCTCCTGGTCCTGCCCCTACAAAATGTACTTTATTTAACATATTATTTTCTCCCTTTTTCACAAGATATTATATAAATTGGATTTAGAGGTTTAAAATATTCCCCTCTTCCTAGCTTTTCTAGCTTAGATACGTTTAGTACTGAAACATCTATATTTTTAAATCCATTTTCTCTAAGCAACTTTAATGTTTCATTAAATGTTTCTACTATAATAAAGTTAGCTACTAATCGTCCACCTTCAACCAGCATACTTTTTGACCATAGTATTATTTCATTTAGATTGTTACCTGTTCCACCTAAAAATACAGCATCTACTTGACCTTGTATTTCTACTGGTGCGTAACCTTTAATAACCTCAATATTGTTCAAGTTAAATTTTTCAATATTTTTATTTATTAAATCTAAGGCATCATCATTTCTTTCTATTGATGTTACGTGCAAATTTGAATAATTATATGCTGCCTCTATACTTACACTTCCTGTTCCAGCACCTACATCTACAAACCTTTTAGCATTTACTAAATCTAGCTTCATTATAGATATAGCTCTTACTTCTTCCTTTGTTATAGGTACCTTACCTGTTATGAATTCACTATTTTTCATATTTATCCCCACCAAATAACTTAGTATTCTTCTAAAATAACCACAACACACATATCAAAGTTTTCTATTTCTAATATATCCTCTGGTTTTCCTATGGTTATTTTTTCATTATCATAAGACAAGTTTTCTCCTACAATAACTGTTCTTTCTAAATTTCTAGATATTATTTCTTTACATATTTCTTTAGGTCCTATTAATTTATCAGTTACCATACACACTTTTTTGTGCGAAAGTACATAATCAAAATCAGGCGTTTTTCCATGACTACTTGTTATATATAAATCATTCATATCAACATATATTTTTGAAAATATATACTGTAGTGAACTTATTCCAGATACTACATTTAAATCTTTCGTATCAATATTTTTAGATAAATACCTTCCTATTCCATAAATAAATGGATCACCCGAAGCTATTACCGATATCTGTTTTTCTTTGTTGCTATTTATGTAGTCTAATATTTCTTTTAAATTAGAAGCTAGTTCAATTTTTTCACCCTTGAAATTTTTAATAGACTCTAAGTTTCTTTTACCTCCAATAACAACATCGGAATTTTGTATCAATTTTTCACCTAGTTTTGTAATATAGTTTGTATTTCCAGGACCTAATCCTATTACATTTATCATCTAAATACCTCCACTAGAGTATCTGCATTATCTGACTTACCTAGTAAAGTTTTATCCATAGAAAACATCATTATTTCTACTTCTATCTCTTCATCCCCTAAGTATTCTTCTACTTTGAATTTGCATTTATTGCTTATCAAGTTATAAAAATCGATGTACTCACTATTATCTATTAATTCAACTGCTTCTTCTGCTGTAAGACACTTATCAATCTTCTCTAAAAATTCATAAGGAACTTTCATCATAGCTAAGTTAGATACTAATATTTCTCGCCTTGCATCTGCTACTTTACTATGTGTATTAAAAATACCTGCAGATAGTTTAATAAATTTGCCTATATGCCCTGCCATTAGAATTTTTTTATATCCCATTCTTTGAGCTTCTTTTAACATATATCCAACAAAGTTACTAGTTCTAATAACATGCTTCATATCTAGATTTAATTTTTCTCTAATAAATTGTTCACCATGATTTCCAGGTACAAATATTATCTTATCCAACCCTTGTTCTTTTTTCATTTGTAGTTCTATAGATAAAGACTTTTTCCAACCTTCATCACTCATAGGTTCCACTATACCAGTAGTTCCAATAATAGATATTCCACCTATTATTCCTAGTCTAGGATTAAAGGTTTTTTTAGCTACTTCTTGTCCTTTTGGAGCAAAAACAGTTATTTTTAATGATTTATCTTTACCTAATGTGCTTGTTGTATCTTTTCCTATTACTTTTCTAATTTCACTTTTTATCATTTTCATAGGAGTAGGGTTTATAGCTGCTTTTCCTATTTTTACACTTAATCCCTTTTTAGTAACTACACCTATACCTTCTCCTCCGCATACTATGATATCTTCATTTTCTTTTTCTATGAGTTCAGCTCTAGTATGTATATGCATAGTGTGAGTGGCATCAATATCATCTCCACCATCTTTTTCTATTGAGCATTCTACATACTTATCACAAAGATTAATATTTTCAACCTTTAATGTAAGTGGAATTCCCTTTGGTGTATCTATATTTATAGTTTCTATTTTTTTATTAGTTAAT
Organism: Peptostreptococcaceae bacterium; assembly: GCA_051654865.1. Classification (GTDB taxonomy): domain Bacteria; phylum Bacillota; class Clostridia; order Peptostreptococcales; family Peptostreptococcaceae; genus JBOFOR01. The sequence goes on from JBOFYV010000067.1 coordinate 11,986, forward strand.
AGCATATATGTAGCTGCCTTAGCAGCTCCTGTAGCACAAGAGCCTGTAGTGTATCCTCTTCTGTACTTTTTACCATCTATATAAACATACTCTTCCATAATTCTACCTACATTGTGTATAATATAGCATTTACTATAGCTGCAGCTAAATTACTACCACCTTTTCTTCCTTTTGATATTATGTAAGGTATATCAGTTTTTTCTAATTCATCTTTTGACTCTGCTGCACCTACAAATCCAACTGGTACTCCTACCACAGCATCTAATTTTAACTCTTCGCTATCTTTCATCTCCATAACTTTGTATAAAGCTGTTGGAGCATTTCCAAGTACAAATATTTTTCTACCTGGTTCTTGTGCTGCTATTTCTACTGCAGCCATAGAACGAGTTATTTGTTTTTCTTTTGCAAGTTTAGCAGTTTCTTCATCTGCAACTAAGCATTTATATTTGCACCCTAATATGTCTAGTCTTTTTTTATTTATACCACTTAAAGCCATATTAGTGTCCGTATATATAGTTGCATTATTTCTTAGAGCGTTAACTATGCTATCTATTGCAGTATCTGATATCTTTAATATATCTAGATATTCAAAATCTGCAGTTGTATGTATACAACGTTTGATTATTTTTTCTTCTACTAAGTTAGTAAACTCATACCCTGGGCTAATTTCATCTATTATTTCTTGTATCATTTCAAAACTTTTTTCTTCTATCATCATAGGATTCTTGATGTATTCCATTTTAATTCCCCCTTGATTCCACCTTCTATAATATCTAGTGTATAAATTTTATTATAAACTTTATCTAAGTTAGCTTTCTTCAGCATATCTATTATCCTAGTATCATTCATATACTTATCTATAATAATCCCAACTACAGTTCCACTGTGTGCAACATTTACACCATATGCACCATAGTTTTGAGATATCTGGATAATTTCATCTAAACCGTCTTTTTTATGTATATTTTCATTTGCTAAACTACTTAGTGTACATGCTCTTCCAATACTATTTAAATCATTTAGTCTTATACCTTCCTCTAAAAAGTAAAAAGCTTCTTTTATTGTCTCTTTGTTTTTAATTTTTATTTCTTTGTAGTTTGCTACACTTCTTATCTTAGTTGTACTTAAAGTATTATTTGGCTCTAATACAATTACTCTAGAGTTTTTAATAACGCCCAAATACTTTATTACTTCTCCATTTAAAGGATTAAAGATGCAATTCTCTTCTATATAGATTGAATCTGTTGGCTCTATTGTAGATGCTAGTTTTGATATTTCTTCTCTAGTCATTTTTTCATTTATTAAATTCAGAGTAGCAGCTATCGTTGCTCCTATATCAGCCGTAGAACTTGCCATGCCTTTCCCAATAGGTATTTCACTATGTATATCCAAAGATATATTTTTACTTTCTTTTATTGGAAGCTTAAATCTTTCAAAAACTTTCTCTATAGCTTTTCTAGATTTATACGATCCTATATTTATATCACTCAGCTTCTCTTCAAGAATTACTGTGGAGTACATATCTACTGCATAAGAACTTAAGTATTCTTCATTTTTTAATATACCTTGAACAAATTCACCACATGATGCAGGACAAACTCCATAATACTTCATATTAATCACCTAATATTTTATTTAAATATTTTATAAGTATTTCATTTTCATTGTGAGATTTAATTGCTACTCTAATATAACTATCATCTAATCCTATAAAGTTTGACGCATCTCTTATTAAAATACTTCCTTCTTTAAATAAACTAATTTTGACTTTATCAGCTTTCTTTGTTTTAAGCTTTATAAGTACAAAATTTGTATCAGTATCATATGCTACAACATTTCTTATGTTTCTTAACTCTTGCAACATATATATTCGTTCTTTTATATAGTAACTTTTACTTTCTTTAATATAGTCCTTATCTTTAAATATGTAATTAGATAAAGTATCTGCAAATGAATTTATTGTCCAGGGTTCTTTATAAGTATAGATTTTTTCTATTATTTCTTTATTACTTGTTAATCCATAACCTAATCTTAAACCTGGCATTCCAAAGAACTTTGTAACTGCTTTTAATATAAATATGTTATTATATTCATTCACATATTTTACTAAGCTATAACTTTCTTCTTCATCAACAAACTCCATAAAAGTTTCATCCACTATTAATAACTTATTATTTTCTACCATCAAATCTAAAACTTCTTTTAAATCTTTAACTTTACCGTTCGGATTGTTTGGATTACATATAAACAAACTATCAAATTGATTTATATTATTTTTTATATCTTCTAAATTTAATTCAAATTGATTTTTAGCATCTAGTTTTAAATTGATAACTTCCAAATTATTTAATCTAGCACTTCTCTCATACTCTGAAAATGTAGGATTTAGTATTGCTATTCTTTTACCTATACTTTTCATAAGTAAATAAATAATCTCTGTTGCTCCATTCCCAGGTATTATAAAATCTGAGGATATATTTATATATCTTGATATGTTATTTTTTAAATTTGTGTAATTAATATCAGGATAGCTTCTACATTCTGCCAAGCCTTCTAGTATATATTTTTCTAGTCCTGATATTACTTTTGGATTTACATTAGAGCTAAAATCAATTATTTCTTTTGGGTTCTTATTATACCTTTGTGCCATATCATTTACATTAGCTCCATGTCCTAAATCTTTCATATATACCCTCCGTTTCTATAATATAGCCATACCTATTACTGTAAATATAACCATTGATGTCATTGATGTTGCATACATTATTTTGTTAGTTCTAGCTATATCTTCAATTTCAATGTTTCTAAGCTTATCACCAATAGTAGGCTTATATACTTCTTTTCCAAAGTATATATTAGTTCCACCTAACTGCACTCCTAATGCGCCTGCTACTGCACCTTCAGGATATGCACAATTTGGACTTTTATGATTTTTTCTATCTCTTATTGCTATTTTTGAAGAGTTTTTATAATCATAACCTAATATAAAACTTCCTATCATCATCAGTAACACTGATATTCTAGCTGGTATATAATTTGCAACATCATCAATCTTAGCCGAAGCAAATCCTAAATCTTTATATTTTTCATTTTTATAACCAACTGTTGAATCCAAGGTATTTATTGCTTTATATGCCATTGCAAGTGGTGCTCCACCTATAAAAGCATAAAACATCGGTGCAATTATTCCATCAACTGTATTTTCAGCTACTGTTTCTACAGTTGCTCTTATTATTTCACCTTCGTTTAAATGTTGTGTATCTCTTCCTACTATATAAGATAATTGTATTCTTGATTTTTCAATGTCTCCTGTTTTTAAAACATCGTATATTTTTATAGCTTCATCCTTTAAACATTTAGTAGCTAATGTTGTATATATTAAGAAAGAATTCATAATTAAATATCCAAATGGAATAAAGCTACTTACTTTTAATATTAAATATGTAACTAAGTATGTAACTCCAACTGTTACGAACCATAGTACAAATCCACCACGCTTTAAATCTTTGTCATTCTTAGCTTTTTTTCTTATTTTATTTTCAGTGTATTTTATTAATTTTCCTATATATCTAACTGGATGAGGAAAAGAATATGGATCTCCTATAATCAAATCCATTATGTATCCTATATAAATAGATAATATGTTCATATCTTTTATTTCCTTCTTTTATAGATTCTTGACTAATTCATAGTTCAAAAAAGTTTCTATGCAATTTAAATTATTGTAGAAGTGAGTATGTAAATAAGTCGCCAATGTATTATTTTTGCTATATCCACCTTCCCATTCATCTGATACAATACCACTTCTTTCTTTTTGCATTGTATAAGCACATTCTTCATCTGTTTCAAATACTGAATGATGGAATTCATGACCTTTTATTATTTCACCTTTTCTAGATAGAATTGTATCTACTTTTGCAGTACCATAGCAGTATCCAAATCTTCTAAGTGATTTTGTCATTTTGCTAGTTCCAGTAAAAATCCCTACCATATTAAACTCTCCATTATTAGAATCAACTATTTTTTCTCCTAAGTACATTAGTCCTCCACATTCTGCATATATAGGTATATTAGCTTTATGCGCATTTAATATTGACTCTCTCATACTTTTATTAGCTTCTAATTCTTTACTAAATATTTCAGGGAATCCACCACCAATGTATATATAATCAGCATTTGGAACTTCTTTATCTTCTAATGGACTAAAGTACTTTATGTTCAATCCTAACTCTTCAAGAAGCTCTATATTTTCTCTATAATAAAAATTAAATGCTTTGTCATAAGCTATTGCTATAGTTTTATTTGCTACCTTATGCTTCTTAGTAAATTCCTCTAAACTAAAATTACTTTGAATATCTTCGCTTTCTGATATTTCAATTATTCTATCTATGTTTATGTATTTTTCTATTTCATATGCTAGATTATTAAACTTTACTTTTAATGAATCTATTTCTACACTAGGCACTAATCCTAAATGTCTTGATTCTAATGAAAATTCTTCATTTGGAGGAAAATATCCAAGTACTTCAACATCGCAATACTTTTCAATTGCATTTTTTATTATTTCGTAATGCCCTTTAGTTTTTACGTTGTTCACTATTACACCTTTTATATTTACATCTTTATCTAATTCTTTATACCCAAGCACCATTGCTGCACTAGATGCTGCCATTGCTTTTCCATTTATCACTAATATTACCGGACATTTTAGTAATTTTGATGTATATGAGCTAGTACAATTATCTAGGTCAATTCCTATACCATCATATAATCCCATAACTCCTTCAACTACACTCATATCTGTATCTTTACTAGATTTGTTAAATACATATTTTATTTTTTCATCATCTAACATATACGAGTCTAAATTTCTTGAATGCCTTCCTGTAATAAAAGTATGGTAAGAAGGATCTATATAGTCAGGTCCTACTTTGTATGGTTGAACCTTCATATTCCTTTTAGTAAGTGCTTGCATTATGCCTAGTGAAATTGTAGTTTTTCCTACGCCACTATTAGTTCCTGCGATTAATATTTTTTTCATATACTTCACCTAATGTATTAATATTTTTTTATTTCATTATCATAGCTTCATGCTCATCCATTATCTTATATATTTTTTCTATGTCTAAATGTTCTCTTAATAAGTCAGCTAATTTATCATATTCATTTTGCTTAAATTCATCAAATGACGATACGCTACTTTCTATTTTATCTAAACCTTTTTGTTTTCTAATATTATTCAATAAAGCTCTCGTAAAATCTATTTCATCAAATACTCCGTGAATATAAGTTCCTACTACGTTGCCATCTTTATTTACACTACCTTCTACATAATTAACCACTTCATCTAACTTTTTATTAATTACATTTAAACTTTCAATACTTTCTCCCATAGTACTTATTCCCATATGAATTTCATAACCTTTTACAGTTTTACCTTTTAGTTTGTTCATATATCCGCTAAGATTTTCATTTATTAATGCTTCTACTTGTGTAGTTGTCTTTTCTCTTTCAAAAGTAGTTTCAATATCTAAAAGACCAATACCCTCAAACTCTTCTTCTTCACCTTCTATATGATATGGATCTTTTAGTTTCTTGCCTAACATTTGATAGCCTCCACAAATACCAAATATTAGTTTACCTCTTTTTTGTAATTCTATAATTTGCTCTTCTAGACCATTTTTTCTTATATACTTTAAGTCGTCTATTGTACTTTTACTTCCTGGAAGTATTACCATATCTGGATTTCCAATAGCTTCACCATAGTTTACATATCTAACACTTACATCTTCTTGAGTTTCAAATATATTAAAATCTGTAAAGTTAGACATATGAGGTGTTCTAACTATTTCTATGTGTATATCTTTTTTACTTGTTTGTGTTTTAAATCTAGTTGTTACACTATCCTCATCTTCTATTTTTATATCACTATACGGTACAACTCCAAGTACAGGAACTTTAATTATATCTTCTAGCATTTTTATACCGTCTCCAAGAAGCTCTTTCTTTCCTCTAAACTTGTTAATTATTACACCTTTTACTCTCTTCTTTTCTTCTTCTCTTAATAAAAGCATTGTACCTGCTAATGATGCAAATACTCCTCCTCTATCTATATCTCCAATTATTATTACTGGAGCATCTGCAATTTTTGCCATACCCATATTCGCTATATCGTGCTCTTGTAAGTTTATTTCTGCTGTACTTCCTGCACCTTCCATAACTACAACATCATATTTATTGCTTAAGTTATCAAATATACTTTTTAATTCTTTTGAAAGTATCGGTTTATATGTGTGATATGAATTTGATGACATATCTTCTCTAACTTTTCCTCTTACTATAACCTGACATCTATGATTTCCAGATGGTTTTAATAATATTGGATTCATATCTGCTATTGGTTCTATTCCACAGGCTTCAGCTTGAAACACTTGCGCTCTTCCCATTTCAAGTCCTTCTTTTGTTATAAAAGAGTTAAGTGCCATATTTTGTGACTTAAATGGAGCAACTCTATATCCGTCTTGTTTAAATATTCTACATAATCCAGCTGTTAAAATACTTTTTCCTACGTTTGAAGCTGTGCCTTGTAACATTATTTTTTTGCCCATTATTTCACTTCCTTTTCGAGCTATATTTTTATTTCTTACAAAAAAAGCCCTAACTCTTTAGAGTTAGGACTTTTTATTTATAAATTTTTATAAAATATCTATTAAATAAAAATCTTTCACCCCGAAGATTCCATCATACAAATTAAATTAGGCAGGTATCCTGGCTTGATTTCATCCTACTCCTATTCCTTCCCATCAAACGACAGTGGTAATTTATAGTTTCGTCAATCTTACAGTAGCGGGGGCTGCAAAGGCATTTAACCTTTTTCCCTTTTAATCTACATTTAGTAGAACCTATTTTAATCTAATATTCAGTTTTATATAAAGCTAGTATTGTTCATAGTATTTATCACTGCAAATCCATTATCTACTTCTAGTATACTTACTGATGCATTATCTATTTTGAAGTTCCAATGATAATCATAAGTTTTAGATATTAAATGTGTGATTATATTTCTTATCGTTCCTCCATGAGAGCATATTAATATCGTCTTATTTGCATTATCTTTTACTATAGTATCAATTTCTTTAGCAACTCTACTATATGTTTCTACTAAGCTTTCTCCATTTGGATATTTATAATGATAACCTTCACTTATCATTTTTTCAAATTCATCAGGGTTATTTTCTTTTATCTCTTTAAAGGTTAATCCTTCAAAATCTCCAAAACTAATTTCTTTTAATGTATCTTTTTCTATCAATTTAATATTCTTAAGTTTGGCTATATGCCTAACTGTATCTTTTGTTCTTGAAGACGTCGTAGTATAAATTTTGTTTATATCTATATTTTCTAAATAGCTTGTAAGTTTTTCAATTTGTATTTTACCTACTTCACTTACAATACTATCTATCTGCCCTGATAATCTATTCTCTTGATTATCAGTAGTTAAAGCATGTCTTACTAATATAAGCTTAGTCATTATCTACCTCTTTAGAAAATTATCCGATTTATACTATTAGAGCATATATACATAATAAATATATGACTTCATTTAACTCTATAGTACAACCTAATATATCTCCTGTTATTCCATCTATTTTCTTGTATATACTATTTTTAAACAGAATACTAAATATACCTACTACAATTATAGTACTAATTATTTTAAGTGTCATAATATTTGATGATAAAAATAATATTTTTGAAATGAAAACAATTATAGCTACTGTATATAGTATTAATGTTATTAACATTGATATCGTTGCTTTTCCTATGAATAAATTACCCATACCTTTTTCTCTTGGAGTTTTTGTTTTATATAATATCAATGTTACTCCTAATCTAGATATAACAGGCATAAATATTATGATCCACATCAAACCTTTGTTTATTATGCTATATATAAATCCAACCTTTAGTAATATTAAAAACATCACTGCTAATAGTGCATTAGTTCCTAATCTAGAATCTTTCATTATTTCTAACATTCTATCTTTGTCTCTATAGCTATATATAGCATCAAATGTATCACCTAATCCATCTATATGTAATCCTCCTGTTAATATAACTAAGGCTAAAGTAACAAGTATAGATGTTATAAATGGATCAAATATAAAGTTAGATACTATACCAACTAAATATAATAATATTCCTAATACAAATCCTACTAATGGAAAATATACTATAGACTTATGAAATTCTTCATCAAATCCTACGTTTATATTTATAGGTATCCTAGTCATAAATTGGAGTATTGCAATAAATCTTTTCATATTAACTACCCCTTTATCTTCATAGGTATACCACTTACAACAAAGTATACTTCATCACTACTTTGTGCTATTTGTTGATTTATTCTACCAGTAATATCCGTATATACTCTACTTAATTTATTTGCAGGAACTACACCCATTCCTAATTCATTTGTTACTACTACTACGTATAGTTCTGTATTTTTTAATTCAATTATCAATTTATTAACTTGGTCTTTTATGTATAATTCTAATTGATTTATTTCTTCTTGAGTCGCTTCATCTATATCTATACCATATGTAAACATTAGATTATTAACCAATAATGTTACACAATCTAATATTACAGTTTTATGTTTCTTAGATACTTCTTTTACTATTGTATAAATATCCTTGTATATTTCATATGTTTCCCAGTTTTGAGGTCTACTTTCTTTGTGTTTTTTTACTCTGTCTTTCATTTCATCATCAAAAGGTATAGATGTTGCTATATAAGCAGTACTATTATTTTGATTTATGCACAGACTTTCAGCAAAATTACTTTTTCCAGACCTTGCTCCACCAGTTACTAATACAATTTTGCTCATTTTAGTCTCCTATCTACCCATATCTATTTCATCAAATGTAGCCATATTTTTATATGTATAGTTAGATGCTTCTATTATGTTGAATGCTAATGCTGCACCACTACCTTCACCCAATCTCATATCCATATTTAATACCGGACTTAGCTTTATTATGTCTAGCGCCTTTTCAGTTCCTGGCTCTGCTGATGAGTGTGATGCTATCATATATTCTTTAGTTACAGGATTTATTTTATATGCCAATAATGCTGCTGCATAAGATATAAATCCATCTATAACTACAGGTATTTTCTTTTCACTACACCCTAAAATAACTCCAGCCATAGCACCTATTTCAAATCCACCAACTTTAGCTAATATATCCACTGCATCTTCTTGATTAGGGTTATTGATTTCTATTGCTTTTCTTATTGTATTTGCCTTATGTTGTACTCTTTCTTTTTTAAGTCCAGCTCCTATTCCTGTAACATCTGCTGGATCACATCCATCAATTACAGATATTATCGCACTACTTGGTGTAGTATTACATATACCCATTTCACCAATTCCTACAACTTTATAACCTTCAATTATGCAGTTTTGAGCCATTTCAATTCCTATCTCTAAGCATTTTATTGCCTCTTCTCTAGTCATAGCAGGCCCTTTTGCCATATTTGAAGTTCCTTTTCTAATCTTCTTATCTATTATACCGTCTAGTTTATGGTCACAATTTATACCAACATCAACTGCTACAACGTCACATCCTACAAATTTACTTATTGTTCCTACACCACATATACCTTTTGCAAAGTTAGGAAACTGAAGATATGTAATACTCTGTGGATCTGGAGCTACACCTTCTTCATATACACCATGATCACCTCCAAAAGCTATTATTACTTTTTTAGTAGTGTCAAAGTATTTAGATTCATATATACCTGCTAATTGCATACAAATATCTTCCATTTTACCAAGACTACCTGTAGGTTTGATAAGTCTATCTAACCTTTGTTTAGCTTGTTCAATGGAAGTTTGATCTAAAGATGTTATATTATTTGATACTCTTTCTAATAAACTCATCATTTTCTCCTCTCGATAGTTGCTCAAAATAATTTACCTAGCTAAAATGCTAGGTAAATTCGCCTTGTCAATTCCTCAAAGTATATAAAGAATATATTCTACAAACCATCTTTATATCCTTTATTCATTCTATAAAAACTGACAATTATTTTATTAATTTATTTTAACATTACAGGTTATGAGCTACTTTTAATGCTTCATAACTTGCATTTATTGTATATTCTATATCTTCATTTGTATGAGCATTTGATAAGAACATTGCTTCAAATTGAGTTGGTGCTAAAAGTACTCCTCTATTTAATAGTTCTTCAAAATACTTATTAAACTTCGGCACATCACACTTCATAACATCATCATAGTTATTTATAGGTCCTTTTGCAAAGAATAAACAAACTAACGAACCAGCTCTATTTACTGTGTAATCTAACCCTAATTTTTCTATATTAGACTTTAGTCCATTTTCTAATTTTATTGCTTTTTCTTCTAACTCTGTATATATTTGTGGGTTATCTCTTAATATTTCTAAATTCTTTTTACCCATATACATTGCTAACGGATTTCCTGATAGTGTTCCAGCTTGGTATACTGGTCCTACTGGAGACACCATACTCATTATTTCTTTAGTCCCTCCATAAGCTCCAACTGGAAGACCTGCACCTATTATTTTTCCAAAGCAAGCCATATCTGGCTTTATACCAAAATATCCAACTGAACTGCTATAGTTTAATCTAAATCCAGTTATAACCTCATCAAATATTAATACAGTTCCATATTCTTTTGTTATGTCTCTTAATAATTGAAGGAATTTTTTAGTTCCTTCTACTACACCCATATTTCCTGCTACTGTCTCAACTATTACTGCCGCAATTTCATTTCCTTGTTCTTTGAATATCGCTTTTACAGCATCTAAATCGTTATATCTACATACTAAAGTATCTTTAACAACATCATCTGGTACTCCAGGACTTGTTGGAACCCCGTATGTTATTGTTCCTGAACCTGACTTAACAAGCAATGCATCTGAATGACCATGGTAACATCCTTCAAACTTTAATATTTTATTTCTTTTTGTGTATCCTCTAGCTACCCTTAATGCACTCATCGTTGCCTCTGTTCCAGAGTTAACCATACGAACTTGATCTATTGCTGGATATGCTTCTACTATAATCTTAGCCATTTCTACTTCTATTGCAGTTGGTACTCCATAACTTGTACCTTTAGAAACTATTTCTTCAATCCCAGATACTATTTCTTTAGGACTATGTCCTAACATTAAAGGTCCCCAAGAACAAATATAATCTATATATTCATTACCATCTACATCATAAATTCTACTTCCATGAGCTCTATCTATAAATATAGGGTCTAATCCAACTGATTTAAACGCTCTTACTGGACTATTTACTCCTCCTGGTATGTACTTAGTTGCTTCCTCATAAATCTTTAGTGACTTTTCATTTTTCATTTCTTAGTCCTCCTATTATTTATATTTCAAATAACTCTTCTACTAGTTTTATATATTCGTCTCTTTTTCCTTTATCTTTTGTTTGCTTTAAATTTATTATTGGTTCTCTTATAAGTCTTTTTAATGCTGATGTTACCATTTTATCTATAATCTTTTTTTCTCTAGTATCTAAATTTATTTTTCTATATATATAGTCAAGTGTATCTTCTCTTATTTCTAAGCATTTATCATTTAAAGATTCTATTGTTGGATCTATCTCTATAGATTCTGACCACTCAATAAACTCACTTATCTTTTCTTGGATAATTTCATAACCTAAATAAGCTAACTCTTTTCTTTTTTGGTCATTTTCATCTTGTATGTCTTTTAGGTTATCTATATCATATACTTTAATGCTTTCTAAATTATTTATATTAGGATCTATATCTCTAGGTAAAGCAATATCCATCATATATATCTCTCTATTAACCTTTGGCATTTCATCTTTTTTTATAACTATATGCGGTGATGCTGTTGCACTAACAACAATATCTACATCATTAAGTATCTTATATCTATCTTCATAATTTATAGGAACTATATTCTTATAGTCATCTTCTATTTCTTTTATTCTTCCGTGACTACGGTTAGATACATATATAGTATTTACTTTTTCTTCTTCTAGATGTTTCATTGTTAACTTACTCATCTTACCTACACCTATTACTAATGCATTTTTACCTTCTAAGCTACCTATTTTATCTTTTAAAAACTTTACCCCTATATAGCTTATAGATAGTGGTTGTTGAGATATTTTAGTTGTATGCTTTATTTCTTTTGCTGTAGTAATTGCTTCTCTAAACAATTTATTAAATACTTTTTTACTAGCACCTAGTTGCATAGAAAAATCATGTGCATCTTTTACTTGTCCTAATATTTGGTCCTCCCCCAAAACAATTGAATCTAACCCCGATGTTACATTAAATATATGATTTATTGCATCTATCTCTTTTTTACAAAATAAATACTCTTTTATCCCCTGTGTATCAAAAAAATCCTCATAGAAACGCTCTACTATTTGTATTTTTTCTTCAATATCTTTAGATTGAATATATACCTCACTTCTATTACAAGTAGATAATATTATTATTTCTTCAATCTCTTTATCTAATAAAAAATTTATAGCTTCTATTTTTTGTATTTCTGTAAAAGATACACTTTCCCTTATCTTTATTGGAGCTAAATTATGGTTTACCCCTACAACTCCTATGCTCATACTTAACCTCCAGACGACTTTTTATTTATTATCCTTTTACTCTATATAGTATAGCATTTGTTCATATATTTTGTAAAATTTTACACAATTAGTTTAAATAAATATGAATTTCTTGTACATAAAAAAATCGCTATACTCATGTTTAATTATCATGAAGTATAACGATTTAAATATAAAAAAAAAATTACGTGGCTACGTCTTACTCTCCCAGGAGGTTGCCCCCCAAGTACCATCAGCGCTAAAGAGCTTAACTTCTGTGTTCGGAATGGGAACAGGTGTATCCTCTTTGCTATAATAACCACATAATCTTTATTT